>CAYOOA010000106.1:0-3196 GCA_964405455.1 uncultured Anaerolineaceae bacterium | reverse complement strand
TACCTGCCGGAGGAGCGCGGCCTGTACCAGGATATCAACCTGGATCGCTGCCTGGTTTACCTGGCCACCCTGAAGGGATTGTCCCAGGCGGAGGCGCAGAAACGAGTCAATGCCTACCTGGAGCGTTTTGACCTGGCCGACCACCGCAAGAAGAAGGTCAAGGAATTGAGCAAGGGCATGCAGCAAAAGGCTCAATTGATCGCGACGCTGGTGCACCAGCCGGAGATTGTCATCATTGATGAGCCGTTTTCCGCCCTGGACCCGGTAAACACCCAAATGGTGAAGGACCTACTGCGCGAACAACGCGAGCAGGGCATCACCATTGTGATGTGTACCCACCAGATGCACCAGGTGGAGGAATTATGCGACCGCCTGGTTTTGATCAACCAGGGCCGCACCATGCTCTACGGTTCATTGCAGGATATCCGCCGGCAGTACGCCACCCAGGCCGTGGTGGTCCACACACCCCAGGTGTTGCCGACCGTCATTCCAGGTGTGCGGAACATCGAGAAGGAAAACAGCGGCCACAGATTACTGCTTGCAGATGGGGTGCCTGCCCAGCAGGTACTGAGGACCCTTGTGGAAAGTGGGATCGTCCTGGAGGCGTTTGAGATTGCCATGCCCACGCTGGACGAAATCTTCATCCAGGTAGTGCAGGGCAAGGGAGATGCAGTATGAAAAAATTTTGGCTGATAACCAAATATGAATACCTGCGGCATGTGTTGCGTAAACGCTTCATCATTTCCATCCTCAGCATGCCCATCTTCATGATATTCATCATCGCGATGTCCTTCCTATCCGTTTTACTGCAAACCAATCGAACCCCGATCGGATACGTGGATTTTTCAGGCGTGCTGGCGAATGCTGTCCAGCCGCCGGATGCAGAGAAATCGATTGATTATGTAAAGATGATGCCCTTTGCCAGCGAGATCGAGGCTGATGCAGCCCTGCAGGCAAAAGAAATCCGCGCTTATTATGTGTTGCAACCGGATTTTCTCACCTCCGGTAAAGTAAACCTGGTAGCCAATGATGCCAAGGGAACCGAGGGACAAAGCCAGTTTCGTGAATATGTCCTGTATAACTTGTTGAAGAGTCGGCCGGCAGAGGAACGCGAGCGCTTAATGGAAGGCAGTCAGCTGGAGATTCGCTCGCTGGATGGGGCGCGCAGCACGGGCAACAACAACATCCTTGGTTTCCTGGTGCCCATGCTGGCTGCCATTCTGTTGATGATCGCCATCAACACCAGCGGAGGGTATCTGCTGCAGGCACTGGTGGAGGAAAAAGAGAACCGCACGATGGAAATCGTTGCCACCTCGGTTTCGCCGGAACAATTGATGGCTGGCAAGATCATTGGCAACTTGAGCGTTGGCCTGACCCAGATTGGCGCCTGGTTGATTGTGGTGATCATTGGGTTGATAGTCCTGGTAAAGTTGGTTCCGATCGGTGAAGGCTTTACGTTGGATGTAGGATATCTCTGGCTGCTGCTGCTGGTCATGCTGCCAGCGTTCGTCATGATCGCCGCCCTGATGGCCCTGGTGGGCGCCACGGCGACGGAATCGCGCGAAGCACAGCAAATTGCCGGTTTGTTCACCCTCCCGCTGGCTGTTCCGCTGTGGTTCACCTCGGCGCTTCTTGCCAATCCCAACAGCGGGCTTTCGGTTGGTTTGAGCCTGTTCCCGCTGACAGCGCCGCTGGCCCTTTCCCTGCGGGCGGGTTATACGAATGTTCCTCTCTGGCAGACGGCCCTTAGCATCGGACTGCTGATCCTTTGCGCAGTGGGTGCGTTGTGGCTGGCCGGACGGGCTTTCCGCCTGGGGATGCTGCGCTACGGCAAACGCCTGACCTGGCGGGAAATCTTCGGGCGCAGTCCAAGGAGGGCCTGAGTCATGAGTAAAGTCTGGTTGGTTTTTAAACAGGAATTTGTTTCCACTGTTGCCCGGCGGTCATTTATCATCACTCTCATCCTGATTCCCCTGGTGGGATTCTTGGTCACATGGGCGGCATCCGCTTTTCGGGATAAGGAAACAGGAACCAGTGTGATAGGACAGTTATTTGTTCCAGCTCAATCCAACCTGCCAGAGGGATATGTGGACCCGGCCGGTTTGATTCAGGAATTACCAGGTGATTTGACCGGGAAATTGATCAAGTTTGAATCGGAACCGACCGCCACCGAAGCTGTGAAGTCGGGTGAAATCAGCGCGTATTACGTGATCTGGCCGGATTATGTAAATTCCGGCAAGGTGGTCTACTACCGGGCGGATTACAACCCAATGAGCGGTATGGACCAGGCGAACGTCATCACCCAGGCCCTGGATTACAACCTGCTCAAGGATGATCCTGCGTTGCTCGCCCGCTATCAACAGACTTTCGTGCTGGAGGAGAAGATCCTTTCGCCAGAACCGCAGCGTGACCCGGAGAATGTGCTCACCTTTTTCCTACCCTATGGGGTGACCATGTTGTTCTACTTTTTCATCATGGGCAGCTCCAGCCTGATGTTGAGCAGCATCAACAAAGAGCGCGAGAACCGCATGTTGGAAGTCCTGATGACCTCGATCACGCCCATGCAGATGTTATCCGGCAAGATCCTGGCCCTGGGCGCTGTTGGCCTCATCCAGACCGTGTTTTGGAGCGCATCTGGCTTGTTAATCTTGCGCTTCAGTGGGACCCAGTTTAACCTGGGGGCCGCTTTCCAACTGCCGGCCAGCATCCTGGTCTGGGGCATCATCTTTTTCCTGCTGGGCTATTTTCTCTACGGTGCACTGATGGCCAGCGTAGGCGCCCTGGTCAGCAATGTCAAGGAGGGTAGTTCAATCACAACCCTGATCATCCTGCCGTTGATTGTGCCGTTGGTCTTCATTTCAGGACTAGTGCAAAGCCCCAATAGCGGCATCTCCGTGGCACTCAGCCTGATCCCCTTCACGGCACCCGTGGCGATGATGTCCCGCCTGGCAGGCACCCAGGTGCCCTGGTGGCAATTGCTGCTGGCTATTGGCTTATTATTAGTCATGGTCTACCTGGTGCTGCGGGTGGTGGCGGGAATGTTCCGGGCGCAGAACATGCTTTCCGGGCAACCGTTAAACCTGAAGCGCTACCTACAGGCCTTGACAGGCAGGATCTAGACTTTACCGAGTTCTCTGGCTGCTCCCGGGTCAGAGACTGAAAATAGATGGGAGAGGAACCTGGTTGAATCCGACAA
>CAYOOA010000105.1:0-6416 GCA_964405455.1 uncultured Anaerolineaceae bacterium | reverse complement strand
AGGGCTTCGTAACGCTCGCCCAGGGTGGTCTCGAAACTCTCGGTGGTTTTCTCCAGCATCGTGCGCGAACTGTGCAATACATGCTCGCGCTCGGCGTCAAAGGCGTCCCCCGCCAGGGCCAGCAGGGCATCCTGCAAGGCTGTCAGCGGTTGGCCGCCCTTCTCCATGCGGTTCTGGATATCCTCCAGCAGCAGCCGGAGAGTGAAGGAGGGGCAATAACCGGAGTCGTAATCGATGGGCGGTTGGACCTGTTCCAGGAAGCCAAGCAGCTTCCAGGGACCTTCCTCGTCCTCCAGGTTGGCAGGTACGCGGGTTTGCAGGTCGGTCTCGAGCATCTCCAGCACATCTTCGCTCAAGTCCTCCTTGGTGAAGACCAGGTCGCGCTGGGCGTAAATACGCTTGCGCTGCGAGTTCAACACATCGTCGTACTCCAATAGATGTTTGCGGACGTCAAAATTGGCGCCTTCCACGCGCATCTGGGATTGCTCCACCAGCCGGCCGAGCATGCCGCTTTCAATCGGGATCATATCGTCCAGGTTCAGACGGCGCATCAGGTTTTCGCCTTGCGCCCCACCGAACAGGCGCATCAACTCATCATCCATGGAGAGATAGAATCGGCTGGAGCCGGGGTCGCCCTGGCGGGCGGCGCGGCCGCGCAGCTGGTTGTCAATGCGGCGCGCCTCGTGGCGCTCGGAACCAATGACGTGCAACCCGCCCAATGCGCGTACACGCACCATATCATCCAGGTACTGCAAGAAGGCGCGGACTGATTCCTCGTATACACCGTAATCCTCAACGGTCAGCTTGAGCAGTTCCGCCTTGCGCTGTTCGTTGCTCATGTCATACGGGTCGGGCAGGTCGGCCTTCACCAGCACGCGGATAACGTCCTGTAAAACTTCATCGGGCAGTTCGCCGCCCAGACGAATATCCACACCGCGGCCGGCCATGTTGGTGGCGATGGTCACTGCCCCAAAGGCGCCGGCGCGGGCAATGATCTGGGATTCTTCATCATGCTTGCGGGCATTCAAAACCGAGTGGGGAATGCCGCCCTGCAGGATCTTGACCAGGCGCGGACCGTGTTCCGCAGTCAGATCCAGGATTGGCAGCAGGGCTTCCAGGTTGGCCGGCTCCTCCAGGTTGAGGGAAAGGCCCAGCGTGCGGGCCAGCGGACGCAGTTCGCCCGCCTCCAGGGCCTGGATGGGCTTGTTCATGAAGGCCAGTTCGGGCACTGCCCGCTCGATCATATCCACCTTGTTCTTCTCGGCCCATTTCTGGCGCAGCAGCAGCACCTGCAGCAGGCGGCGGATGGGCTCCGCCTGCAGGCGGTCGGAGAGGCGGTCAGAATGTTCCACCGACGTGGTACCGACCAGTTGCGGCCGTCCGATGACGTGGAAGCGGATGATCTCCTGGGTGATGGCGCGCAGCTTTGCTTCCTCGGTGCGGTAGACTACGTCCGGGAAATCCTGGCGGCGCCAGAAGACGGGTGCGTGGTTGGGATCGTTGCGCCGGGCGTAGTAGGAATAGCGGTAACCGGAGACATCCTTGGCCTGCAATTCCTCCAGGGGGGAATCCGCCTGGGCGGCCGTATATTCCAGGTTCATCGGGATCGGCAGCACATCCAGTTTGTAGATCTTGAAAAATTCTTCTGCCTCGGTGGCCGCCGTACCGGTCATGCCGGCCAGCTTGGCGTACATGCGGAAGTAATTCTGCAGGGTGATGGTGGCGTAGGTGATATTTTCCGGCTCGATGCGCACGCCTTCCTTGGCCTCCACGGCCTGGTGCAGACCCTCGGACCAGCGCCGGCCGGGCATCAGGCGGCCGGTGAATTCATCAATGATGATCACCTTGCCAGCCTGGACGAGGTAATCCTTGTTCTTGCGGTAGAGGAACTGGGCGCGCAGGGTCTGTTCGAGATACCCCATGATACGAGCTTGCTCCGGGGTGATATCCTCGGGGCGTTCCGGGTCGCGCAGGGGCATGCCAAGCAGCTCCTCCAGGTGCGCCTCGCCGATCTCAGTCAGGGTGACCACGCGATCCTTCTCATCCACTTCGTAATCTTCGGGGTTGAGCTGGCGCACGGCCTGGATGGAACGGACATACCATTCGGTCTCTTCCGAGGCCGGACCGGAGATGATCAACGGTGTGCGGGCTTCATCGATCAAGATGTTGTCCACCTCATCCACGATGGCGTAGGAGTGGCCGCGCTGGACGCGGTCATCGAGGCGCAGGGTCAGGTTATCACGCAGGTAATCAAAGCCGAATTCGCTGTTGGTGCCGTAGGTGATATCCGCCAGGTAGGCCTGCTTGCGCGGAACCACCACCAGTTGGTGCTGGTCTTCGTGCGGGGCTTCCTTGCTCAAATCCACCAGGAAGGCGTTCTTGCCGTTTTCAGTGCGGGCAGCCATTTGCAGCACGCCAACGCTCATGCCCAGAAGGTTGTAGATGGGCGCCATCCAACGCGCATCGCGGCGGGCAAGGTAATCATTGACGGTTACCAGGTGCACACCCTGCCCGGCCAGGGCATTCAGATACAGCGGCAGGGTAGCCACCAGGGTCTTGCCTTCGCCAGTGCGCATTTCGGCGATCTTGCCCTCGTGCAGGGTCATGCCGCCGATCATCTGGACGTCAAAATGGCGCAGGCCGATGGTGCGTTTGCTGGCCTCGCGCACGGCGGCAAAAGCCTCCGGCAGGATGTCATCCAGGGTTTCTCCATCCGCCAGGCGGGCGCGGAACTCATCCGTCTTGGCGCGCAGGGCTTCATCGCTCAGGGCCTCGTATTCGGCCTCCAGGGCGTTGATCTGCTCCACGATCTGCGACTTGCGCTGGACTTCGCGTTTATTGGGGTCGCCGCCCAGGAACTTGAGAAGATTTGAAAACATGCCTGATACCCTTTCCGGGCGGAATTATAGCACAACCGCCGGAGCGTGTCCGGCGGTTGTTGGTGTCAGGCTAGATTCATAGAATTTTCTAATACCCGCCTGATTTAAATCAGTTTCTTGCGCACCTGGGCGGAGAGGAAATCCAGGATCCAGACGACAATGATGATCGCCAGCAAGGCCGTACCGGCCTTCTGCCACTGCAGGGTATTGGTTTGCTGGGAAAGGTAATAGCCAATTCCGCCGCCGCCGACAAAACCAATAATGGTCGAGATACGCACATTGATATCCCAGTGATAAATCACGAATGAAAGGAAGTCCTGCATCACCTGCGGGACGATGGCATACAACACCACTTCGATTGCGTTGGCGCCTGTGGCGGTGACGGCTTCGATCGGGCCGCGGTCAATTGATTCCACCGCCTCGGAAAACATCTTGCCGAGGGAGGCCGTGGTGACCAGGGTCAAGGCCAGCACACCGGCAAACGGGCTGCCGAAGCTGACCATCAGGGCGAAGATGGTGGCCATCACCAGCGGTTCAAAAGAGCGGGTGATATTCAGGATGGCGCGGGCCATGTAGTACACGGCCGTACCAACGACGCCCTTACGGGTGATGTTGGATGCCCCCAGGAAACCGATCGGGACAGCAAACAGCGTTCCCAGGGTGGTAGCCACCAGGGCCATGAAGATGGTCACGATCATGGCGTTACCGACCGTCTTCAGGGTATCCGAAACTTTCAAGACAGTCTGGGGATTGTTCACCACCGCCACCAACCGGGAGGGCGTACCATCCTTGGCGGCTACAATTGGGCGGATTTCCACCTGGTGGGTGAAGCTGCCGCTGGCATCCGTCATGATCTTGGTGGTGGAAACGCTGAATTGCTGGCCGCCGGGCAGGATCCAGTGCAATAATACTTCCACGTCAGGCGCCAGATCCTCGCCGTGGATGGTGATGGTATCCTTGACGGCGGCACAGGCCGGCTCCACCGTGATGCGCGGGCCGCTGGCGGCCGGTTGGGATTCCGACGCGCTGCCGCACGGCACGGGCACGCTGGCAGTCAATTCCATGGTGCCAATCGGCTCACGGATGAATAATTCCGGCGAGAATAACTGAGAAAGCATGGCCCTGGCCTTGGAAGCCGAGGTGAACAGCTTGCCAAAATCCGGCTGGACGACCTGGACACTTAGTCCAACCAGGATGACCAGCACCACCAGGATCAGGGTAAAGCGCAGCGGTTTGAGGAGAGAGTGCAGGTTTTTCATGCTCACACCAACCGTTCCCGCAGGGCTGCGCTGAAAAAGTCCATGACCATGACAACAATAATGATGGCGATAAAGGAGGTACCCACCGCCCGGTACGCCCCCAGGTTCACCCACTGGGTAAGGAACTGTCCAATTCCACCGCCGCCGACAAAGCCGATGATGACCGAGGAACGGACATTGATATCCCAGCGGTAAATGGTCAGGCTGGTAAAGGCCGGGACGATTTGCGGCACCACAGCATAGCGTACTACTTCCAACCAGTCTGCCCCGGTGGCGCGGACAGCTTCGATCGGACCGGGATCAATCCCTTCAATCACCTCTGAATACAGCTTGGCCAGGGCCGCCACGGTGTGGAGAGTGATGGCCAACATACCGGCAAAGGTTCCCAGACCGACAATGGTCACAAAAACAATGGCCATGATCAGGGATTCAATGGAGCGCAGGAAGTTCAGAACCGTCCGGACGGCAAAATAGATTCCACGGGTGATGACATTGGCACCCATCAGGTTGCGCGCCGCCAGGAAGCCAAACGGAATGGCCAGCAAAGCGCCCAGCAGGGTGGCCAGCAAGGCCATGCCCAGGGTCTGGTAAATGCCACTCAACACGTAGCGGCCGTTGGGTGAAATTTCTTTTCCGCCGATTGGCCTCTTCTGGAGCACCTCCACCTCGTGGATCAGCGGCAGGGTCACATCCGGCGCCTGGGCCAATGCCTGCGAGGGCACATTGATCACCAGGCTGACATTCCCCTGCGCATCCGCGGTGGCCGGGAAAGTCCTGGCAACATTACCCTGCGGGATGATCCAGTTGATGGAAACCGGTGTATCCGGCCACAGCCCGGAAGCCGTAACGGTAACCGGCGCACCGACAAACACACAGTTGGTATCCAGGTTGATCGTGATTCCGTTTTTCGTAATTGTTGCCGTTTCCGGCGTCCCGCCGCAGGGTAACTGGATTTTGATCCGGGCGGATTGGGTTTCACTCTTCTCCTGGATAAAATCCGGGTTGAACATGGGTTTGAGGATGGAATTAGCCCGTTCCGGGTTGGAGAACAACTGGCCAAAATTAATCTGCGTCACCTGCCAGCCGATGCCGTAAGCCATTGTCAACCAGACCAGGGCTGCCAGCAGGATAGGCGCGCCTTTTTGCGGCAGGCGGAAGGCATCCCAGATGGTCCAGGCCCAGAGCAGGGCCGGTATGACATACCAACCGGGGTGGGCATACCAAACTACAGCCCCCAGGGCGGTAGCAAAGGCAAAAAACAGGGCGGTCCCCCGGGATAGATCACCCAGGTAGACTTGCCCCGCCCCCGGCAGCAAAGCAGAAAGGACCGCCGCCAGGATCGGACTGCGCCCGGCCTTCACTTTGCTCTGGCCTGTGCTCATCCAGCCTCCACTGCTGTCGCCCGGACTTCCTGGGCTTCCTCGCCGTAAATTTCCTTGAACTTCTCGCGGTTAATCTCCGACGGCAAGCCTTCAAACACCTTCATGCCGTCCTTCAAGGCCACCACGCGCGTACCATAGCGGTGCACCAGGTCCAGGAAATGCAGGCTGCAAATGACGGTTGTACCGTACTCTTTATTTAATTTTTCCAGGTACTGCAGGATACTGTGCGAAAGGACCGGATCCAGGCTGGCCACCGGTTCATCCGCCAGGATGATCTTGGGCTCCTGCATCAGGGCGCGGGCAATACCCACCCGCTGCTGCTGTCCGCCGGAAAGTGCATCCGCCCGCGAACCGGCTTTATCTGGAATGCCGACCATCTCCAGCGCCTGCATGGCCCGTTCATGCTCCTCCTTTGACCAGATGCCCAGCATCGCCTTCCAGGCGCTGGCATAGCCCAGCCGCCCGCTAAGCACATTGGTCATCACGCTGGAGCGCTTGACCAGGTTGAATTGCTGGAAAACCATGGCAATCTGGCGGCGGATGTGGCGCAGTTCAGCGCCTTTCGCAGCGGTGATATCGATGTCATTCCATAAAATCCGCCCCTCGGTCGGGTCAATCAAGCGGTTGATGCAGCGCAGCAGGGTTGATTTGCCGGAACCTGAAAGGCCGATGACTACCAGGAATTCGCCTTCCTGCACGTCAAAGGATACATTCTTCAGAGCCTGGGTACCGTTCGGGTAGGTTTTACTGAGATTTTCAATCCGGAGCACAGGTGACCTTCCTCCCTCGGTAGGATGGATGAAGCCGTTTTTCAAAGAAACCAGCCTCACCCATCCCGCTAAAGTATCAAAGATAGAAAAAGAGAGGGGAGGAAATCCTCCCCTCTCCGGGGTACA
>CAYOOA010000104.1:0-6429 GCA_964405455.1 uncultured Anaerolineaceae bacterium | reverse complement strand
ATATGAAAGGCCAGGGCGTGGATTTCATCGAACAGCCCCGTTATGAAGAGTATGGCACAGTGGTTGTTTTTCAGGATTTGTATGGAAACAAATGGGATTTGATTGAAGAGAAGAAGAAATCTTCTGACGAAACCATCTCATAAACAGGTGGAATTGATGAAATTTCTTCCCATGCGGTCAAAATTGCATTTTTTTAGGCGATGGTGCGGGCTTTTACCAATGAACTGAAAAACCTGCTTGAATCACGCCGGGCAATGTGTACAATGAGATGGCAGGGCCAACATGGGTTGCGCAACCCGGGGGTATCCTGCGGGAGGGAAAAATGCCAGAGGTTACGTTTACATTATCCGATGAATTGTTCCAACTGATTGCAGCCCGCTTTGGCCAGGCTGCCGCGCCGGAAGTGGCCGCAGCAGCCGTGGAGGAATTCCTGCTGTGGATGACCGCGGAAGAGCGGCCGACCTCCATCTCCGAACTGGAAACCGGGCGGATCTTCCTGGTCTACCAGCGCCTGCGCAAGGACGAGCTGCCCACGGCTGAGGAGATCGGCAAGTTTTTCAACCTGCCGATGGGGCGCTCCCGCTATATCGTCCAGAACCTGAACTACAAGTACCCGGGATTCATGCGCGTCCGGTTGATCCGGGCGATCAAGACTGCGTTTGAGAAGGGTGAAAATTCCGAGGACGGATTGCCGGCCGCCAGGATCCCCAAGGAATGCCTGGAGTACTTCCTGGCCGTCATGACCGAACTGCTGTTGGATAAAAAAGTCTCCAGCATGCCAGCCTACAAGGTCCTTTCCGAGGTGGTGCGCGTGGAGATCGGTGTGAACGACCGCAAGCCGCTGCTCCAGCGTTTACAAGATGACCTGGATCGATACCAAAAATAGAGGAGTGACCTTCAATGGATAATGCACTTGCCATCATTGGCTTTTATTTCACCCTGATCGGCTTCATCAGCGGCCTGTTCTTCACCCGCCTGGATGCCTGGTATGGAGATGTGCGCGAATTCGCCGGGAAATATGAAGGTGAGGAAGCCGTCAAGAATATCAACCTGGAAAATTGCAAGAAGCAGCGCGTCACCCTGTACGGGCTAAGGCAAAGCTCCCCCCGGGGCAGTTTTATTGGTGTGGGGATTTTTACCACCGCCCTGCTGGTTTTGTCGTTCTTTGTGCCCATCCTGAACCCGGCGGTCAATGCCTTCCTCTTCCTGCGCCTGCCGCTGATCCTGACGATCGTGCTGTACTGGGCCGGCGGTATCTTCCTGCTGCTCCGCGGCTTTGCCAGGCTGAAGGCGATCAGTGAAAAGATCAATGCCGTGCTGGGGCCGGCGGCACCCGGGAAATAACATCCGGCTTGATTGCCTGTCGGGCTGATGATTTGCCAGGTGAGAAAAAACTCTGGCTGTTCCGTGGGCAATGGCGAATCAATCTTTGGCTATAATGATATGAATCCCTTGGGATGATTCCCGGCCCTCTTTTCCAGGGGAGATTATTTCTAGGAGCAATCGATGATGGACGGCTTCATCTTAAGCATTGACCAGGGGACCAGCGGTTCGAAGGCAATCATCTTCAACCATGCCGGCAACATCGTGGCCAGCTCTTACTATGAGGTCACCCAGTACTACCCGCACCAGGGCTGGGTGGAACAGGACGCCAACGAAATCTGGCAGACCACCCTGCAGGCCATCGCCGAAACACTGAAGAATGCCCGCATCCTGCCGGAGGATATTTGCGCGATTGGTATTTCCAACCAGCGCTGCACCACCGTGTTATGGAACCAGGTCACCGGTGAACCGATTGGGCGGGCAGTCATCTGGCAGGACCGCCGCTCGCAGCAAATCTGCGACCGGTTGACGGCCGGGGAACTGGCCGCCATCAGTGAACGGAACGGGCTGCTGATGGTGCCCAATGTTTCCGCGACCAAGATCCAGTGGCTGATGGAAGAAGACCGCTCCGTGCAGAAGGCCATCAGCCGCGGAGAGGTGCTGTTTGGCACGATTGACTCGTGGTTAATTTGGAAGCTGACCGGGGGCAGGACGCACGTCACTGATTATTCCAACGCCTCCACCACCGGCCTGCTGAATATGCACACCCTGGAGTACGATGACTGGATTCGCCAAAAATTTGGCATCCCGCGGGAAATTCTGCCCGAAGTGAAAAGCTCCAGCGAGGTATATGCGACCACCCATCCGCAGGTGTTTTTTGGCGCAGCCATCCCCATCAGCGGCTGTGCCGGGGACCAGGTGGCCGCGGCGTTTGGCCAGGCCTGCCTCAAGCCTGGCATGATCAAGAATACCTACGGCACAGGCTCGTTCCTGATCCTGAATGCCGGGCAGCAAACCTTTACACCAGGGGAGGGGGTCTTCTCCCCGGTGCTGTGGACCATCAACGGTCAGGCCACTTACGGCCTGGAAGGCTATGCGGATGTTTCCGGGGCGGTCATCCAGTGGTTGAAGGACGGTCTGGGCATCATCCGCGACGTCAGTGAGGCGGATGGTCTGGCCATCCAGGCGGTGGATACACAGGGCGTATACTTTGTCCCGGCCCTGGTGGGACTGGGCGCGCCGCACCACAGCCCGTACGCCCGCGGGACGATCTTTGGCATCAACCTGGGGACCAACAAATATCACCTGGCCCGGGCGGCCCTGGAGGCGCTGGCCTATCAGACGCGCGATTCGTTTGACATCATCCAGCGCAAGTTTGGCAGCCATATCCAGTCGCTGAGGGTGGACGGCGGCGGAGCCCGCTCCGATTTCCTGATGCAGTTCCAGGCGGATATCCTGGGCATCCCGGTGGAACGGCCGACCGTGGTGGAAACCTCCGCCCTGGGCGCGGCCTACCTGGCCGGGCTGGCGGTTGGCTACTGGCAGTCGTTGGATGAGATTGCCGCCAACTGGCAGATCGATACGCGCTTTGAACCGCGGATTTCCAGCGCCCGGCGGGATGATTTATATGCCGGCTGGCTGCGGGCGGTGGAATGCACCCAGAGCTGGGGCGCCGGGCAATCCCACTCCCTCCAGAAGCCCAAACCGGAGAACCGCTTGAACCGACTTTCTGCGCGCGAACTGGAGGTAGTGCAATTGATCGTGGCGGGCAAATCCATGCACGAAATTGCCGCCCAGCTTTACACCAGCCTGAAAACCGTGGAAAAGCAGCGCCGGGATGCGATGCGCAAGCTGGGGGTGGACACCCTGGCCGGACTGGTACGCGTCTGCCTGGAAGCGGAGTAAATCGAAAATCCCTGGTATGTGTATTTGGATTAATGAAAAACACATTAGAATGAATATATACTCCAATAGAGTACTCTGATACCTGAAAAAAACCAAGATGGGGGAAATCCTGCAGGAAACAAGCGCCATTCCCTGATTTACTTTCATCCCCTGGATGACAATAATTTAAATGTTGTGGAATGCGAGGGGAGATCCTTTGGGAAAGGAGGGAGCGGGTGGGTTGAAGCGGGTTCATCCCGGCTGCTGGCATTCTTCCTTTCCCCGGAACATCCGAATTCAATCCAGAAATTTGTGAGGTTAATATCTTCTGTAAGGGTTTATAAAGAAAGGGCGCTTACCCTTTCCCGGTTCGTTCCTCCATTCACACTATTCATTCATCCATTTTCTGAACGATAGAGGAGAAGGAAATCATGTTCACAAGTGTACGCAAATCCGTCTACTGGATCATCATCAGCCTGATCATCATTACTTTTGCGGCCGGCATGGCCCGCCTGATCGAGACTGATTTTGGGAAAGTGGAGGTTGGCAATATCTCCATCTCGGATGAAGCCGGCAATACAATCTCTGCCCGGTTGTATCGCCCGGTATCCGTCACGGCCGAGAACAAGGCCCCGGCCGTGATCAACATCCACGGCTACCAGAACGACAAGCTGGTGGATGACTCCATGGCGATTGAGCTTTCCCGGCGGGGGTTTGTTGTGATCTCCCCCGATATCCTGGGACACGGCGATTCCTCCCCATTCTTTAGTATCGGGGATGTCTTGACCGGAAAATCAACCGCTGGAATGGAAGCCATCTATCTGTATGCGAAGAGCCTGCCCTACGTGGATTCGGCCAATATTGGCGTGATGGGCCATTCCCTGGGTGCCATTTTGACCAACATCCTGGGCATGATCAACCCCGAAATCAATGCCCTCAACCCGCAATGCGGCCAGGCGGGTGCCCCCAACATGCGCAACCTGCTCCTGACCCAGGCCCGCTATGATGAGTTCAGCCTGTTCCGCGAGGGGCTGCTCACGGTGGATACCCTGCCCACCAATCAGACCCGTATGGATGCCTTTGGACTGACCACCCCGGTGGAATGGGATACCCTGTACGGCAATTTTGCTGACGGCACGGCCCGCAAGGTTGCCCTGGTTGATATGGAGCACCACTTCCTGCCCCTGACCCACAAGGCCGTTTATGAAGCGGTCAATTGGATGGAACAGGCCCTGATGGGCGGTGTCAAGGGTTTGGATGCCAATAACCAGGTCTTCTGGTGGAAGGAAATCTTCGGCCTGATTACCCTGCTGGCGGCCCTTTTCCTGCTCCTACCCCTGACCAACCTGCTCCTGGCGACCAAGTTCTTCGCCCCGGTGGCCCAACCCATGCCGAAAAACTACGTGGCCAGCAAGGGCAACTGGTGGCTCTTCGCCACGATCAACTTCCTCATCGGCGGCATCACTTACCCGATCTTCACCCAGTGGAGCGCCCTGAGTGACAAGTATGAGGCCATCTTCCCCTGGCTGAAGCTGCAGGTCGGCAACGGTGTATTCGTCTGGTTGCTTGTGAATGCGGTGATTTGCGCCGTCCTGTTTGCCATCTGGTACAACGGTGCCAAGAAGAAACAAAACATTACCCTGGATGACATGGGCGTAGCCCTGGACCAGAAGAAGAAACTGGATTGGGGCATCATCGGCAAGACCGCCCTGATGGGCGCCATCATGTTCCTGGCCATCTACATCCTGGAAGGCTTCTTCCAGTTGATGACGGGACAGGAATTTCGCTTCGTCTGGCCGTATATGCGCCAGTTCGCCAATGCGGAACGTGTGGGCCTGTTCTTCCTGTATATGATCCCGGCCCTGGCCTTCTTCCTGATCAACGGCGGCCTGTTCCTCTTCGGCCAGATCCGCCAGAAGGAAGCATCCACGCCTGCCAAGACACAGTGGCTGTGGTGGATCAAGGTCTGCTATGCCTTCCTGACCGGCCTGCTGCTGGTCTGGCTGATCCAGTACCTGCCCTGGTACCTGTTCAACGCCGGCCCCGGCTTTGAATTGATGGGTCTGCCGCAGTTCAGCGCCCTGTGGCCGTTGATGCTGCAGGTCTACATCCCTGAATTCCTCATCCTGCTCTGGCTGCACACCTGGTTCTACCGCCGCACCGGCCGGATCTATCTCGGCGCCTTGATGGTGTCGGCTATGATGATCTGGTTCCTGGCAGCCGGTTCCATCGTCAGCCTCTAAACCGTTCCATTCGTACGACCACCCCGCCGCAATCCGGCGGGGTGGTTGTTATTAATCCGTTCAATTGAAGCCAAAAAAGTTAGCTTTCGCCTTCCGGGCTCACGGATTCAGTACGCTTGGAGGTGGTCTTCTTTGAAGTTTTCTTCTTCGCGGCCGGCTTTTTGGCGGTGGCGGTCGGTTTTTTCCTGGAAGTGGTTGTCTTCGGTTTTGCCTTGGGTTTTGTCCTGGAGGTGCTTGTCTTCGGCTTTTTCGGCGTTTCCTTCTCGGAGGTCTTGGGTTTCTTGCGCGGTTTGGGCTTGGGCTTGGCAGCCGTGGTGGAGGTGGTACTGCCGGCAACCGATTTAGCCAGGGCGGGCACCAGTTTGATCACCAGTGGGGCAACCAGGGCTGCCACCACCGGGCTAAGGTTGAACTTCTTCTCCAGGAACTCGGCCACTTCCTTCTCGGCCGTGGTCTTGTTGCGCAGCAGTACCGAGCGGGTATTTTCGAGCAGTTCGCCCTTGCCGCCCAGGAATTCTTCCACGGCATCAACCAGCGGTCCGCCGGAACTACCGGCGAGGGCCTTTAAACCGGCAGCCAACAAATTCGTCTCCTCACCGGTTGGCAGGTTGAGGTTAATCAAGCCGGCCCGGGTTGACTCATTGTTTTCAGGAGGTGTTTGATCGGTCATCAGATGACTCCTTCCCTTGGGATGATAACTCATCTACCAGTATACCGGATTTTTAGCCCATATGGCGGTATTGGAGCGGCATCGGATCGACCTTCATGGGGGAATATTGAATTGAGCTGTGCCCCGCTGTAAAATGAAATGAGCCTGTTGTCTGTGGGTTGCCTGGCGGGGACCTGGACGTTCCGTGCACATTCTCCAACCATCCATCAAGGAGGATAGTATGGCCTGGATCAAACAACATCAGCGGCTTTTACGGGTGGGGGTTGTAATTATCCTGGCTGCATCCATCCTGGGTCCGTGGGTGTTTGA
>CAYOOA010000103.1:2760-6804 GCA_964405455.1 uncultured Anaerolineaceae bacterium | reverse complement strand
CCAGCAGGGCGGCCAGCACCTCGTGGGTGATGATTTCAACCAGTTGTTCAATTGCTTTTGCATCCATAACCATAACAACCTCGATATTCTGTCACTCTGAGCGTAAGCGAAGAGTCTTTATTTATTTGCTGTTTTATCCCTTAAAAGAACGAGGCGGTCTCCGATAAATCAGGAGATGGCTTCGCTGCGCTCGCCATGACATCAACTTTTGGTCTGATTGGCATTGAAGAGACCCATGTAACGAGTTCACTTAAGGTACTGCTTTTCCACGGCGGTGATCTTGTCGATGCGGCGCTGATGCCGCCCGCCGCCAAATTCAGTGGTCAGCCAGACCTTGACGATCTGCTTGGCCAGGTTGACGCCGATCAGGCCGGCGCCCAGGCTGAGCACGTTGGTATCGTTGTGCTCGCGGCTGTTGTTGGCCGAGGAGAGATCGTAGGCCATGCCGGCGCGAATGCCGGGGACCTTGTTGGCCACGATGCACGAACCAATCCCGGCCCCGTCGATGACGATACCGCGCCAGGCCTTGCCGCTGGCAACTAGTTTGGCCACCTCGTGGGCGTAATCGGGGTAGTCCATCACCACGTCCTTATTGTAGGCGCCGACATCCCGAAAATCAAAACCCAGCTCGGTCAGGTAGGTCTTGAGGATCTCCTTCAGGTCCAGTCCGCCGTGATCGGCGCCGATCGCCACCACCTTGCGCCCGGTGGAGGTTTCCACCGTCACGGAAGCGGGAGCAGCCGGCGGCTGGGGTGCAGCCGGGGTGGGCGCGGGGGCGGGGGCGGGTTTCGCCGGAGCAGCCTGGCCCAGGGAGTGCTGAACCACCCGCTGGACGATCTCGTGGATTTGCTTGTCATCGATGAAGGACATCTCAGACTTCCTGACCTTTTAGATTGTCACTCTGAGCGGTGTACGCCCATTGGCGAGCGCTAGCGGAGAGTCTATCCGTATTATCAAGATGCTTCGCTGCGCTCAGCATGACATCGGTTTTACTGGTAGTGACCACATTACCATTAATATCATAGCACGCTGAAAACGATTCGTCAAGCACCCTATCCTAGGGCCGGCGGGTCAGCTTGGCGTAGTAGCGGTAGCGGTCGCCGCGGTAGAGGATCTTGACGAACTCGATCGCGCGGCGGTGCTGCGAAAACGTAGTGCGCTCGCTGACCAGCAGCGGGCTGCCGGGCTCGATCTGCAGCAGGGCTGCCTCGCGCGGCGTGGCCAGGGCCACTTCCAGGGTCTCATCCGCCTCGGTGGGGATGAGGTGAAACTTCTCCTGCAGGATGCGGTAGATCGAACCGTATTCCTCCAGGTCCTCGCGGGTGATGGTCTGGCCGTCCGGCAGGCTGTAGTAGGAGATCTGCAACCCCATCGGGATGTTGTCACCGAGGCGCAGGCGCTCAATGCGCGGGATCAACTCCTGTTCCGGGGGCAGCTCCAGCACCCGGCGGACATTTTCCGGCGGCGGCACCAGGCCAATCTCGAGGATCTTCTGCCCGGGAGCCAGGCCGCGCTGTTTCATATCCTCACTGAAGCTGGTCAGCTCGGAGATGCCCTTCTGCAGCTTCTGCGGGGAGACAAACGTGCCGCGGCCATGGGCGCGGTAGAGGTAACCCTGGCGCACCAGCAGTTCAATCGCCTGGCGGATGGTCGTCCGGCTGACGGAATAGAGCACCTCCAACTGGCGTTCGGAGGGGATGGGCTGGTGGGAAGCAAATTTGCCAGCCGTGATCGCCTCGCGCAGGATGCTGGCCAGCTGGTAATAGCGGGGGACGAAATCGTTGGGGTCGATTGAATCAGGCATGCCAAATCCCGGAAAAGTGGTCGTGACCAGTTTGATTATCCGTTTTTTCAAGAGAAGTGTCAAGCAGGATAAGGTTACAAGTCATCCAACTGCCAGTCCACGGGCGGCAAGCCGGCGGCCTGCAGGGCAGCATTGGCCTTCGAGAAATGCCGGCAGCCGAAAAAGCCGCGGTTGGCTGAAAGGGGCGAGGGGTGCGGCGCCTTGAGGATGATGTGACGGCTGGCATCAATCAGCTCCGCCTTGCGCTGGGCCGGGCTGCCCCACAGCAAAAAGACCACCGGTGTTTCCTTGCGGTTAACCGCCTGCAGCACGGCATCCGTGAAGACCTCCCAGCCCTTGCCCTGGTGGGAGTTGGCCTGGTGGGCGCGCACGGTCAGGACGGTGTTGAGCAGCAGCACCCCGCGTTCCGCCCACTGGATGAGGCAGCCGTGGTTGGGGATGCGGAAACCAATATCCGCTTTCAGTTCCTTGAAGATGTTGACCAGCGAGGGCGGCGGAGTCACCCCCGGCCGGACGGAAAAGGCCAGCCCCTGGGCCTGGCCTTCCTCGTGGTAGGGGTCCTGGCCGAGGATCATCACCCGCACCTGGTCGTAGGGGGTGTAGCGCAGGGCATTGAAGACATCGTTGCCCGGCGGATAGACGGCGTACTTGCGGCGTTCCTCGCCGACAAAGCGGTAGAGTTCCTGGTAGTAGGGTTTTTCCTGTTCGGCGCCGACAAGCGGCAGCCAGCTTTCCGGGATGGGCATGGCGGATTCCTGGTGAGAAAGTGGAAATATATGGCAAAATTATAGCAGTTTCCACCTTTTAAGCCATGAACAATCCGTCAGGAGACTCCCATGATGTCCTTGCGACCTGATTATTTGATTGGCCTGCTCTGCCTGCTAATCGCAGGCACCCTGGCCGCTTGCAGTGTTCCAACCCAACCGCCCACTTCGACGCCATCGGAGACACCCAGCCCCACCACCGTTCCCACACCCCGACCGTTCATAAACGGGGTGGATGCCTCCTATATGCAGCAGATCGAGGATGCGGGCGGAAAATATTACGATAATGGGGCAGCCAAAGACGGCCTGCAAATTTTCAAGGATCACGGCGTCAATACCATCCGCCTGCGCCTGTGGGTCAACCCTGATATCGGCTACAACAATCTGGAGCACACATTGGAAATGGCCAGGCGGGTTAAAGAACTCGGCCTGGGGCTGATGATCGACTTTCACTACTCCGATTCCTGGGCCGACCCTGCCAAGCAGTACAAGCCCGCCGCCTGGGCCAGCCTGCATGGCGTTGAGCTGCAGGAAATGGTGCATGATTACACCCTGCAAGTGATTTCCGCCCTCAAACAGCAGGGCACCCTGCCGGATACGGTGCAAATTGGCAATGAGATCACACCCGGTATGTTATGGGAGGACGGCCGGGTGGGCGGCGACCAGGAGGGTAAATGGCCGCAATTTGCCGCCCTGCTCAAGGCCGGCATCCAGGGGGTAAATGATGCCCTGGAGCCAGGCGAGAAAGTGGGCATTGTGCTGCACGTGGACCAGGGCGGCAGCAACAGCACCTGCCGTTGGTTTTTTGATCACATGGTCGAGCAGCAAGTACCGTTTGATTTCATCGGCCTCTCGTATTATCCCTGGTGGCACGGCAGCCTGGCGGACCTGGAGAACAACCTGAACGACCTGGCTGTACGCTACCACAAGCCCATCCTGGTGGTGGAAACGGGCTATCCCTGGACGCTGGAAAACAATGACTCTATGGGCAACCTGGTCGGGCCAACCACCGCCCTCCTGCCGGGGTTCCCGGCAAGCGTAGAGGGGCAGCGCGATTTCCTGCTGGCAGAGATGAAGATTCTGAAGAATGTCCCGGAAGGCCTGGGCCAGGGCCTGTTCTACTGGGCGGCGGACGATATCACCTCACCGGGCCTGGGCTCGGTGTTTGAAAACGCCGCCTTGTTCGATTTCCAGGGCAATGCGCTTAAATCCTTGAATGTGTTTGAGCCGTAGGGGCACGGGAAATCATTTTAATCCACCTCCGCAACGTTCCCCCGTGCCCTTACCGGCCAGTCTCCTGGTCTGTAGGACGTCATACCCACAGTACCGCAAGCTGACCGCCTGCCAGCAATCTCCATTATTTTGTCCAGACCAACTCCGTCCAGTGCACCGGGTGATCGGTGAAGGATTCGGGCGGCAGTACGTACACCGGGTTGACCGCCTGCAGGTCCGGCGTGGTGAAGATGTGATCAATGC
>CAYOOA010000103.1:0-2660 GCA_964405455.1 uncultured Anaerolineaceae bacterium | reverse complement strand
ACGTACACCGGGTTGACCGCCTGCAGGTCCGGCGTGGTGAAGATGTGATCAATGCGGTTGCGGCCAGACATATCCACCCCATCCGGGCTGATCTTGGAAGGGTAGACGCTCGTCCAGGCGTTGACCAGGGCGCGGTCAAACACCTGGTAGGCTTCCTCGGTATCGCGCAGATTAAAATCACCCAGCACGATCACGCCCTGCTTGCCCGCCGCCCGGGCCAGCACAGTCTGGGCAATATTCAACATCGCCGGGTCGGAGCTATCCGGGTGGACGTTATAGATGGTGATGCGCTTGCCGTTGATGACCACCTCGGCCTCGGCCACGCCGGTTTCATCGTTATCGGAATACATGAACACCGCGCGGGAGTTCTCCAACGGGTAGCGGGAGAGGATGGCCGTGCCGAAGGTGCCGGTGACCGGGGTGGGGCCGTAATAGGCGTAATAACCCAGATGCTCGGCAAAGTAGCGCACATAATCGTTGTTGTTGAATGAAATGCGGGCGGAATCGGACTCCTGCAGGGCCAGGATATCCGGGTTGGCCCGGCGCACCAGGGCCAGCTGCTGCTCAAAGGATTTCTCGCCGTCGGCAGTGTTGAATTGCTGGGTGTTGAAAGTCATCGCCACCAGGGATGTCTGGCCGGCATCCGCCGGGACGCTGCGCGGAGCGGGCAGGGCAAAGACCAGCGTGGTGAGGAAGAGCACCGCCAGGATACCCCCCGCAGCCGGATGAAGCCTGCCGCCTGTCAATTCAGCGGCCGGAGCATTACGGCGGGCGCCCAGCCAGGCCAGCAGGCTGATGCCCCCCGCCAGGAGGAAGTAGGGCAGCCAGAACATGTTGCGGAAGAGCGGGCTGACCGGCGGCACATACGCCCAGACGTTGGTGAAGATGTGCATGAAGACCAGCAGCACCAGGCTCAATCCGCCCAGCAGGATGCCCCCCGCCAGTTGGCGCGGAGCCGGCGCAGCCTTGCGAATTTGATCAAAAAACAGGCGTAGGTCGATGAAGATGACCGGGAAGAGCGCCAGCATGGCAACCAGCGGCAGCTGCTGCCAGAAGGTCGGCCCACCCACCACCACCGGCGGAGATTGCAGGCTGGGCGGGAAAGCCACCCGCTGGGCCAGCAGGGTGCGGGTGAGGGCCAGGGTGAAGAGCAGGTTCCAGGCCAGCAGCAGCGGGGAGGAGATGCGTTTCTCCCAGTTAGGCCAGGCCAGCGAGAGCGCCACCCAGCCCAGCGAGAGCAGGCTGACCAGGGCAACGATGAAGACATAATTGCCCTGCGTCCAGCGGGCGATGACGGCCGGGGCCGAAAAGGCAAACCAAACCAGCGTGATCACCAGGTAGACCCCCAGCAGGGATGCGGTGACCGGGCGGCCCTTCTCCACTGCAGCCGGGGCGGGTATCCACTCCAGCAGGGCCAGGGCAGCCCCAAGCAGCAGCCCCAGCAGCCAGCCCACCCAGGCCCCGGCGGGGGTGAGGGAATATTCAACGCCATCTCCGGCAGAACGCAGCAGGACGGAAAGGGCAACAGCCAGGGCCAACCCTGCGGCAGCAGGCTCAGCGCCGCCCTCCCTGCGAAGGCTGGTGAGCAAATGCAGGAGCAGGCTGAACGCGGCAGCCGCAGCCAGCCCGGCAGCCAGCAGGCGGCCGGCGGTGGACAGATGGGGCGTCAACCCGCGGGCGAAGAAAAGCAGGCCAAACAGGGCCCAGGCCAACCCGCGCGGGAAGCGGCGGAAGAAGGGCAGGGCCAGCAGCGGGGCGAAGAAGAACAGGATGCCCAGGGCCTTGGCATCCAGGGAGGTATTCAACAGGTCCAGGATGTAAATGGATTCCACCAGGGTGCCGGCGGATTGGATGAGGAAGAGCAGCAGGACCGCAAAAACCAGTATGGTGAGGTGGGATTTTTTCATCTTTTTTCTCGTCAGGCAGGATGGTAGTGACATTATAGCAAACCGGCAGGAATTCAGCACCCAACCGGGAGTGTAAGAAGTTGGTAGTTGCATTTCCACAAGAAATTTCGTATACTTATGGATAATAATTCTCATCAGGGAATAATTTTCCAGATAAAAGGCGTATGGCTGATCCTCAAACCCGTTTTACTGAATTGGTCGCAGTCCTCAAGGCCCACCATTACCGGCTGACCCCCCAAAGGCTGGAGTTGGTGAAGTTAATCGCAACCAGTGAGGGTCATCCGAATGCCGCCCGGCTGCATGCAGAGATCGCAGCCCGCTTTCCCACCATGAGCCTGGCAACCGTCTATAAGACCCTGGCGCTGCTGAAGGAAATCAACCAGGTGGTGGAAATTGACCTGCACGGCGACAGCCATTACGACGGCCGGCGCCCCCGGCCCCACCCCCACCTGGTCTGTTTGCAGTGCGGTAGTATCCTGGATGCGCAGCTGGAATTGGATCCCTCCCTCATACGAAAGCTGGAGCAAAGTTCCGGATTCCAAATCTCCCATCCGCACATCACCCTGTATGGGCTTTGCCCGGAATGCAAAACAAATCCATAGCAGCATTTCATTGGCCAACGGCCATCGGCATATTCAAATATCTGAACAATTAATGCAAAAGGAGAAAACAAAATGAGTGACGAAAGTAAATGTCCGGTTCATCATCACGGCGCCGGCAGCGGGACGACCAACCAGGATTGGTGGCCGAACC
>CAYOOA010000102.1:0-6815 GCA_964405455.1 uncultured Anaerolineaceae bacterium | reverse complement strand
TGAACCATTACTATGATTCATCAAAGGCAATCCGCGAATTGGGCCTGCAGCACAGCCCGCTGTCCGCCGCGTTGGAGAGGGCGGTCCGCTGGCTGCGCGCGGCTGGGATGCTGTAAAAAATTTCCTCTCCCGTTTGGGAGAGGTTGGGTGAGGGCCTTGATTTGAGCTGGGGTGAAGCAAACGGCTTAAATCAACCCCAGTTCCTTCCCCCGGCGGACGGCCTGGGTGCGCGTCTCCACCCCCAGTTTGGCGTAGATGTTGTTGATGTGCGTCTTGACCGTGCTGGCTGCCACCACCATCCGCTCGGCAATCTGCTGGTTGGTCAGGCCTTGCTCGATCAGGCGCAGCACTTCCAATTCGCGGACGGTCAGCGATTCGATCAGCGGATCCACCCCTACCGGGGGCGTTGCGGTTTTCGTTGGCTGAAGCGGGCTGCCTGCCGCCGGTGGGACTTGCACCCGGCGCGCCCGCAGGATCAGCAGCACGCCGCCTGCCGCCAGCAGCAGCAGGGCAAAGCCGCGCATGAAGACGCCCCCCACCACTGCGCCGAAAAAGGCAAAAAAGCCCAGGAAAATACCGGCTGCCCGCGCTGCCCAGGGTGTCAGGAATATCAAGTGCCCGCTGTAACGGCTGCCCAGCGCCAGGCCGGCTGCCAGCCCGGCCACGCAAAACATCCAGGCGTAGGCCCAGGCATTCCAGTCGCCGGTGATGGCATTCATCAGGAAGACCAACCCCATGGCCAGGAAAAGGCTGGCTGGAGCGAATAACCAGTACTTCCAGCGCCAATCGTCCGGGAAGAAATAAATGAGAATCGCAAAACTTGCCGCCAGGGTCAGGAAGACGATGGCGGAATCCGCCTTGCCCTGCCAGCCCGGCTGCAGGGAGAGGATAAACAGCCCGATACTGAGCAGGATGGCCGCCAGGCCGCTGATGAGCAGGAAGAGTTTACTGCGTTGCATGAATGAATTCCCTGGAAGAAGGATGGGTTAATTATAGCAGCCCGGTTGACGACAGGGGCCGAAAAGGGTATAAAGATTTTAGCCCTTCCCCGGAGCGCGCCCGATGCAAATTGATCTCTCCCCTATTGGCCTGACAGAAAAGCCCATCCTGGCCCGCCTGCTGCAGCTGTACTTGTACGATTTCACCGAGTTCGACGGCGAGGAACTCAACGCCGCAGGCCTGTATGAGTATCCCTACTTCGACCATTACTGGGTGGAAGCCGGGCGCTCGCCGCTGTTTATCCGCGTGGATGGCAGGCTGGCCGGTTTTGCCCTGGTGCGCCGCCTGGCGGAGGATGAGGGCGGCCCGGTCTCTTCCATGGCGGAGTTCTTCATCCTGCGCAAGTACCGCCGCCTGGGGGTCGGCAGCCAGGCCGCCAAACGGGTCTTTCAGCGCTTCCCCGGGCCGTGGGTGGTGGGGGAGATCGCCGCCAACACGCCCGCCCAGGCCTTTTGGCGCCGCGTGATCGGCGAGTTCACCGGCGGAGACTACACCGAAACCCGGGAGGATGATGGCGTGGTGCAGCGCTTTATCAGCCCTGGGTGAAAATCGTCGCCATGGAGTCTGTACAGGACATGGAAAAAATCTAGGAAAATCTTCGTGTGATTTGTGCCAGCATATTTGATAATCGAGGAAAGATGCTTGATATCACCTACACCCAGGATATGTCCACCGTAGACTGGGCCGAAATGAAAGCCGCCGTCCAGGCGGATGACTTCGACAACGGCCGCACACCGGAACAATTACGCTTATCGTTTATCAATAGTTACACTGCTTGCATCGCTTACGCCGATGGCAAAATGATTGGCACAGCCCGCGCCCTCTCGGATGGGGTGGGCAACGCCTACATTGTGGATGTTTGGACGTCCACTCCCTACCGCCGCCAGGGGATTGCCCGCCATATGATCGACCTGCTGCTGGAAAAGCTGCCCGGCCAGCACGTCTTCCTCTTCACCGATGACGCCGCAAAGTTCTACCGCCGGGTTGGCTTCTCCGAGCGCGGTACCGGCTTTGAGAAGGTGGTTGGTGATTACCTGGTCAACGCCAGCCGCGCCGAATCATGATAATATTCTGAAATGAACCGTAACCTGTCTTCCCTGCGCCGTTGGATGGTTTTCCTTCTGTTCGCCTGGCTGCTGGCCGCCTGCGCCGCGCCTTCCGCTGCACCGGCGCCTACCGACCCACCCCAGCCGAGCGACACTCCCCTGCCTTCTGCCACACTCACGGCCACCACCACATTCACCGCCACGGCCACTTTTACATCAACGGCCACTTTTACCCCCACGCTGACCCCCACCCTCACCCTGACGCCCACCTGGACGTTCACGCCCAGCCCAACCCTCACGCCCACTTACGCCCTGCCGCGCTTCACAGTCACCTCGCAGGCGCACTGCCGCTACGGCCCGGCCTCGGCCTTCTTGCATGCCGGCGACCTGTACCCCGGCGATACGGGCACAGTGGGCGGACGTTACCAGAACTCAGCCTGGTTGTACGTCAAGCTGGATAAGCTGAACTACTGGTGCTGGGTCTCCCCTTCAGTGGTGGAGGTGGTCGGCGATATCAGCAAGCTGGTCTTCCAGCAGGTGCGCCTGCCCGGGCCGAGTATGCTCTACAATCCCCCGGCTTACGTGCGTGCCAGCCGTAACGGAAATGAGGTCACCGTCACCTGGGCCGGCGTGCCCATGACCGAGGATGACGACCGCGGCTACCTGCTGGATGTGTTCGTCTGCCAGAACAGCATCAACCTCTGGTCGCCGGTCTCGCTGCCGAACCAGTACAGCACCTCCTACACCTTCACGGATGAAGCCGGCTGCGCCAGCCCCTCCGGCGGGATGCTGTATGCCGTGGAAAAACACGGCTACATCCTGCCAGGGCTGAAGATCGATTGGCCCGCGCCGTAAGACATGTCCAGATTTGATATCAACAGTAACGCAATCTGTCAGCTTGCGGTTGACAAGCTGACAGATTGTCTTACTCCACCCACAGTCAGGTAGGGTGTGTTCGATTCTGAACGCACCATCAGGATTTCAGACATCGTTAAGATTTATTATTTTCCAATAATAATACAGAGACGGTCAATGAACAGACCGTCTCTGTATTTTGATACGTGATTTTCGGGCTAAGCTTATGGTTCTAAGACAATGAACCGTTGGTTGCTACCAAAATCGAAAAGTGGTTCAAAAACGAGACTTACCCCTGTTTCGCCAATAGCAGCTTGCAAGGCTACCCACCCATCGTACTCCCCCCCTGGAAACAAATTCGCATCCAGGGTTGGTTCTGGTTCAACAACAGAAGGTGTGTCATAAAGAGTGCCTTTACTGCCCGTGGTCTTAAAGTAAATGCTGTCTATATTGCTATAATTGTCATCAGTTCCAATATAGCGCACATGGACTTTTACCAGGATATATTCCATCCCTTCGGCTGCTGGATCGTTGAATTGATTGGCTTTTTGAATAAGATCCCAAGCACCTGCGCCTCGAATGACATCCAGAACAGAAATCTCCCAATCATCTGTGGTTACTTTTTCTGTCTTCTGAGCAGGCTCGTTTCTATTCTGACCAAGATCTGTCGGAGCAATGCTTGCAAGATCGGGTGGGACAACGATACTCGCGCCTTCGTCAATTGCGATATACCGTTTGGCAGTCGCGTCAAAATTCATTGTTTCATTGACGACAAGCATTAAATTGCCCTCACCTTGCCCAACCGCAAAGGCAGCCCAGCCTTCAGTTTCTCCACCAGTGTAAAGGGTGCCATCCAAAACAGGTTCCGGCGGAACGACGGAAACAAATCCACAAGAATAAACGATCAGACGATCTCCTGTCACGTCAAAATCACAATCACCGATAGTGTGTTCATCACTGTCTGCATAAGTGCTTTTGGCGTGAATTTTTACCAACAAATATTCCATTCCCTCAGGGGCAGGTTCATTAAACATGTTGGCTGCTTTGATATCAGCCCAGGCAGCCTCACCACGCTTTGTTTCAAGAATCTGCACATCCCAATTGGGGGCGGAAACGACCTCAGAGCTTGAGAATGGGTTGCTGCGGCTTAGGCCAACTGGAACAGGCGTGGGTGCCACGGTCGGAACAGGAGTTTTGGTAGGTTTTGGTGCATCGGTCGCAACGGGTTCTTGTGCCGAGCTCGATTCACTGGTTGCAACAGGTTGCTGATTCTCAGGTGCCTTGGTGGTCGGTGTGGCGCTGCCGCAGGCAAGGGAAACAATCACCCAAACAACAACCAATACAACAATTATCTTATGATTCTTGATGACATTCATTTCTTTTCCTCCTAAAAAATAGTTTGTCTCGCAAGCGATCTAAACACTGACAATTTATCCAATCCCTCCTTTATTGGTTTCCTCTGTGTATTAATCCCGCTTACTACTCTGGACGAGAAACCAATTATTACATAGCATTACCAATTTATTATAATTCAAGAAATCAATATTCATACTTGACAAAAATGATCGTACTAGCCGTAGTCACATTCCAAATCTCCTCACAGTTTGAACAGGCAGCCTAATTTAATTCAATCGTTTTTTGTACGTTCGGTTCTGAACGAACTAATTCATTCCTCCCTGCTTTTTCATCATTTCAAAGATTAAGAAAAGACGAAAACAGCACCGGAAAAGATGGAAGTTCTTCCATTCTCCCCGCTCCCTAAGGGTCTTTAAGACCCTTAGGAAGTTTGTTTGAGAAATATCGGGATAGAATTACAGGCCAAAAACCCTCCATTCATCACTGTCTCCACCGCCCCGCCCGGATTATCCTTAAGGCAATCTTTCTTTTTCCCCGGAGCCCCGCATGTCCGTTAGCACCCGCAAGTGGTTGGTACTGTTTGCCGTTGGCATGGGCACCTTCATGACCGCCCTCGATGGCAGCGTGGTCAATTCCATCATTCCCGTCATCACCCGCGACCTGCACACCGACACCGCCACGATCGAGTGGGTGGCCACCACCTATCTGCTGGTGGTCAGCGGCCTGCTGCTCACCTTTGGCCGCCTGGGCGACCTCTACGGCCACAAGGTCAACTACCTCTCCGGCTTCGTGATCTTCCTCGGCGGTTCCATTGGCTGCAGTTACGCCCCCGCCACCGGCTGGCTGATCTTCTGGCGGGCGGTCCAGGCCCTGGGCGGGGCCATGCTCTACGCCAACGGTCCGGCCATCCTGACCACCACCTTCCCGCCGGAGCGGCGCGGCCTGGTGCTTGGCTTGCAGGCCACCATGACCTATCTCGGTCTGACGGTTGGGCCTTCGCTGGGCGGCTGGCTGACGGATGCCTTTGGCTGGCGGTCCATCTTTTTGATCAATATCCCGGTGGCGATCCTGTGCGTCTCGGTGGGCTTATTTGCCATTGCCTATGATCGCCAGAAGGGCCGCCAGGAGAAATTTGACCTGCCCGGCGCAATGATCTACATGGTAGGCTTTTCAGCTCTCCTGTTTGGGATGAACCGCGCCCATGCTTGGGGTTGGGTTTCGCTGTTGACCATTGGCACCCTGCTTGGGTCGCTGGCTTTGCTGGCGGCGTTCATCCTTTGGGAAAAAAGAAGCCCGGCTCCCATGTTGGACCTGGGCTTGTTCCGCAGCGCCACCTTCAACGCCTCGGTCGGCAGCGCGGTGATCAACTACATCTGCATGTACACCGTCACCTTCATGCTGCCGTTTTTCCTGATCGACGGCCGGGGGATGACGCCCACCCAAAGCGGCCTGGTTCTCATCGCCCAGCCGATCATCATGGCGATTGTAGTTCCCCTCAGCGGCTCGCTCTCCGACCGCATCGGCACCCACCGCCTGACGGTAACCGGCATGGCGGTCATGGTGATCGGGCTGACGGTGTTATCCTTCGGCGGACCGGCCACGCCGCTCTGGCTGACCATCCTCGGCCTGCTGATCAACGGTCTGGGGATTGGCATCTTTATCTCGCCCAACAACTCCGCCCTGATGGGCTCGGCCCCGGCCGGCCGGCAGGGGATCGCCGCGGGGATGCTGGCCACGGCGCGGACTTCCGGCCAGGCGTTGGGCATTGGCATTGCCGGGGCGATCTTCAACACCTACCTGGCAGCCAACACCCCGGGCGCCTTTTATGCGGGCATCTCCACCGCGCTGCGGGTGGCGGCCGCGGCCGCCGTGCTGGGGGCGGTCGTTGCCTCCCTGCGTGACCGCCCGGCAGGGGTGGGTAACCAGGCCCGGCAGTAAAGATTCTCATTCGGTAAAGGGCTGTTTCACGCCTTGGCAGGGATGCTCTACGCGACCCTGCCCCTACTGCTCCTGTTTTTTTATTTCTCGTCTGCCTCCATCTGCGAATAAAATCCTGCATTGTGCCGGGGTTGGTCTGGATTCAGGTTGAGTCAGGCTGCATCGATTCACCGACCAACCCTTACGGAGGTTGCGCAGGCCGGGCGGGGATGCTACGCGACTCTGCCCCTACCATTCCCGTTTTCTTATTTATCTGCATCCATCTGCGGATAAAGCTTTTGTAATCCGGCTTGTTTGATCCAGACCAACGCATCGCGAGCCCGCCAGAAAGCCGCGGCGGCCAGGCCATGGGCCAGTACGGCAAACAGCGGCGGGGTTTGCAGGGTGTAATACGTCCAGCACAGGCGCGTGGTGCCCCAGCGCTCCAGGAAGTAACCCAGCGCCGCCCCGGCCAGGAAGTTGAGCGTCATCATCCGCCGGCTGCCCGGGAAGACAATCAGCAGGGCGCAGGTCAGCAGGGCCAGCCAGGTCAGGGATTGATCCAGCGTCGGCCAAATGTAGATCACCATCAACCCATAAAAGCCGGGGAAGACCAGCCAGAAAGCCCGTTCCAGCCAGCGC
>CAYOOA010000101.1:0-7082 GCA_964405455.1 uncultured Anaerolineaceae bacterium | reverse complement strand
TGATCCTGGTTCTGGTCATCACGGCTTCCCTTTTGGGCATGCCCGCGTTCTCGCCAACGCCGGCCGTCTCCGCCCAGTCGGATACCCCCGAGGTGGTCAGCGTGCCCGGTACGCACCAGTCCGAACTGGGCTGTTCCGCTGATTGGCAGCCCGAATGTGAGAAAACCTTCCTGACATATGATGCCGAAGACGATGTCTGGCAGGCAACGTTTAACATCACACCCAACAACGACCAGGATAAAAAAGGCCCGCGCTACAAAGCGGCCTTGAATAAATCCTGGAGTGTGAACTACGGTAAAAATGCCTCTCCGGGCGGCGCGGATATTCCCCTGGTTGTACCGGCAGCGCAGGATGTTAAATTTTATTACGACAATAAAACGCACTGGATCACCGATAATTTCAATACCCCCATTGTTGTGGCCACCGGCGATTTCCAGAGCAAACTGGGCTGCCAGAAAGATAACGACCCTGGTTGTCTGCGCTCCTGGCTGGAGGATCCGGACGGTGATGGCACCTACACCTTTTCCACCAAAGCCTTGCCGGCTGGAACCTACAGCATGGTAATCGCCATCAACGAAAGCATGGATGAAACCTATGGAGCGGACGGCGCGGCCGGTGGCGCTCCGATTTCCTTTACGGTTGCCAAGGATGGAGCGGAAGTGTACATGTCGTACAATCCCGAAAGTCACAAGATCGTTGCATCCGCGGAAGGCGCTCCGAAGGGCAATATCACCAAGGCCATGGCCTATTGGGTCAGCCAGGACACCATCCTGTGGAAGATCACCGGTTTTTCCGGGAATAAATATGAACTTGTTTATTCGCCGGATGCCACCCTGGAAATGACCGGTTCCGGTATCACTGGTGGAGAGACCATCCGCCTCAATTACGATCTGAACGGGGCCAGCCAGGAGCTGCGCGACAAATACCCCTACCTGAAGGGCTATATCGCGCTCAAGATTGACCCGGCAGACTTCGCCCGCGTACCCGATGCCCTGCGCAGCCAGATGGCCGTCCAGGCTTTTGACGATAAGGGCAAGATGATGGATGCAACCGGTCTGCAAATTCCGGGCGTCCTGGATGACCTTTTCACCTACACCGGTACACTGGGTGTCAGCTATGAGAAGGGGGTTCCGACCCTGCGGGTCTGGGCTCCGACTGCCCAATCCGTCCGCCTGCATCTATTCAAGGATCCCGCCGGTGGTGAGCCAACCATTGTGGATATGCAGTATGATGCAACCACGGGTGTCTGGTCGGCCAGCGATAAGAGTTGGGACGGCCTGTATTACCTGTATGAAGTCAAGGTGTTCGCGCCCAGCACCGGCAAAGTGGAAACCAACCTTGTCACCGATCCCTACTCCATCAGCCTGTCCATGAACAGCCTGCGCAGCCAGGTCGTGGACCTGGCCTCCAACGCCCTGAAACCGAAAGGGTGGGATAAGCTGAAAAAGCCTGCCCTGGCAGCGCCCGAGGATTCGGTCCTCTACGAGCTGCACGTCCGTGATTTCAGCGCTTTTGATGAGAGCGTGCCCGAAAATCTGCGCGGCACCTACCTGGCCTTCACGCAAAAAGATTCGAACGGCATGAAGCATTTGGAAGCCCTGGCACAGGCCGGCCTGACGCACGTTCACCTGCTGCCTGTTTTCGACATTGCCAGCATCAACGAGGATAAGAGTACCTGGCTTACCCCGGATTACGCCGCACTGGAAGCAGCCGCCCCGGATTCAGATGTGCAGCGCACGGCCATCGCCGCAATCAAGGACCAGGATGCCTTTAACTGGGGCTATGATCCCTTCCACTTCACCACCCCGGAGGGCAGCTATGCCACCCAGCCGGATGGGACAGCCCGCCTGGTCGAGTTCCGCCAGATGGTGCAGAGTTTGAATCAAATCGGCCTGCGGGTGGTGATGGATGTAGTCTACAACCACACCAACGCCAGCGGGGAGAGCGACAAATCCGTGCTGGATAAGGTTGTCCCCGGCTATTATCACCGCCTTAACAATGAAGGCAGTATTCAACGATCAACCTGTTGTGAAAACACCGCCACCGAACATGCCATGATGGAGAAGTTGATGGTCGACTCGGTGGTCATTTGGGCGAAGTATTACAAGGTGGACGGCTTCCGCTTTGACCTGATGGGGCACCACATGCTCTCCAACATGGTTGCGGTGCGCCAGGCGCTGGACGGCCTGACCCTGGAAAAGGACGGCGTGGACGGCAAGTCCATCATCCTCTACGGCGAAGGCTGGGATTTTGGCGAGGTGGCCAAGAATGCGCTCGGCGTGAATGCAAGCCAACTCAACCTGGCCGGCTCGGGCATCGGCAGCTTCAATGACCGCCTGCGCGATGCCGCCCGCGGCGGTTCGCCGTTCAGCACGATCACCGACCAGGGCTTCCTCACCGGCCTGGCCACGGATCCCAACGCCAAAGCACCCAGCACCGCCGACCAGTTGACGAAGCTGCTGAACCAAACGAGCTGGATTCAGCTTGGCCTGGCCGGCAACCTGAAAACGTATGAGTTGGTGACGGCGGACGGGAAAACCGTTTCGGGTGCAGACATAAATTACAACGGCTCGCCGGCCGGCTACACCCAGGATCCGCAGGAGCAGGTGATCTACATTTCCGCCCATGATAATGAGACCCTGTTTGACGCGATCCAGTGGAAAGCGCCTGCCAGTGCCAGCATCGAAGAGCGCGTGCGGATGAATAACCTGGGCCTGAGCCTGGTGGCGCTTTCCCAGGGCATGCCCTTCTTCCACGCCGGCGACGACCTGCTGCGCAGTAAATCGCTGGACGGCAACTCCTACAATTCGGGCGATTGGTTCAACCGGCTGGACTTCACCTACCAGACGAACAACTGGGGGGTCGGCCTGCCGGCTTTTGACCGCCCCGTGGAAGACATGAAGGCCCTGCTCTCGAACCCGGACCTGAAAGCCAGCCCGGCGGAGATCGCCTTCTCGCGGGATTACTTCCGTGAGTTGCTGCAGATTCGCAAATCCACCGTACTCTTCCGCATGCGTACGGCCGAAGATATCCAGCAGCACCTGAGCTTCTTGAACACCGGCCCAGACCAGACGCCGGGCCTGATCGTGATGGTGTTGGATGATACCGTCGGCACCAACCTGGACCCGAATGTCAACCGGATCGTGGTAGCCTTCAACGCCAACAAGGACAGCGTGACGTTCAGTGATGCCAGCCTGAAGGGCTTGAAGCTGGCACTGCACCCGGTTCAGCAGAAATCGGTGGATACGCGCCTGGCCTCGGCGACCTTTGACGCGGCAGCCGGCAGCCTGGTCATTCCCGGCCGCAGCACCGTGGTCTGGGTGGACGGCAACATCCCCGCCGCGGCTCAACCATCCGCCGCTGGAAACGGGTGGATCTATGCCCTGGGTGCCGGCGTGGTTGTGCTTGCGGTCGTCCTGTTCCTGCTGCTGCGGAAAAAGAAACCAGCGCAAGGGTAAAGCCACTCGCAACCCCAGGGAGGCCGAGCAAGACGGATGTTGTTATCCTGAGCGGCAGCGAAGGATCTGTGGGTTACTCGGAGATTCTTCACCCCTACGGGGTTCAGAATGACAATCTATAAAAAATGATGATGACGCCCCACGAATATCGTGGGGCGTGCTTTTTTGCTCCATCCCCGGGCGGGTCTGGGTCATGATGAGGCCAGGGTGCAACCCGCACCGTCACACTTACCGGGCGGGTCTGGGTTATGGTCGAGTCAAGTATCCGCTGGCACAGACCCGTCCATACCTATCTCGCGACGCAGCAACATCGGTAAGGGTTGGTCTGTGGACAATTGCGGATGAACCTGATCAACCGACCAGACCAACCCGCGCCCTCGCACCTGCCGGGCGGGGCTGGGTCGGCTGATTTTTCCCCAGATTTTCTGCTGGAATCTCTTTGACAGTCCGCCCCGGCGGGGTTAAACTGGTTTATGCAATCATGCTGAACCTTCTTTGAGGGAAAAAAGTGAAATCATCCGCCGCTTCTTCTTCCATTACCTTTCAGCAAAAGTTTTCCGCCTTTTTCCGCGATATCGAAATCCCGCTGGTGGTGGCGGTGGGCCTGGTTGGCCTGACCTTCAGCACATTGGGCTTCCACCAGTATTACCGGGCTGCCGGTCAGCCCTACACCTGGATGGACTGCATCTACCAGGCCATCCAGCTCCTCTCGCTCAATTCCGGCGCGGTCCCGCCGGAGGCCCGCGTGCCGTGGATGTTGGAGGTCGGGCGCATCATTACGCCGCTGGTGACCTTCTATGCCATCATCAAGGCCCTGGCGGCGGTTTTCCGGGATCAAATTCACCTGGCCCGCATCCGCTTTATGCGCGGCCAGCGCATCATCTGCGGCCTGGGGCGCAAGGGCTGGCTGCTGGCCCGTCAACTGCGCCGCAAAGGCCAGGGGGTGGTGATCATTGAGCAGGATGCTGAGAATCCGCACCTGGCCGAAGCGCGCGCCCTGGGCTGCGCGGTGGTGATTGGCGACGGCCGCGATCCGCTGGTGTTGAAGAAGGCCGGCGTGGACCGTGCCGGCGCCCTGGTGGCGGTCTGCGGGGAGGATAACCTCAACGCGGAAATCGCCGCCCGCCTGCGCACCCTGCTGGCAGGCAGCAAGCACAGCCTGACCTGCACCATCCACATTGAAGACCCGCACCTGTGGGTGCTGCTGCGCGAGCTCGAATTGTCCAGCACCGGGCACAACCCCGTCCGCCTGGAATTCTTCAACATCTTTGAGAACGGCGCCTTTTTGCTGGCCGATCATTACCTGCAGCCGCAAAAAGAGTCGGCCGAGCCCGGCCTGCTGGTGGTTGGCCTGGGTCGCCTGGGAGAGAGCCTGGTGATCAATGCCGCCCGCCGTTGGGCGCTGCGCTGCAAAAAAACCGGTGAGCGGTTGAAGGTGCTGGCCCTGGATATGGATGCCAATGCTATTTGTTCCTCCCTCCAGCAGCGCTTCCCGCTGATCCGTGATGTGCTGGAGCTGGTACCGCTGGAGATGGACATCCGGTCGGCCGAGTTTCACCGCGGGGATTACCTGGGTGCCGCCGAAGGCGCCTGCACCGTCAGCCATGCCTTTGTCTGCCTGGAGGATGATACGGCCAGTCTGAACGCCGGCCTGAACCTGCTGCACCACCTGCGCGGTAAACCTGCCCACGTGGTCGTGGTCCAGTGGGAGGATGCCGGTTTTGCCGACCTGGTCAAGAAGGTATCCAGCGAGGGCCGCGAGATGGGCTTGACCGTGTTTGGCCTGCTCAACCACACCTGCCAGGAACACTTGCTGGATGATGGCACGCACGAACGCCTGGCGCGCGCCATCCACCGCGTCTACCGACGCACGTTCAAGCCTGCCCCGGGGGAGCCCTTGGCCGGTTCCGCCCACGTGGACTGGGGTGACCTGGACGAGGGCTATCGCAGTTCCAACCGCCACCAGGCGGATGAGATTGCCGCCAAGCTGGCCCGGCTTGGCTACGGCCTGACGCCCTGGGTGGACCTGTCTGCGCTCGATTTTGCCTTCCCGGAGGACGAGGAGAAAATCCTGGCCCGCGAAGAGCACATCCGCTGGATGAATGAACGCCGCTCCCAGGGCTGGCGTTATGGCGCGCAGCGCGACAACCTCAACAAGCTGCACCCGGACTTGCTCGACTGGGACGACCCGCGCTTCACCGACCTGGCCCGTGAAAAGGACATGAATACGGTGCGCAACATTCCAGCCTACTTGATTGAAGCCGGCTTCCAGTTGTATAAAATAAAGTAACCTTTTTAACACGGATGAACACGGAAAACACGGATTTTCACGGATAGAACTTTAAAAAGTCTTTCTCCGTGCCTCTGTGTGGATGTTTTTTTGGGCTTTTCCATCTGCGACTATCTGCGTCATCTGCGGATGATATTTTGTATTACAGATAACCAACCAATACAACCAACGGAACCCTCCCAGGGGTTTCAACGTCTTAGGTGCAGTATTCACCTGCGGGGGAGCAGGGATTATTCCCGCCAAGCGGGAAGGAGGGGTTGAAGATGACCCGAAAAGCGCGCCTGAACCTGGGATTGGCCATCGCCGCAGTCGTCATCGTTGTCGCAGCCATCATCGCCTTTTGGTATGTTTCCACCCTGCCCCGACACATCGGTCAACATGAGACCGTTGTGCTGGGGCAGGATCGTTTAACTCCCGGCAGCACGGCTGCCATGCGGGTGCTGGTCAACGATTCCGCCACGGGCCAGCCGCTGCCGGATGCCGAGGTGACCCTCAGCCTGCAACCAAAGGACAATTCCGGCCCGCTGGTGCAGCTTTATAGCGGTCACTCGGATGCGGATGGGGTGGTCAACGTCTCCTTCAAGGTGCCGGCGGACGCCGCCGCCGAGCAGCGCTTGATCGTTGAGACGCGCTCCAGCCTGGGCCAGGATAAGTTTGAGCGGGATGTGACCCTGGTGCGCGATTACCGCGTTCTGCTCACCACGGATAAGCCGCTCTACCAGCCCGGCCAGGTGCTGCACATGCGCGCCCTGGCGCTTTCCACCTTTGATCTGCAGGCTGCCGCCGGGCAAACTCTCATCCTGGAGGTGGCCGACGGAAAGGGCAACAAGGTCTTCCGCAAGGTGCTTACCACCAGTGATTACGGTGTGGCGGCCGCGGATTTCCAACTGGCGCCCGAGGTCAACAGTGGTAATTACAAGATCAGCGCCACGCTGGGCAACACGGTTTCCGAGAAAACCGTCGCGGTGGAATATTACGTCCTGCCCAAGTTTGATATCAACCTGGAAACCGAAGCCAGTTATTACCAGCCCGGCCAGACGGTGCGCGGCAGCCTGAAGGCAGCCTACTTTTTTGGCAAGCCGGTTAGTGAGGGCGTGGTTACGCTGGATGTGTTCACCTTTGACGTCCAGCAAAACCTGATCCTCACCCTGCAGGGCAAGACCGATGCCGAGGGCAATTACGACTTTGAATTCCAATTACCGGATTTCATTGCCGGGAGCGACCTGGAGGGCGGCCTGGGACGGGTCTACCTGCAGGCCGGGGTGGTGGACCAGACTGAGCACCGCGAGCAGAGCAGCCTGTCCCTGCCGGTTTCGCAGAGCGGGCTGGTCATT
>CAYOOA010000100.1:0-7121 GCA_964405455.1 uncultured Anaerolineaceae bacterium | reverse complement strand
ACGCCGACCGAGATGCAAAATAAGTACGCCACCACAACCACCTTCACGGATGAGGGAGGCTGCTCCGAACCCTCCGGCGGGGTGCTGTATGCGGTGGAAAAACACGGCTACACCCGGTTTATTGAAATCCCCTGGCCGCCGGCGCAGTGATAAGGATTTGAAACCACTGAGAACACACATAATTCCCGACAGGGGAGATGCACAGGTGGTAAAAGCCAGTCTGACTATTCCCGACCTCGTAAAACGAATTTCGTCATTGCGAACCGCTGAAAGCGGTGAAACAATCTCAAAAACAGGGGGATTGCTTCGCTCGCAATGACAAGCCAAAAAAAGGATCGACACAGAAAGTTTAATGGGCAGGAGCAAGGCACTTTGAAAGCACCTTGCTCCTGAACACCGGTCAGACCAGATCTCCACGCGACAGACATTCAAAAAATATCTGCGCCAGTCTGCGTTGATCTGCAGATGTTTTTTTACACCTCAGAACATATCAGCTTACCGCAGCACCAACTTGATTGTGGCGGCGCGCGATGCGGGGGTCAGCAGGGGGGCGACGTACTGAGGGTAGCGGCGGTACTTGGCCAGGTAGGCCGCACCCACCTGCTCAATGACCGCCGGGTCGGTTTCCTCAACAAATGTGACATCCTTCTCCACGCCGCCCGCCTGGATGCGGCCGGCATGTTGAGTCAAGACGCCGCGGAACCAGGCGGAGTTGCGCCCGTTCACCGAGCGGACGTAGAGATCATCCCCCAGGCGGACAACCCACATTGTCACCGGGTTGCGCAACGTACCATTGCTACGGAGTGAGGAAAGCTGCAACTCTTCCGCAGTCCCAACCTTGTTGAGTTCATCCTTCGTCCACGCTGTCATTGCTGATGCTCCTTTCAAATCTTATCCAGCCAGGTATTCTTCGTCGCTGACCTTTTGCATCCAATCGGCCGAAGGCTCTGCGCTTTTCTCGATGATGGCGAGGTGCGTCATGGCAGTGGTCGGAGCGGCGCCGTGCCAGTGCCTTTCACCCGGCCCAATCCAGACCACATCCCCCGGGCGGATCTCTTCGATTGGGCCGCCCCAACGTTGCACCCGGCCGCAACCAGCCGTCACCACCAGGGTCTGGCCGAGGGCATGGGCATGCCAGGCCGTGCGCGCACCCGGCTCAAAGGTGACATAGGCACCGAATACTCGCGCCGGCTCGGGCGCATCGAACAAAGGATCCACCCGCACGCTGCCAGTGAAAAAATCCACCTGACCCTGTGCGGAGGGTTGAGAACCACAGCGTTTAATTTCCATAATTCAAAACCCTTTCTTGAACCATTTTAAAGTCCAGTGCGTTTCTCCAACGCTTCGGGATAGCGAGCCCCCTGGATCTCAATCTGCGAGGCGGCGGCCTGGATCTCCTGCAGGTCTGCCGGGTTAAGTTCGAGGTTTACGGCGGCGATATTTTCCTCCAGCCGGTGCAGCTTGGTGGTGCCGGGGATGGGGACGATCCACGGCTTTTGAGCCAGCAGCCAGGCCAGGGCAACCTGGGCAGGGGTGGCATTCTTTTGCCCGGCAATCCGGCCGAGCAGATCCACCAGGGCCTGGTTGGCTTTGCGATTTTCGGCGGTAAAACGGGGGATGGTGTTGCGGAAATCACCGCTTTCAAATTGCGTTTTCTCGTCGATCTTGCCGGTCAGGAATCCCTTGCCCAGCGGGCTGAAGGGCACGAAGCCGATGCCCAGTTCCTCCAGGGTCGGCAGGATCTGCTCCTCCGGGCGGCGCCACCACAGCGAGTATTCGCTCTGCACGGCGGTGACAGGCTGGACGGCGTGGGCGCGGCGGATGGTCTGCGCGCCTGCTTCCGACATGCCAAAGTGCTTCACCTTGCCGGCCTGGATCAAGTCCTTGACCGCGCCGGCCACATCCTCGATGGGCACATTCGGATCCACCCGGTGCTGGTAGAAGAGGTCAATGGCCTCCACGCGCAGGCGCTTGAGGGAGCCCTCGGCAACCTCCCGGATGTGCTCCGGGCGGCTGTCCACCTCCGTCCAGCGCGCCTCTCCAGGGGCAGTCGGCCGGAAGCCAAACTTGGTGGCAATCACCACCTTGCCGCGGTAGGGCTGCAGGGCTTCGCCGACCAGTTCCTCGTTGATCAACGGGCCGTAGACTTCTGCAGTGTCAAAGAAGGTAACGCCCAGATCAACCGCCTTGCGGATGAGCACGATCATATCCTGCCTGTCCGGGAAGGGGGGAAACGAAAAGCTCATCCCCATGCAGCCAAGGCCGAGGGCCGAAACTTCCAATCCACTTTTTCCAAGCTGACGTTTGTTCATTTCCATACTCCCTATTCTTCGATCTGAATTAATTCTTTCTCTTTTTTCATAACAGCATTTTCATATACTTCAATTTTATAGTCCAGGATATCCAGGGTTCTTTGCATTTCCTGGATTCTCGCTGCCAGCAATTCGCGCTGTTCCTCCAGGATCTCCTTCCGGGCGTGAATGGTGCCATCACCCTGTTGAACCAGGCCGATATATTCAATCAAAACTTCCACGGGCAGGCCGGCGCTGCGCATGCACTTGATGAACTCCACCCGGCGGAGATCGATCTCCTCATAGTCCCGGATGCCGTTTTCATCCCGGTGGACCGGGGGAATCAACCCGATCCGCTCGTAATAACGCAGGGTATCCGTGGAAAGTCCATACTGTTCACTCACTTGTGCGATCCGCATCTTGTCACCTCGTAATAATAGTGTAACACCTGGAGTCAACTCCAAGTCAAGGGGGAATTTACAAATGGTTTGAAACTACAGATGACACCGGTTTCATAGATGAGGGTCAAAAAAAGCAGGGGCAGGATACCTGGAAAGCACCCTGCCCCTCTTGGAAAGCACGTTTCAGCTTGATCTGAACAGGCTAAAGCTTGCTCTACAAACTTACTCCAGCGAAACTTCGACTTTCACCATTTCCGTCCCGGCGGGCGGCAAGGGAATGACGGTGCCCTCCACGGGGGTGCCGTCCACCACCAGGCGGACGCGGTTGCCGGGACCCCGGCGCACGACGTGGATTGCATACTTCACGCCGCGGTAAATACGCACAGCGTGGAAGCCCGACCAATCCGCCGGGATGACCGGCGCAACCGACAGCCCGTCCAGGGTGGCCTTGATGCCCAGGATGTGCTGGGTGATGGCGACGTAATTCCACGAGGCGGTACCGGTCAGCCAGGAGTTCTTGGCCTCGCCCGGTTTGGCAGCCTCTGTCCCGGCGATCATCTGGGCGTAGACATACGGCTCGCAGCGGTGCAAGTCGCTGAGCTCCTCGCGGGCGGAAGGATTGATGCGCAGGTAGTAGTCAAAGGCCCGGTCGCCGCGCCCGATGACGGTTTCGGCGATCATCACCCACGGGTTGGTGTGGCAGAAGACGCTGCCGTTTTCCTTGTAACCCGGCGGATAGGAGGAAATCTCGCCCAGGTTGAGATAATACTGGCGGTAAGCCGGGGCAAGCAGCACAATGCCGTGCGGACTGGCCAGGCGGGCAGCCACGGAATCCAGGGCTTTTTGCGCCTTGCCGTCCGCCACTCCAACGCCGGCCATCACGCACATGCCCTGCGGTTCGATGAAGATCTGGCCCTCGGCACACTCCGCCGAACCGACCGGCTGGCTGTCGTTGTCATAGGCCCGCCGGAACCACTCACCGTCCCAGCCGGCGGAGGCAAGGGTGGCTTCCATTTGCCGGCGGAAGCCGGCGTAGCGTTCCGCCTCGTCCGCCCGGCCCAGTTTGCGAGTGAGGGCTTCCATTTCCTTTGAGGCCAGCACGTACAGCCCGCCGATGAAGACGCTCTCCGCCACTTTGCCATCCCGGCTGGTAGTGGTCTGGAAGGACTGGCCGGGGGTATCCGAGAAGCAGTTCAGGTTCAGGCAGTCGTTCCAATCCGCCCGGCCGATGAGCGGCAAGCCGTGCGGGCCAAGGCGGTCGATGGTGTACTGCATCGAGCGCTGCAGGTGATCGTAGAGCGGCTGTTCGCTGCCGGGCTTGTTATCATAGACCACCGGCTCCTCCAGGATGCTCCAATCACCGGTCTCCTTGAGATAGGTGGAGACGGCCAGCACCAGCCAGAGCGGGTCATCATTGAACCCGCTGCCGATATCGTTGTTGCCCAGTTTGGTCAATGGCTGGTACTGGTGGTAGGCCCCGCCGCTGGGCAGCTGGGTGGCAGCCACGTCCAGCAGGCGTTCGCGGGCGCGCTCCGGCACCAGGTGGGTGAAGCCCAGCATATCCTGGTTGGTATCGCGGAAACCCAGGCCCCGCCCGGCCCCGGATTCAAAATACGAGGTGGAGCGGGAGAAGTTGAAGGTAATCATCATCTGGTAAGCATTCCAGATGTTGACCATCCGGTTGGCATGGATGTTGGGCGTGTCCACGCTCAGCTTGTTGAGCAGCGTTTCCCAGGTCGCTTTCAGGTCGGCAAAGGCCTGCGCCGCAACCGCGTGCGTCCGGTAGCGGGCAATGATCGGCTTGACGGTGCGCTTGTTGATCACCTGGCTGCCGGGCGGATCAAACTTGGCGTCCTTCGGGTTCTCATGGTAACCGAGGACGAAGAGGATCTGCTTTGATTCACCCGGCTGAAGGCTCACCCGGACGTGGTGCGAGCCGATCGGCTGCCAGCCGTGGGCCAGGGAATTACCCGAGGCGCCGTTCTCCACTGCCTGGGGGGCTTCCCAGCCGCGGTAGGCGCCCAGGAAGTCCTCGCGCTGGGTGTCATACCCGGTCAGCGGCTCGGAGCAGGCGAACCAGGCAAAGTGATCGCGGCGCTCACGGTATTCCGACTTGTGGTAGATGACGCCGTCCTCCACCTCCACCTCGCCGACAGAGTAGTTGCGCTGGAAGTTGTTGGCGTCGTCCACTGCATCCCACAGGCAAAACTCCACCGCCGAGAAGACGGACAGATCGGCCGCCTGCAGGCGCTCATTGGTCAGGGTCAACTGCCAGATTTCCAGGTTGGCGCCCGGTGGAACGAAGTAAAGGGTCTCGGAGCGGATGCCGGCGCGGCTGGAGGAGATGCGGGTGTAGCCCATGCCGTGGCGGCATTCATAGGTATCCAGGGCTTTGCGGGTGGGCTGCCAGCTCGGCGACCAGAAATCCGGCGACTGGGCTGCATTATCCCGCAGGTAAATGTAGCGTCCACCCACATCCAGGGGGGCGTTGTTGTAGCGGTAGCGGGTGATCCGGCGCAGGCGGGCATCTTTATAGAAGGAATAACCCCCGGCCGTGTTGGAAATGATGCCAAAATAGGCTTCCATGCCCAGGTAGTTGATCCAGGGCAGCGGGGTATCGGGCCGGGTGATGACATATTCCTTGTTCTGATCGTCAAAATATCCGTAGCGCATGGGATGCCTCCAAAAGATGAAGAATTTCGTGTTACCTGATCCTACTTCTAATGCTCCAGGAAGAACTGGAAGATCTGGTCATTCAACCCGGGCAATTCCTCGTGGCCAAAGTCGGGGAAGACGGCCATCTGCTTGGGCGAGGTAATTTTGTTGTAAGCCGCAAACTGGCTGGAGGGTGGGCAGATCGTATCCGCCAGGCCAGTGCCCCATAGCACCTCCGCCCGGATGCGCGGCGCCAGGTGTTGGATATCGATATAGCCAAGCTGCCGGAAGACTTCCGCCTCGCGGCGGTGCTGCGGATCAAAATGGCGGAAGTAATCGCGCAATTCGGCGTAAGCATCCCTGGCCTGGTCCATCTCCCAGACGCGCTGGTAATCGCTCAGGAAGGGATAGACCGGGGCGGCCTTGCAGATGCGCGGTTCGAGGGCAGCACAGGCCACGGTCAAGCCGCCGCCCTGACTCCAACCGGTGGCGCAGACCCGCCTAGAGTCCACCTCGGACATGGCCAGGATGATCCGGGCCAGTTGGGCTGTATCGAGGAAGTTCTGGCGGAAGAGCAGTTTTTCCGGGCCTCCGGCCAGGGCATCCTCCAATCCGCGGATGATGTGGCCGTGCAGCGTGTTGCCGATCACCCCGCCGGCATCCTCGGAGAGACCGCCCTGCCCGCGGGTATCCAGGGCAGCCACCACGAAACCCTGGGCTACGTAACCCAGCTTGTAGGACCAATCGTTGGAATCGGAGGAGTAGCCGTGGAACATCAACACGGCCGGGGCGGGCGTGGAAATCCTGACCGGGCGCAGGAACTTGGCATGCAGGCGGGCGCCGCCCACCCCGCTGAAGTAGAGATGAAAACATTCCACCCCCGGCACCTGGAACTCCGCCGGGACCAGCTCAACCGCCGGGTCCACGGCGTGCATTTCCGCCAGGGCTTTCTCCCAGTAGGTGTCAAAATCCGTCGGGCGCGGGTTGATACCCGGGTAGGTCTTCAATTGATCGAGCGGCAGGTCAAAGGTCAGCGGCATCGTTTTCTCATTTCTTGTCACTGCGAGCCCCGGCGCTTTTCCGGGGCGAAGCAGCCTCCCGGAAGAAATCTGGAGATTGCTTCACCCCCGGCGGGGGTTCGCAATGACAGCTTGACTCAAATTTTCAGGTTCAATAGCTCAGCCCAAAGCCGTACGGGTAGAGTGGATTCTCCGAATCATGCGGCAAGTCGGCTTTTTGTTTGCGCACCGCATCCATCGAGGAGGGTAATTCAAACGGCAATTTTCCCTGTGGTCGGACGCGGCCAAAGATCACGTTTAGCACAGCCGCATCCGATGCGCCGTATTCGCCAAGCAGGGCGGCGGCCGCGGCGCTGAGTTCGGGGATGACCGCCGGGCGGTCCAGGTAGATCACCACAATGGTCGGCACTGCCCGGCAGACGGCCAGGAGTTCGGCCAGGGCTTCGCCCTTGAAGTCCAGGTCGCCATGGTGGAAAGCACGGGCGAAGGGATTGTCCGTTTCCACCGGCACCCAGGGCGTATCCACACGCAGAATGGCAAAATCCGCCTCTTGCGGGGCGGCGGCCAGCTCGCCGTAGTTCGCCGCCACGGCCGGATCGATGTTGCGGACGAAAATCCGCGGCCGGCCGGACAGCGGCAGGACCGGCCCGGTGTTCTTAAGCAGGGTCATGGCGCGTTCCTGCGAGGCCAAACCGGCAGAGGCCGCCGCCGGATCCCCCAGCACCTGCGGAACGCGGCTCTCATCCACAAAGGGT
>CAYOOA010000099.1:3577-7217 GCA_964405455.1 uncultured Anaerolineaceae bacterium | reverse complement strand
CTGAATGGAGAGGAGGAAATTATGCGGCTCGCCCGTTTATTCTTCGTGATGATGATGATTCTGGCTGCCTTATCCGGCTGCTCCGGCGTGCCCACCCTGGCGCCCATGCCCACCCTGCCGGCAGGCGGAGCTGCGACCAGCACAGCCACCCCCAGCCTGGTCCCCACCAGCCCGGTTCTCCCCACTGAAACTGCTGCTTCCAGCCAGCCCACCAGCGGGCCGGCGCTGACTCCCACGCCCTTCACTCCCTTTGCGGCCCGCGCGTTGGTGGATAACCTCAACCTGCGCGTCAACCCCGGCCATCTCTCCCCGGTCGTCCGCATGCTGCCCAAGGATACCCCCCTGACCGTGCTCGGAAAAGCCCCGGGCGGGGAGTGGATTTCCGTCAAGACGGCCGAAAACGTGACCGGCTGGGTCTTCTGGCAATTGCTCTCCGCCAGCGTGGATGTGCGCGCCTGCCCGGTCATCCAGCCGGAGGGGGTGCAGATCGTCCGCGGCCAGTTGCGGGATGCCCCCGGCAACCCGATCAACGGCGTGCAGTTTGCCCTGCAACAGGGCGACCAACGTACGGATGCCATGACGGATGAGGAAGGTATGTTTTACGCCTTCTTCCCTGAGACTGCCAGCGGGGAGTGGACCGCATCCTATGCGGCAATCAGTTGCGAAAGCCGCCTGATGGACGCCAATTGCAATTGTGCGGCTGGCGCTTGTGCGGGACCTTCCCCGGCACAGGTTAATTTCAGCCTGCCGTCCAACGACCTGCTCCAGTTCACCTGGAAGTGACAAACCAGTAACATCAAAGCACACTGATATTACAGATTGAAAGCGAAGAAGGCGGCTAATTTGCCGCCTTCTGATTTTTATCTGTGGAATCTGTGTTCTCTGTGGTTGCCTTTTACCTGGAGATCAAGTACCCGCCGAGGATCAACAGCACCACCCCGGCCAGGCGCGGCAGGCTGATTGGGTGCACTTCCACCCCCAGCCAGCCAAACTGGTCAATCAACAGGCCAACGATAAGCTGGCCAACCATCACCAGCGTTACGGCCAGGGTGCCGCCCATCTTTGGCACGGTGATGGTCAGGGTCTGGAACAGGATCACGCCAAAAATGCCGGAGATCAGCATGTACCAGGGCAGCCCGCGCCACTCGCGGATGTTTTCTCCGCCGCGCATCAGCAGGATCAGGCCGGAAAGCAGCATTCCGCTCAAGTGGATGATGAAACTGCTGGCAAATCCACCGATCCGCCCGCCCATCATCCCCGAAATGGGGGATTGCAGCCCCACCGCTGCTCCGCCCACCAAACCAATCAAGATCACATAAACCCACTGCATCCTTGAAAACTCCTATCCCCGCTTCTTGCGCATGGATTGATACAGCGGGCGCAGGCGGTCGTACATCTTGAGATAAACATCGTTGTAAAGCTCATCATAAATCCGGTGGGCCGCCGGGTCCGGCTCAAATTGATCGCGGGTGCGGGTCATGGCCTGCACCGCCGCATCAAAGTTGGGATGCAGACCGACGCCCACGGCCGCATCCATGGCCGCCCCCAGGCCGGAAGCCTCGTAGGTATGCGGCCGGGAGGCCGGCAGGCCGAAGATATCGGCCGTGATCTGCATGGCCGCATCCGACTGGCTGCCGCCGCCGGCCACCCGCAGGGACTGGATCGGCACACCGGTGCGGCGCTGGGTGCGTTCAGCGCCCTCGCGCAGGGCATAGGCCAGCCCCTCCAGGATGGAGCGGTAGATGTGGGCGCGGGTGTGCACGTCCCCAAAACCGATGATGGAACCGCGCGCTTCGGGGCCGGGGTGGCGCAGGCCGGGCGACCAGTACGGCTGCAGCACCAATCCCTGCGAGCCGGGCGGTACGCTGCGCACCAGGTCGTCAAACAGGGTCTCGGTTTCCACGCCCTGCTCGGCCGCCTGCTGGCTTTCCCACAGGCCGAACTCCTGCTTGAACCAGGTCACCATCCAGAAGCCGCGGAAGATGCCGATCTCCAGGTTGTATTCGCCGGGCACGGCTGCCGGGTAAGGTGGGATGAGCGGCACCACCTCCAGGTAGCGCGAGTGGGTGGTGCTGATGGTGGCCGTGGTACCGTAGGAGAGGCAGCCCACATCCGGGTGCAGCCCGCCTGAGCCGAGCACCTCGCAGGCCTTGTCGGCTGCTGCGGCAATCAACGGCAGGCCGGGCGGCAGGCCCAGCTCCGCGCTGGCCTGCGGGGTGATTGTCCCCAACGGCCGGCCCGGCTTGACCAGGTCGGGCAGCAGGCGTTTTTCCATTGGCACTGCCAGCCACTTCCAGTCGCTGGGCAGCGCCCAGGTCTGTAATTTGTAATCGAAAGGCACATACCCCACCTGGCTGCCGACCGAATCGACAAAGCGGCCGGTCAACCGGTGGGTCAGGTAACCCGAAAGAAACAGGTATTTGTACGTCCGGGCCCAGATTTCCGGCTGTTGGGTGCGAATCCAGTTCGCTTCCGCCTCCGCCTGGAGATAGGATACCGTTTCACTCGCCCCGGCGATCAGGAAGGCCAACCCCCACAGGCCGCTGACCGGCGGCAGTCCTTCCGTGCGGCGCTGGTCCAGCCAGCTGATGGCCGGACGAAGCGGTTTGCCCTGCTCGTCCACGTTGATCACAGTCGAACGCTGGGTGGTCAGGCTGACCGCTGCGATGGAGGAGGCATCCACCTCCGGCTGGGCCAACAGCCCGCGCACCGCCTGGCAGATGGCCTGCCAGAACACTTCCGGGTCCTGTTCGGCCAGGCCGGGCGCAGTGGAAAAATACGGTTCAATTTGGATGCGCTGCTTGGCCAGCAGGTTGCCGGCCGGGTCAAACAGCAGCGCGCGCACGGACTGGGTGCCGTTGTCAATCGCTAGCAAATTTTCAGGCATGAGAGTATTTAACCACACTTGGCCCGGATAGCACAGATCAATCTGTGAAAATTGAAGAATACCGCACTTAAATTCTTGTGTTACACTTATCGCCTGAAAACCATCCTGGAGAATTTCAACCATGACTGACGACCTTTTTCCGGCTCTCAATACCTACATCGTCACCCACATCCTCAAGCAGCCCAAACGCACCCTGCGCCCGGATGAGCCCCTGCTCACCAGCGGCCTGGTGGATTCATTCAACCTGGTCGACCTGGGCCTGTTCATCGAGGATCAATTTGGCGTGCGCATTGAGGACACCGAGTTAAACCCGGAAACCTTTGACACCCTCGATCAATTGATCCACCTCATCCGTTCACGGATGGCATAAAACCGGATATGGCCAATTTTTGCACCCTTCTGCGGGATGCCCCCGCGGAGCGTCCCGCCCTGTACCTGGTCCATGCCGGCCAGCCCGATCAGCCGGTCAGCCTGGGTGAACTGCTGCAAGGCGCGGCCGCCTATGCAAATGCCTACCAGGCAGCCGGCATCCAACCCGGCGAGGTGGTCATCCTCATCCTGCAGCACAGCCGCGAGCTGATCTCGGCTTTCTGGGGGGCGGTGCTGGCGGGCGTCATCCCCTCCATCATGCCCTTCCTGACCGAAAAGCTCGACCCCACCCGCTACCGCTCCGACCTGGCCTCGCTGGTGCAGATCACCCGCCCGGCCGCCCTGGTCACCTACCCGGAGTTCGAGGCGGAAGTCCGCTCGGCC
>CAYOOA010000099.1:0-3477 GCA_964405455.1 uncultured Anaerolineaceae bacterium | reverse complement strand
GAAAAAGATGTCATCGCCAGCTGGCTGCCGCTCTACCACGATATGGGCTTGATCGCCGGCTTCATCATGCCGATTTTACTCGGCATCCCGCTGGTGTTGATGTCCCCATTTGACTGGGTGCGTGCGCCCTACCGCCTGATGCAGGCGGTCACCCGCTACCGCGCCACCCTGACCTGGCTGCCCAATTTTGCCTACAACTTCTGCGCCCAGAAAATCCGCCCCCGGGATTTGGAGGGCGTGGACCTCTCCTCGCTGCGCGCCGTGATCAACTGCTCCGAGCCGATGCGGGCCGAGAGCCACGCCGCCTTCGCCGAACGCTTTGTTCCCTACGGTCTGGACCCGGCGGCCCTGGCCACCTGTTACGCCATGGCGGAAAACACCTTTGCCGTCACCCAGGGCGGACTGGATGCGCCGCCCCTGGTGGATGAAATTGACCGCGAAGCCCTGCAGGTGGAGCGCCTGGCCCGCCCGTCCGTTGACGGCCGTCCTTCGGTAAAAATGGTCTCTGCAGGAAAACCGCTGGCCAACTGCCAGGTGAAGGTGGTGGACGAGGCCGGCAACAGCCTGCCCGACCGGACGATCGGCGAACTGGCCCTGAAGAGCGACTGCATGCTGACCGGCTATTACCACCGCCCGGATGCCACCGAAAAGGCCTTCCGGGACGGCTGGTTCCTGACCGGCGATTTTGGCTACATGCTCGATGGCGAGGTGTTCGTCAGCGGGCGCAAGAAGGACCTGATCATTGTCGGCGGGAAGAATGTCTACCCGCAGGACCTGGAACGCCTGGCCATGGAAGTGCCCGGCGTGCACCCCGGCCGGGTGGTGGCGTTTGGCATATACGACGAAGCCGCCGGCACCGAGGAAGTGGTGATCGTGGCCGAAGCAGACGAGAGAGATGAAGAAGCCCACAACCGCATTGCCGACGGCATCCGCCAGAGCGTCACCCGCGGCTCAGCCGTTGCCCTGCGCCACGCCCACATCGTGGATGCCGGCTGGATCCTGAAAACCAGCAGCGGCAAGACCGCCCGCCTGGCCAACCGCGAGAAATACCTGAAAGAAATGGAATCCCTGGACGCATGATCCTCTACTACATCCGCCACGCCCAGTCGGCCAACAATGCCCTGTATGATGCCACCGGCTCATCCGAGGGCCGCAGCGACGATCCGGCCCTCTCCGCCATCGGTGAAGAGCAGGCGCGCCGCGTAGCCGCCTGGATGGCCGCCCTGCCGGAACCCCCGGCCAGGAACCGCCACGCTGAATTGCGCCCCACCCACGTTTATTGCTCCCTGATGAAACGTGCCGTCCAGACCGGCTCGGCCATTGCCAGCGCCCTGGGCTTGCCCCTGCGGGGTTGGGCGGATCTGCACGAAGCCGGCGGGGTTTACCTGGACGGTGAGGAGGAAGGTGAACGCTACGGCCGGCCGGGCCTGGGCCGCAGCCAGTTGGAGAACCTGCACAATGGCCTGCACCTGCCGCCGGAAGTTGGCGAGGAAGGCTGGTACAACCGTCCCTTCGAGGAGCGCGGCGAGCGCATCCTGCGGGCGCAGCGCGTGCTGGCGGAACTCCGCCGGCGGCACGGCGGGACGGAAGATTGCGTTGTATTCGTCAGCCACGGCACGTTTTACAACTATTTTCTCGGCGCGCTGTTCAACCTGGAAGCCGAAAAGGATTGGTGGATGCTGATTAATAATACCGGCATCACCAAAATTGAATTTTACCAGGACGAATTTGTGCTGGCATACGCCAACCGCACCGCCCACTTACCCCCTGAAATGCTCACCTGAAAACCCGGCCCTTACCAGTTGATGGTGGTCAGGTACGGTAGGATCAATAAAACCACCCCGGTCAAAATAATAAATCCGCCGCCGATCATCATGCCCACCGCCCCGGGAGCTTCCCGTTCCAGCACTGAGTCGGTCGGCTTATCTGGATTGTAATAGACCACGATCCGCCCGTGCAGCGGGTAGGCGGCCAGTTTGGCCTGGGCCTTGGCCTGGGTGGTGCGCAGGGTGCCAAAACAGAAGGTCTTGCCCGCATAGGGGGAGCCCATGATAGTGTAGGTGTATTCCACCCGCGGCTCATAATCCACGCCGCCCTTGCGGTAATGGCGCTTCAGGCTGACGGCGGTCACTTCGCCGGTGGCGGGGAACCAGCCCGTGGCATGTTCGGCTTTGTTCCGATTACGGATGCCCATGAGGAGCATGAATCCCCCGGTCAGGGCCAAAATGGCCGGAATAACGATCGTGGCGAATAGCTGACTAAAATCCATATCCATCACCTCCAGGGGAATGAATCCATTATCGCATGGAATGCCCTGTTGGCAACGGGGAGAATCTGCGGAAATTTACAAAACAATCCACGGCAGGGTGTATCCTGCCGTGGATTCATACTTTGTTTTATTCTATTGTTATTATGGTTTGGGTTCTTCCCCGGGCAATTCAATCCCAGCCTCCGCTTCAGCGGGAGCGGCGGGTTCCTCCACCACCGGTGGGGTGACATCCACCACCTGGCTGGTTGCCGGGGCAGCAGCCGCAGCAGCCGGTTTTTGCGTCTTCGCCTTGCGGAAACGACCGATCAGCCATTGGATAAACAACACGCCCAGGGTGACCACACCAATTTCCAGCAGGATGCGGCCTACGCCCATCAGGCCAAGGCCCAGGTTGGCGCCTCGCCGGCCGTCCCGGCCTTCAAAGCCAAAGCCGTCCCCGGGGCGGATCCCGCGCTCAAAGCCAGGCATCCCGCCGGGCAGGCGGCGATCACTTTCAAATCTGCCGACAGCCAGTTGTGCATGGCCGTTATGCGTCACCAACCAGTAGATTCCACCGCCAATCACGGCAATGACCAGCAGGACGATGGCAATTTGAAAAATTATTTTCCAGGTTTTCTTCATTATGATACATACTCCCATTCTTTTTGATTCCAGGTTCACCTCCTGGTGAATTTTTATGATCGATCCGTGCGGACTTCCACCCGCACCGGCTCCATCTGCGGGATTGCCGGGACAGAGACTTTCTCACGTTTGACAAACCTGCCAAACGGGGCAAGGATGTAACGCTTGAAGGCGTTCACAATCCAGCGCCAGTGCAGGGCAAAGTGCAGCGCCGTCAACCAGATGGTCGCATTGGCGGTCAGGCTGTGGATGGACTGCCAGGTGCGGTTTTCCTGCAGCTGGATGCCAAACACGCTGACCACATCCCGCGAAATCAGGATCCCACTCAAGGTCACCCCGACATACGCCATTAATACGGCCAGGTTGACTACAAAATTCAGGCGGGAAGAGTGCCATAAGGTTTTAAAGAAGCGCTTGAGCACTCCCCAGACCCAGTCCATGTGCAGCAGCAGGTGGACGATCAGCGTGCCGGCCAGGGCCACCCCCAGCCATTCATGGATGGTTAACCCGGTCAGGCTGGGCACGGCCGCAGCCAAAAAACCGAGGAAGATCACAGCATCCAAAACAAAATTGGTTTTGTTTTTCAT
>CAYOOA010000098.1:0-7257 GCA_964405455.1 uncultured Anaerolineaceae bacterium | reverse complement strand
ATGTACAGGTCGCGCTTGTTGTAGAGCAGGTAGGCCGCGGCCACGCAGATGACGATGATGCCCGCCGAAAGCAGCAGGAAGCCGGCATCCAGCTTGCCGGTGCGGAAGAGGTCGGCGGCGTCAAAGTACTTGAAGGGCGTCAGGTACTTCAGCCAGTCCAGCTTCTCGTTCATCACCGTGACGATGGACATGAAGTAGGCCAGCAGGATGATGCCCACAGCCGTGGAGCCGGAGAGCTTGTAGCGCTTCATCCCGCAGCCCAGCAGCAGCCCCAGCGCCAGGAAGATCAGCTCGATGACGAACATGCCCTGCATCTCCAGCGAGAGGAACTTGTAGAAGGCCGCATCCGGGGCGTACTTCTGCACCGCCAGCAGCGAGAAGCCCCAGGTGATGAGCACGAAGGCCAGGCAGTTGACCAGGGCGGCCAGCGCCTTGGCCGTCACCACCCGGCTGCGCGAGACCGGCAGGACGAGGGAAAACTCCACCGTTTTGTTGCGCTCCTCCTTGGAGATGATCTCTGAGCCCCACATGGCCGCGGCGATGGCGGCCATCAGGGCAAAGTAGATGAACATGACGCCGTAGAAGCCGCTGATGGTGGTCATGTTGAAGGCGTTCATGCCAAAGGCGGCGACCAGCGCCGGGGGCATCGAATCCAGCATCTTGATCGTCTCGGGGTCGCCGGCAAAAGCGGAGAACTTGGCCACCGCCATGATGATCAACAGGCAGATGATACCGCTCCAGATGAGCAGGGATTTGAGGTTGGCCCTCAGTTCACGGAAGAAGATATTCATGGGTTTCTCCCAGGTAGGTACGTTGTAAGAAAGAGCATCTCCGCAGATGGCGCAGATTTTCGCAGAGGAGACCTATCCAGAAAACCTCTCGTTGCATTGGCCGGCACAGCTGTTTGGCCTTGGATCGGCATACACTTGCCGGTTCTTTTTTCTGATCTGCGGTCATCTGCGTTCATCTCCCCTTGCGGGGACAATGTGCGGATGTCTTTTTGCAGGATAAAGGTCACGAGACGGCCTTGATATCGCGGCGGGTGTAGAGCCAGTAGCTGGCGGCCAGCGCCACCAGGCTGATGCCCAGGTTGAGCAGCACCAGCGGGGTGTTGTAGGCATGGTTGGTGACGATGTAGCCCGCCTCCAGGTGCTTGAAGGGGGTGAGGAACTCCAGCCAGATTTCGCCGAACACGCCGGTGAAAGCGCTGAGCACGTACATGCCGAAGCCGAGGCCCAGGCCCCAGGGCGTGACGCTGCGGATGCGCTTGACCAGCAGGGAGATCACCAACCCGACGCTGAGGAAGAAGAGCTGGAAGATGACGATGCTCGCCAGCACCAGCAGCAGGGTGCCGCGGTCGTAGCTGCGGCCCTCGGAGAAGAGCTGGATGGCCGTGAGGCTGCTCAGCCAGATCACCAGGTCGGTGACCAGCAGGCTGGCGCCGGCAGCCAGCAGCTTGCTGGTGAGGATCTGCGGGCGGGTGACCGGCTTGCTGAGCAGGAAATCGGCGGTCAGCTCACTCTCCTCGATCGAGACCAGGCCAAAGCCGTAGTTGCTGGCCTGGATGGCCTCACAAAGCTGGATAAACATGAAGAGCAGGCTGAAGAAACCGAGCACGCTGGCCAGGTCCATGTTGTTCATGCCGAGGGCGGCGCGCAACTGCGGCGGATACTTGGCCAGGAACTGGTTCATCAGGGCAGCCTGGTCGGCAAAGACCGGGAAGAGCGAGAAGAAGAAGAAAGTCAATGCGGCGATGGACAGCGACCAGATCAGCACCGATTTGAAGCGCGAGCGGAACTCGTGGAGAAAGATGTTTGTGCGCATGGCGGCTGCCTATTCGTAGTAGTGCATGAAGATTTCTTCCAGGGTGGGCTCCTCGATGGTCACATCCTCCACCTGGATGGAGCCGATTTTCTGCACCACGGCGTTGATATCGCCCTTGAAGAAAAAGTGCAGGGTGCCGTTCTCCTGCTGCAGGTTGCTCACGCCGGGCAGGTCGAAGGACTCCGCGCTCAGGCCGGGGGCGGTGATGTGGACCTTCTTGTAGTTGTTCTGCTGCAGGGTGCGGATATCGGAGATTTCGACGATCTTGCCCTCGCGGATGATGCCGACGCGGTTGCACAGGCGCTGCACCTCGCCGAGGATGTGCGAGGAGAAGAAGACCGTCACGCCGCGCTGGTTTTCGGTGCGGATGAGATCGAAGAACTTGCGCTGCATCAGCGGGTCCAGGCCGGCGGTGGGTTCATCGAGGAAGAGCAGCCTGGGGCTGTGCAACAGGCCCTGCACAATGCCAACCTTTTTCTTGTTGCCGTAGGAGAGATCGCTGATGCGGCGGTTGAGCTCCAGCTCCATAATCTCGGAGAGCTCCTTGATGCGGGCGGAGTGATCGCCGGGGTAGAAGCTGTCGGAGTATTTGAGCAAATCGATGACCTTCATGCCCTCGTAGTAGTAGACCTCGGAGGGCAGGTAGCCGATATCGCGGCGGATTTGCGGACCGTGGGCGGTCACATCCAGGCCGAAGACCTTGCCCGTGCCGCTGGTGGGGTGGATGAGGGAGAGCAGCAGGCGGATGGTGGTGGACTTGCCCGCGCCGTTGGGACCGATGAAGCCGAAGATCTCGCCCTCCTCGACGTTGAACGAGACATCCGTGATGCCGCGGGACTTGCCGTAGTACTTGGTGAGATGGGAAACCTCGATAATGCTCATTGACTTGCTCCTTTGAACGAAAACAGATCAAGGTAAGGGTGAAGCGGCCGAAAAGGAATGAATTTTTCCAGGAGGAGCCCATTCCCGGCTGCCTGGCCCTTACCCAAAGCAGCGAAAAAAAGGCACCCCAACCGGACCGACCAGGGCGCTTGATGAGAAGTAATAACAGATAGAGTGTATATCGGCCGATGGGAAAAGTCAATCGGTTGCGTGGTAATCGACGCCGGGGTGTTGAAAAGTGCCATTTGCTGCAATACAATGACAGGAAAGGGGGAGGAAATATAACCTGGAATGATTGTTTCCACCGCGATGCAGCCTAAAAGGAGGCGCACTATGCGTTTCACATTTGATATCGTGGGTGTCACCCGCTCCCAGGTACAGGCGGGTCAGCTTCAACTGCAACCAATCGACCCGACGAACCTGGCTTCCTTTGCCAAATCCGCCCTCTCCAACCTGAAGGAGGTGCTTTCTGCCTTTGACCCGGTCATCCTGGGGGCACAGCCGGAGCAGACGGTTTTCATCTACGTGCTGGAGGTGCTGCTCAATATCACGATGATCAGCGACCTGCCAGATATCTCCCTCTACGGGGTGGTCGGCCTGGATTACAACAATCCACCCAACCTGAAACCAGCCAAACCCTACGCCCGCGAGGTGCTGCGCCAGGTACTCACCCCCATTGTGGCGCGGATTGTAGAAATTCCGGTCAGCCTGCCGAACATGGAAGGCCTGCAGGATTCCAGGAACTACATTCGCAACGGACTGGGGATGGGCTTTACCCTCAAGGTGGTGGATGCCTCCGGCGAATCATCCAAGCCTTGCCTGCCATTCCCGGTCTGGCTGCCCCTGCCGTTCATCGGGCGGCAATTGGTGTGGAAGCCGGGGGATGCGGCTGCCGGATACAAGGATCCGCCGCCCAACCCGGATCAACAGGATGTGGCGAACTTCATGGGGCGGAAAGCCCTGCCCGACCCGCCCATCAACCCCACGCCAACCCAACTGGTGCAGCAGGCAGATACACACGGCGGACAGGTGCGCTGGTACAACCTGCAGCCGGGCAACCTGGCCCAGCTCAAGCTGCTGGGAGTAGGCGGGACGAGCGGTCCCGGTCCCTATCCCGTACCGCCGCAGGGGCAGTTGGCACTGCCATTACCCGCAGCGGGTGCCTCCCGGTTGGCGGAGCTGCGCCGGGCCGGGCGCTGGCTGTATAACGAGTGTGACACCTGGACGGATGATTATGTGCATTTCTCCCCGCCAAAAGATCCGGGGGTGGCCATCCTGTGGCGGGATGATCTGCCTTCCCGGCCGATCCTGTGCATGGATTTGCAGGAGTACCTGATCGATACGCTGACTGAGCTGGCAGCCCGTTTATGGCGGCCGGTGGTTGGCAGCGGCGACCTGGAGGTCAAGATTCCCATTCCGCTCGGACAGATGGTGCATGTGGGCGTGGAACGGCTGGAGGATGCCGTCAACAACGAACTGGTGCAGTTCATCGATAACAAGGTGAATAGTCCCGACGGGCACCTGACGATCAAGTTCTTCTTCCAGACCGATGCCTATACAGATGCGGAAACCCCGCACAGCGATTTCAACGATCAAAACATTCGACTGGATCCCAACCTGGACCCGGCCTTGCGCCAATCCATTGGGCAGCAGGCCAACCCCAATTTCTTTAGCTCCATTTTTGAACCGGGGCAAAAAGGGGTTTCAAGCAGCCAACTCACCTTTGGCTACCTGCCGCAGATCATCCCCGAAGATTCTGATGATGTTTCCTCGCATGCCTTTGCGCTGCAATTAAAGGTGATGATCGATGGGACGGTCAGCCTGTTGGGTGAGAGCATCCATTTTGATCACAAGATCCTGGTGATCGGCCCGCGGATCATATTTGTTCCGGATCCGCTGCGGCTGCCGACGCTGGCGGTGTTTTTCTCCAACGCTTATTTCGACGGCATCCCGCTGATCATGCTGCCGGCCAATTCCGGGCTGTTCAACCCGGATATCCACTTTGACGCGAATTCTCCCGGCAAACTGAACGATGTTCGCAATGCGGTGGTTGGCAAGTTGGTCGACCTGTACAACTTGCTGAACCTGGTGCAAATATTCTGGCAGGACAAAACCCTGGGTTTGATCCTCAATGCCCTGGGGATGGTGGTCAACGCCGGTAAAATGGTGGTGGATACGACCGGCACCATCGAAAGCCTGGGCGCATGCATCACCGAAAAGAGTTTCTGGGGCGACCACCACTTCAACGACGCCATCAGTTCGGTGGTGGTGATTGGGCCGCCGTACAAATGGTCACGCACGGTGATCAAGTGCTACCAACACCTGCTGCGCAGCAGCAATCCCGGCCTGTGCCTGCGCCTGACCCTGCCCGGCGACCTGTTTATCGCTGCCATTCCCAACTTCAAACATTTGATGGAGAAGGCCCTGGTGAATGGGTATATTGTGGAATTGCCCTACGGCACCCTGCCGGGCAGTCCGCCCTCGGTGGGTAACATCAACTTCAATGATGCGGTGACATCGATTGAGATTATGCGGGAGCCAAAAAAATAAGTGACATTTCTCCAATAAATGTCACTAGAAGGAAGGGAGAAAATGGATTATAATTACATCTGAACAATTATTCAGATGTTCAAATAATATTTATGAACGACAAACCCTTAGTCCTCGATGAACATACGGCCGCCCATGTGGCGGAGCTTTTCCGCGCCTTCAGCGATACCAGCCGGGTGCGCATCCTCTCCGCCCTGATGGGCGGAGAGATGAACGTGGGAGCCCTGGCGGAAGCCGCGGGCATCAGCGAGAGCGCGGTTTCGCATCACCTGCGCGGACTGCGCCAGATGCGCCTGGTTTCGCTGCGGCGCAACGGGAAGGAAGTTTATTACCGCGTGGAAGATGAGCATATCATCGCCCTCTTCCAGCAGGGAGTGAAACACATCCAGAATGGATAGGCGGTTTTCGGTGCCGGTGTTGATTCTCCTCGGCCTCTGCCTTGTGGCGGTTGGTTTTCATTTCATTTCTGATGAACTGGGACTGAAGATTTCCGTGACGGATGAGACCGTCCATTACGATCACCTGTTTATTCTCCCCGGCATGGTCGTGATCCTGTCCATCCAGGGGATACCAGCCATCCCAATCGAGCAAATCATTCTAAAAAAACTTGCGATCCAGCAACCTCCTTCGCCGCCGCCTAACAGCATAACCCTGGCCTGATTCGTCTTTGTTTTTTGAGTGGGTTGTGTTACCTGTTTGCGTGCCTGTTATCGGGAAAGGAGAGTTGTCATGTCTGCCAAATTGAAACGCGTTTTAATCTTCCTGGGGATATTAATCCTGTTATCTTCGGCCAACATGGGCTTTGAGACGCACTGGAAGAACCCGGTTGGCTGGATTTTATTTGGATTAGGAGTGCTTGGGACGGCTGCCGGAGCAATTTACCTGGGGGTGACAGTGCACCGTCAAGCCATCCGCCTGGACCAGCGGGATATCTCGCTGTGGCTGCTGCTGCCCGGGGTACTCCTGGTGGGAGTGGGTGCACCGTTGGAGTTTATCCTGCTGCCGGCCTGCATGCCGCGAAGCGAAATAATAGAAATATTGGGAATGGTCATCAGTGTCGCCGGGATTTTGGTTTCCGTTATAGGCGGACGAGTCCAACTGCCGCAATATCAACGGGAGACTCCCGTGGAAATCCCAACTCAAATACCAACCCGAAAGCAAACGAACCTGTTTGCCGCCGGTTTGTGGCTGGCCATGTTTGGAATTGCCCTGGGCTACTCCAGCCTGATCGGGCTGGCGGCGAGCCTGATATTACTGCTGCCAGGAGCCATCCTGCGCCAGAAATTAGCCAAAGGATAAATGGAATATGCCAATCGAAGAACCTACATTATCGCATGCCGGGATGACGCATGCCGTAACGAATGATCAACACAACCGGGCCTCGGGCCTTTCCGATATCATCCTGGGGGGGCAGGATGGACTGGTCAACGTCCTGGGAGTGATCCTGGGCGTGGCTGCGGCCACCAGTGACCCGCACATTGTTGTTGTGGCCGGGCTGGCTGCCACCTTTGCCGAATCGGTCTCGATGGGGGCGGTGGCGTATACCTCCACCCTGGCAGATGCCGATTTTTATGAGAGCGAGCGGGAGCGCGAGTTCCGCCACATCCAGGCATCGCCGCAGATGGAGCGGGATGAGATTCGCGAGATTTATGAGCACAAGGGGTTTGAAGGCGAGCTGCTGAATCGCATTGTGGACACCATCACGGCCAACAAGGATGTGTGGGTGGCGGTGATGATGGCGGAGGAGCACCAGTTGCAGCCGGTGGATCGCAGCAAAGCACTCAAGGCGGCCTTTGTGGTCGGATTCGCAGCCGTCATTGGCTCGTTGATCCCCCTGGCGCCGTTTGCCTTCCTGCCTGTCGGCACGAGCATGCTGGTTTCGGTGCTGATCACGGCACTGGTGCTGTTTGGCGTGGGAGCGTACAAGGCGCGCATCACGGTGGGCAAGCCGTGGAAGAGCGGCCTGGAAATGGCAGTCATTGGTACGGTAAGCGCGCTGGT
>CAYOOA010000097.1:0-7274 GCA_964405455.1 uncultured Anaerolineaceae bacterium | reverse complement strand
TGGCATTTCCTCCGGATGGGTCGGTTCATTGATCTCGGCTTCGGTATCAGCCAAATCAAATAATCGCTGCGCTGCCTGCAGGCTGGCCTCAAGCATCCCGGCCGCCGGTACCATGCTCTGGCTGATCTCAAAGGATGCCAGGACAGACAAAACCAGGACGGTTAAGTCAACGCCGTTGAAAGTGCCCAGACTCACCAGTGGGATGGCACAGAAAAGGAATAACCAGGCCGTCCCACCCGTCAGGAATACAACCAGGCCATTCCCCAGGCCGGTCAGCCAGCTGATTTGCACCTGGTTTTTCCCAATTTTTTGTCCAGATTCCCTGACTTCTCCAAAAAACAGGCCGGTCGGATCATAAATAATTAAATCTCCCAATCCCTGGGTCATCTCCACCACCTGGCTGATGTAAACAGCCCGTTGATGGATGATTTCCTTTCCGGCTGGAGCAGCCGCAAGTCGTATAATCAGCGGAACCACAAAACAGCCCAGGATCAAACCGGCTGCTGTCAGCCACCCCAGGATAGGCTGGTAGTGGCCCGTGAAAAAGCCCATCCCGAGGGTGATTACCAGCGAAGTTATCGACGGTGAAACCACCCGGACATAAAAATTCTCAAGAGTCTCGATATCCGCCACTGCGCGGGTTAATAAATCCCCGCTGGTTGTGTACGCCAGGCGGGCCGGCGCCAGCGGTACCAGGGCGCGGAAGAACCAGGCGCGCCATTGACTCAGTAGCTGCAGGTTGACAGTATGCGACGCCAACCGTTCCAGGTATCGGAAGATCCCCCGGCTGAGGCCGAAGAATCGTACTCCCACGATCGCCACCTGCAGTACGGCGATGGATGGCCTCAGGGCGGCCGTCGCCAGTAAATAGGCTGAGGTCCCCAGCAAGCCGACCCCGCAGGCGATGGTCGCTGTTCCCGCCAGGATGGATAAGCCCACCATGCCAAGGTATGGCCTGAGAAATACTAACAACCGCCAGGCCGTTTTCACGGTATCCCCCGATAGGTCTGGACCAAACCCTGGAAGACTCCCGGCTGCTTGATTAATGTTTGCGGCTCACCCTCTTCAATGATTCGGCCGGCGTCCATAACAACCAGGTGATGGGCAAGCATCACCGTTGGCAAGCGGTGGGCAATCAACAAGACCGTTTTTCCGGCAAACAACACCTGCATGGCCTGCAACAGTTCCTTCTCCAGTTTCACATCCAGGTGCGCCGTCGGTTCATCCAGCACCACCAGCTTGGCTGGTTTCAATAATGCCCGGCAAAACATCAGCCGCTGGGCTTGCCCGCTGCTGATGAGTGCCCCACCTTCACCAATCCTGGTTTCCAGTCCATGGGAAAGGCTGTTGATCCAATCCTCCAACCCACAGGCCGCCAGGGCCTGCGAAAGGTTCTCGTCATCCGTCATCCGCCTTCCCAACAGAATGTTTTCGCGGATGGATCCGCTGAAGATGCTCGGGCTTTGTCCCACCCAGGCGATCTGTTCGCGCCAGGCTCGCAGATTGACCGAAGCCAGGGGAACATGATGGATCAGGATCGTACCTCGGGTCGGCTGAATGAATCCCAGCAGCAGGTTGGCCAGGCTGCTCTTTCCAGCTCCGCTGCGGCCAACGACAGCGGTTACACACCCTGCTGCCAGGCGCAAGTTAATCCCATTGATTACCGGCTCATCCCGGTCTGGGAATTGATAGGTAACATCCCGGAGTTCAATTTCAAGCGGCCCAGGTTGAAATTCAAAGATACTGGTTTCCCACTGCACCGGTGCTTCTTCCGGTAGATCCAGGATTTCGAATATTCGCCGGGCTGCGGAAACACCTGCAGAAGCAGAATGAAATTTCATTCCCAACTGACGCAAGGGCAGGTAGAAATCCGGCGCAACGACCAGGATGAACAGGGCTTGTTCAAATCCAATCCCGCCTGCCAGTAAACGCAGCCCAATTTGGACCGCCACCACCGCCACCGAAATAGTGGCCACCAATTCCAAGGCCAGGGAGGAAAGGAAGGTCACCCGCAGCACTTCCAGGGTGGTTTTTCGATATCTTTCACTGACTGATCGAAGCCTTTCCTCAGCGGACTGGATTTGGTTGAGAGCTTTCAAGGCGGTTAATCCCTGCAGGGTTTCAAGGAACTGGGCACTCATCAGGCTCAGTGCACCCCACTGTTTTCGGGTCAGCTTCTCGGCAGTGCCGCCAATCAGGATCATGAATATCGGAAGGAGCGGTGCAGTCAGGATCAGGACCAGGCCTGAGATCCAATCCAGTGGGAAAACAAAAAAGAAAACACACGCCGGCACCAAGGCTGCAAGGACAAGTTGCGGCAGGAACTGGCTGAAATAAGCATCCAACGAATCCAATCCCTGGGTCAGGACGGCGGTGATCTCGCCGCTACGCTCCGCGGAAAGACGTGCCGGTCCAAGACGGACCATCTTCGCCAGCAGTTCCTGCCGCAGCTGGTTTTTCACCCGGATGGCAACACTTCCGGCGGTTCCCTCTCCGAGCCAGGTGACCAGGAAGCGGCCAATGATTACCAGGATCAACCACCCCAGGATGGGCGTTGCGGTGTCCAGTTTCCACCCCTGCAAGTGGACTCCGGCAATTACGTTTGATAGCAGCCGCCCCTGGGCCACAATCAACAATCCGCCCACCAGCCCGGTGAGAATGATCAAACCCAGGCCAATCCAGGCGCGTTCTGCCTGTCTCAATAATCTTGGACTAAAGTTCATCCCTTGATTCTACTCGCTGCAGGTCATCTTTCAAAATTTTGACCTATCTCCGCAGGATGGCGCGCAACATGTTAATCAACAACATCAAGGCCGCCCCAAGCAAGCAGAGGAATAGCGTGATCAACATCACGGCATAGAAAACACCATTAAACCGGCTGATCCATTGAACGCCGCGGCTGATAAAATCACCAGCCCACAGGGTAAGCAGATTGACTACGAACACCACCGTCACCAGGCTGATAAAACCTGTCGCCGCTCCCCGCAAATCGGAAGGGGAAAGGGAAATATTACTGCCGATGGAGAATGCCAGGTACAGGAAAACCCAGAATCGCCAGTTGGCAAAATTGGCCGGTGTGAAAATCCGGGCAATTGCATCCAGAGCCCCACCGAGGATGCTTGTCAGCAGGATGAGCATACTCTTTATTGAGCTGAAACTGGCCATCGTGGTTTGTACATTTTTCAGCGGTTCAAATTCATCCCTCCCCAGCAGCAGGATGGCCATGCCGTACACCACCATGGTTCCAAACAAGATCGGCCCAATGGCGGAAAAGAAAATTCCAATCCGTTGATATAGGTTCTGCGGATCGTAAGCATAGGCCACGTGAGCTGTTTCTCCCTGACTTGGGTCCCGGTTGGTCAGTTTGATGCGCGTGATCTTGTGCCCAAAGATGACATTAAAGAATGCATGCCCCAATTCATGGATGATGGTACCCAGGAAGGAAAACAGGGCATAGTACACCTTCCAACCAATGGCACGGGTCGCCAGGCGGTCCAGCCAGCCGGCCACCAGGTGCATGATGACCGCCAGGATGAGACCTGGACCCATCAAGACAAACAATTGTGTCAACGTGGTAACGATGACAGTCCATAAATATCCAAAAATTCCTGCCATGGCCCCTCCGCCGATGCCTGGATGCAGTCATTATATACAGGAATTCGGCGGGAGACCCGCCGAATTCTTGTTCACCTTTAATCAATTTCTACGTCGCTTCTGGCTTAATCAAACTTCAGCAGTTCCAGCACATCCTTCAAATTGGCGATGAAGATTTCGTCCATGACCTCATCCGGCGCCACGTAAGGTCCGCCAAAAACACCGTCACCCACTACTTCGCGCTCTTTCTGGGCGTTCATCAACTCAGTCGAATGCACAATCGGCTTGGAACCCTGCGGAAGATCCGCCACCCGGGTAAATTGAAAAGCCTCTTCCCAGTTGGCATGCTGGTTGGGCAGGTCGTGTTTGGCAGAGATATCCTTCACACATTCCGCCATCCACCATTCGTACATTTTCACCCGCAGCCCCGGGAGCTGGTTGGCCAATTCGACGATCCGCGCCCGGGCTGGATTATTTCCACCGTGACCATTCAGGATCACAATCTTGCGAAACCCGTAGCCATAGACCGAGCGCAGGATATCCTCAATCACATCGAGAAAGGTTGAAATCCGCAGGCTGATCGTTCCAGGGTAGGCCAAAAAGTAGGGCGATACTCCAAAGTTCAACGCCGGCCCTACCAGCACTCCGGTTTCCTGGCTGGCTGCATCCGCCAGTGCCTGTGGAATCTTGACATCGGTCAGCAGGCTCAAATAACCGTGTTCCTCGCAAGCGCCGAGGACCAGGATCAGGCGGTCGTCCTTCTTGAGGTAATTTTCAACATCCATCCAGTTGAGTTCTTCAAATCTCATCTTATACCTCACACAACAATATTGACCAGTCGCCCGGGCACATAGATGATCTGGCGGGGTTCTTTCCCGGCCAGGTGGCGTTGGACGGTTTCATTGGCCAGGGCGGCTGCCCTGGCAGATTCTGCATCCAGGTTGGCCGGCATGGTAATCCGGTCGCGCACTTTCCCGTTGATTTGCAGCACCAGGGTGATTTCCTCATCTTTCGCCGCTTCTTCGTCGATCACCGGGAATTCCTGGTTATGGATCGAGTACGGTTTGCCCAATTGCTGCCAGATTTCTTCTGTGATATGCGGGCAAACGGGGGCCAACATGCGCAGGTAGATGCTGACGGCTTCATCCCAGGCAGGGCTTCCCCAGGCGCCTTGTGCTTTGATTTTTGCCAGGTCGTTCATCAATTCCATTAATGCAGAGACGATGGTGTTGAATTCGAACTTCTCATAATCCCGGGTGACGGACTTCAGAGTCTGGTGCACTTTTCGCCGCAAGGCTTTGACGGCCGATTCGTCCTGGTGCGTCCGCGGCGTCTGCTCCAGACAGATCGCCCAGACCCGCCGCAGCCAGCGTTGAACGCCGTCAATCCCGGTGCTGGACCAGGGTGCGCCCATATCCCAGCGGGCAAAGAACATCAGGTAAGCCCGCACGGCATCCGTACCGTACACCTTCACCAGGCTGTCCGGGGCAACCACGTTTCCGCGGCTCTTGGACATCTTTTCTGAATCCTCGCCCAGGACAATGCCCTGGTTGCGCAATTGGATCATCGGCTCATCGCCCCTGGTGATCCCCAGGTCCCGGCAAGCCTTATGGAAGAACCGGGTGTAGATGAGATGCATATTGGCGTGCTCGATCCCGCCCGTGTAAGTATCAACCGGCATCCAGTAATCATACTCCCGGGGATCAAATGGTCCCTGGTCGTATTTAGGGCTCAGGTAGCGCAGGTGATACCACGAGGAGCACATGAAGGTATCCATCGTGTCGGTATCCCGTTCTGCCGGTCCGCCGCACTGCGGGCAGGTCACGAACCGCCAGGTTGGATGCAGTTTCAGCGGGCTTTCACCGGTGGGCTTCCATTCCACGTCATCCGGCAGGGTTACTGGCAATTGATCTTCTGGAACCGGGATCACACCGCAATGTGGACAGTGGATCATCGGAATGGGCGCACCCCAGTAGCGCTGGCGTGAAATCAGCCAGTCGCGCAATCGGTAGTTGACCGCCCGATGCCCGACACCCATCTTTTCTACAAAGCGCACCGCTGCTTCAAAGGCTTCGTAGGCCGGGGTTCCGCTCAATTCACCAGACTGGACCATCGTACCGTGCGCCGGTACGGCTGCTGGCATGGTCGCTCCGTCCAGGGGCTCTTCGCCGTCCGGTTGGACGACTACTTTCACTTCCAGGCCAAACTTTCGCGCAAACGCAAAATCGCGTTCGTCATGGGCTGGGACTGCCATGATGGCGCCGGTGCCGTAGGTCATTAGCACGTAATCAGCAACCCAGATCGGGATCCTCTCTCCATTCACCGGGTTGACAGCATAGCCGCCAGTGAAGACGCCCGTTTTTTCCTTATCGGTGGATTCACGTTGCACATCCGTCTGGCGGACTGCCTGCTGTACGTAGGCATTAACTACTGCCTCGTGCTCTGGCGTGGTGATCTTTCCAACCAGCGGATGCTCCGGGGCCAGCACCATGAAGGTTACTCCCCACAGGGTGTCCGGCCGGGTGGTGAAGACTTCCAAAGTATCGCCCTGCTCGGTTTTGAAGAAGACGGCCGCCCCTTCGGATTTACCAATCCAATTCGTCTGTAACGTACGCACCCGTTCCGGCCAATCGATGCCGTCGTACTTCAGCAACTCATCGGCATACTTGGTGGTGCGGAAGAACCATTGGTCCAGGTTTTTCTTGATGACCGGTGTACCGCAGCGTTCACAATGGCGATCCTCGCCCCACACCTGCTCACGAGCCAGGGTTGTGTTGCAGTTCGGGCACCAGTCAACCGGCGACATCTTGTGATAAGCCAGACCAGCGTTGAAGAACTGGACGAAGAACCATTGCGTCCACTTGTAATAGGATTCATCCGCTGAAATAGCTTCCCGGCGCCAATCAATCATTGTGCCCATGGTACGCAGTTGCCTGCGCATATTCTCAATGTTTTTATATGTCCACACTTTCGGGTGGATGTTGCGCTTGATGGCTGCATTTTCAGCCGGCAGGCCAAAAGCATCAAAGCCCATGGGGAACATCACGTTATAACCGCGCATGCGCATAAAACGCGCCCGGGCATCCGACGGTGCCATGGCGTACCAGTGGCCGATGTGGAGGTCACCCGAAGGATAGGGGAGCATGGTCAGGGCATAGAATTTCTTTTTTGTTGGATCAATGTCAGCGTTGTACAGGCCTTCGCGCTCCCAGCGCTCCTGCCATTTGGGCTCAATTTCACCCGGGGTGTATATCGGTGTATCAGCCATTCTTCCTCCTCAATCCTTCGATGAAGCAGCTTGCTTCACCTGTAAAAGAATAAAAAATCCTTCGCCCAATCAGGGACGAAGGATTCCTCCGCGGTACCACCCTGCTTGTCAGAGAGACGCACTCGCTGACCGCTCTGGCTCGCGTTATCGGGCGAACCCGGTTTGGGTTACTTGATTTCACCCAAACGGCCTGCCGTTTCCGGCCCCGGCGAGTTCAGTCTTGATCGGCGTCCGCTGGCACCGTGCCGGGCTCACACCTCTCTTTCCCGGTTCGCTGACGGATGACTTACTACTCCGGTTACAGCCATCTAACAAGAGAGCGGCAGCCAGCTTGCGCTGCTTCCCGCTCCATTTTCTGTGGACCCAGAGGGATTCGAACCCTCGGCCTTCTCAATGCCATTGAGACGCGCTC
>CAYOOA010000096.1:0-7455 GCA_964405455.1 uncultured Anaerolineaceae bacterium | reverse complement strand
AGGATGGTATCCATGTTCAGCAAATCCACCGGCAGTCCGGGTTCCAGGCGGTTTTCAGGATCCTCAGGTGAAAAACTCATTTGGCTTCCTCAGGGTGTGACAGCCGGTGTTGGCGTCTCAGTGGGTGTGGGTGTATTGCTCGGCATGGGGGTATCGGTCGGCAGGGGAGTCTGGGTGGCCGTTGGCGTGAGAGTGATGGTCGGGGTGGCGGTCAGGCTGGGGGTGAGGGTGGGGGTGGCGGTTGGCAGCTTGATCTCCAGGCGGATGCTTTTCTCTGCGAAAGTATCCAACACGCTTTTCATGTGGACGCGAATCGTTACAACGCCGGGTGGGATATCTGCCAGATCCCAGGAAGTGATTTTTTCGGGGACAGTGTAGGGTGTGGTGATATTATCAAATAGCGATTTCCACTCCACCGGATTTTCACCGATGCCGTAATCCATCTGGAAACTTTTGAAATCCGAGGTTGCGCCGGCCACCAGGTAGATATCCAATGGTGAACTGGTGATGACCATGTGATCGCTCAGCCCGGCAAACATGATGGTCGGATGAGGATCTTCAAAGCGGCACTGCCGTTCGGGCGTGAAAGTGATATCTTCCGTGAAACCGACGCTGGCAGCCCAATTGCGGCCTTCGTCGGTTTCCTTGATCCATTTTACAGCGCCCGCATCGGTTACATTGAGGACAAAACGGTCTTCAGTGTATTCATTGCAGAATGTGGAGGCCTCCAGGTTGGTCCAGGTATCAATTTTTACTTTACGCCACAGATCCTGGTCAGCCGGCAGCGGGGGCTGATCGGCAGCAAAGACTTCGCTACGCTGCGAGGGGCACCACTCGGAAGGCTCTGTGCCGGAAACAGCGCAGATGACTTTTTCGACCACACTGGCCGGCCGAACAAAGGCGGTAGGATTCCCGCCGGTCAGACCTTGCTCGGCGGCTTGCATCACCTGCGACCAAATCGGGGCTGCGCCGGTCAGACCGGTGGTATTCTGCATGGGAGTATAGTCGGCATTGCCCACCCAGACACCCACCACTGCATCGGGCGTATAGCCAACCGTCCAATTATCGCGGTAATCATTGGTTGTACCGGTCTTCACGGCCACCTGGAAGGGCAGGTTCAAAACGGAGTTCGTCCCGAACATGGGGGCGCGGGCATCGTTATCGCTCAGGATGGAACTGATCAGGTAGGCATGTTCCGGGCGGACAACCTGCTCGCCTTCCGGGACTTTATATTCATATAAAACCTTCCCGGTATAATCGGTGATCTTGGTAATGGCCACTGGCGGAACTTTGCGGCCGTTATTGGCAAAGACGCCATAGGCTGAGGTCAATTCCATCAGGGTAACATCGCCGCCGCCAAGGGTGAGCGAAAGGCCGTAATCCGTGCGAGTCAGGGTGGTGATGCCCAATCGTTGGGCAAAATTGATCAATCCATCCGCCTGCGGAGTGAGCGGGTCATCATAGATGCCGACAAATTGCAGGGCCTTGACGGCAGGGATGTTGTAGGAATTGGCCAGGGCGGTCCGTACCGTGGTGGGGCCATGAAAGCGGCCGTCGTAGTTCACCGGCACATAGGGCGGCATGGGATCGCTGGCCAGACCGGAGGGAGGAAATTCCGAGGGTACATCCCAGATCAGGGTGGAAGGTGTCCAACCCTTCTCAAAAGCAGCGACGTAAGTCAGGGGCTTGATGGCCGAGCCGGGTTGGCGCGGAGAAAGTGCCATGTTCACCTGCCCGGAAATGGCTTCGTTATTAAAATCCGCAGAACCGATCATGGCCAGGATTTCACCCGTAGTGGGAGAAAGGGCAATCACGGCGGCATTGGTAACATTACGTCCCTGCAGAGCTTCCATCTGGGCGTTGACCGCTTGCTGGGCGGCATCCTGCAAGCCGGGATCCAGGGTGGTGTAGACGTTCATCCCGGAACGATAGATTTGCTGGGGATCAAACTGGGCTTCAAGGAGCGAACGGATATACATCACCCAGTGGGGGAAGCGGAATGAGACCTGGTTGGGTTTGAACTGGTAGCTGAGAATTTCCTGGTAGGCATTGGTGGCTGCCAGCTCATCCACGCAGACTGGCTGGGTGTTGTTGCTGACGTAGATACAGTTATTTTCCTTGCTATCCTGGTAGGTGAGGACTAGGACAGTCTGTAAGCGCTGCATGGTGGCTTCGCTGTTTGTGTAGATATCATACACACCCGGCGATTGGGGAAGCCCGGCCAGAAAGGCAGCCTGGCCCAGGGTGAGTGCCGCCGCAGTGGTGTTGAAGTAGGTCTCGGCAGCCGCTTCGATGCCGTAGGATTGATTGCTGTAATAAATTTCATTCAGATAAAGCTCGAGGATTTCATCCTTGGAGTAGCGGCGAGTAATTTCAGCTGCCAGGATAATTTCACGTGCCTTGCGCTGCAGGGTGCGCGAATAGCGTTCTTCCGGGGAAAGCAGCAAAATGCGCGCCAGTTGCTGGGTGATGGTGGAAGCCCCACCGCCCTGTCCGCCGGTGGTGTAGTTGGTCCACAAGGCGCGAACCAGCGCTAATAGGTCAAAACCGGGATGGCTGTAGAACGCCTTGTCTTCCGTGGCAATGGTGGTCGCCACCAGGTAAGGTGAGATTTGGGAGAGGGGAACATAGGTGCGCCGGCCGGCGTTTGGATCATTGATCTCGTATAATACGTTCCCGTTGCGGTCGTAAATGCGGGTTGTTTCAAATTGCGAAGCCCGCTGGCGTAATTCAGAGACATCCGGAAGAGTGCTGGCGATGCGGAAATATTGAAAAACACCAATGGAAGCAACGAGCAGGAAGAGGATCACGCCGATGAAGAGAAGAATGACCACGCCGCGCCAGAAACAGCCTAATTTTCGCCGACCGGGACGTTGGCCGCGCGGCGGTTGGGTCCCGGTCGGGCGGGTGTAATCTGCCATCGGTGGGTTGACCGGGCGGGTGGGGCGGGTGGAGGAAGAGGCCGGGTTTGGCTCGGTTTGGCTGCGCATGCGCTTGTGACCGGCGGATGGTGTGGGCTTTGAAGTTGGAACGGATTGATACACCGGGCGCTCTGCCCGGGGGTAGTTGTAGGCTGCCGGCGTGACCCGGGTGGCGTTCAAGTCCTGTTCCTCCACCCGGCGGGGTAATTCATTTCCGCCGAGGCCAGGCGGGGGTGGGATGGTTGGCTCATTTGAGTCATCATCCAGACCGGTGTCGACCGCTTCAGGGTTGGAGAGGTAAATATTTGGTCGGGTCGCTCCAGGCTCTTCCGTAAACGGGGTTGGGGATTCCGGTTCGGCAAAGTTGAACCAATCTTCTTCCGCAGCCATGGGGATGGTTTGCACCAGGTCCGGGATTTCTGAAGGCGGAACAAACGGTACTCCTCCCGGATCAGCCGGAATACCAATGGTTTGCACCAGGTCCGGATCCACATCGTTCAACACGGGCAGATCCTCCAGCGGCTCAGCCGGTGGGGTGACCCGATACGGCTGGGTATCAGCCTGCTCCTCCACCGGTTCCGTGGGCGGTTGAACCGGTTGACTATCGGAAAGCAGGCGGTGCAGGCGGTCCGTTGGGTTTTCTTGTGTAGAGTCTGCAGACCCTTCTGCAGGTTGAGTATCTTTTTGGTCTGGATTTTCGCTCATGGTCTCATTCTAGCATAAATTCAACCACTTTTATTTGACCTTCCGGGGGACTGACCGTACAATCAAGGTATGAAAGAATGGAGTCTCAAGACGGGCGATCCCCTGGCGCTGACGCTGGCGGCAGATTTTCGATTATGTCAACTTAATTTTGCCAACGATGTCACCTGGGAGCTTAACCTCGGCGGTGGGGAACCCGACGCGCTGGCAATCCAGACGACTTTTGGTTTACGAACTGGCGGAATGCGTCTTTTCCCGCGTTTTGTCCGTAAAGATGGGACGATCACCGACCCGGCGAAGTTCCATCAACCTCCCTTGGTGCAAGAAATCGTCCCAAATTACATTCGGTTGAATTTCTCCCCCTTTTCAGGGGTGGATGTGACGGCTGAATACCGGGTGGCTTCCTCGACCGTCATTTCCGGACGGTTCACCTTTCATAGTAAAAGCCTGATCAAGGAGCAGTTCCGACTGGAATGGGTGGGGGTTCTCAATCCTCTTGGGGCGGGGCAGGGGATGGCTGTGGTGAACCTGGATAATCAAACCGTGTTGGAAGGCGGAAGCGGCGGCCTGTACCTGGTCGGCTGCCTTGGCGGACCAGCCCGAGCTGGAAGTGGATCCCTGGCCGCCCTGGCGCAGGAGGTGGAACTCTTTCCGGGTGGAAGATCCAGCGCCACCTGGGCCCTGGGTGCTGCATCCACGACTGAAGAAGCATTTGCCGCTGCCCAGGCGGCCGTACAAACCCGCTTTGACGGTGAGGTCGCACACATCCGACTGCGCAACGAGTCGGACGAATTGGAAATATCCACCGGTAACGCGGATTGGGATGCGGCCTTACACATGACCCAGCGGGCAGCCCGCCTGCTTTTCTTCCCACCTGGGGGCGGTCTGCCGTATCCGTCTTTTGTGCTCAACCGACGTCCCGACCAGGGAGCTTCCCTGCGGGGAGATGGCAGCGATTACTCTTCCCTTTGGAGCGGTCAGACGGCCCTGGATGCTTATTTCATCTCCAATCTGCTCCTCCCGGGCGGACTGGAACAGGTTATCGGCCTGGTGCGGAACTTCCTGGCCCGCCAGGATGAAAACGGGCAAATTGATTGGCGGCTTGGCCTGGGTGGGCAACGCAGCCGGCGCATGGCGCAGCCCATGCTGGCCAGCCTGGCTCTTTCTGCAGCCGAATTTTGCGGTGAGACGGAATGGCTGAAGGATGTGTATCCTGGATTGGCCCGTTTTCTGCGGGCCTGGTTCTCCCCCCGGCATGATCGAGACGGAGACGGATTTCCGGAATGGGATCATCCCCTTCAAACCGGGCTGGAGGACGCACCGATGTACGACCGCTGGAATCCGGGCAGCCAGGGATTGGATCTGAATGTCCTGGAGGCGCCCGGCCTGGCAGCCATGCTGGTGCGTGAGTGCCGCAGCCTGGCGCGCATTGGCCGCCTGCTTTCCGCCGAGGCGGATGTACCCTGGTTGGAGGAGCAGGCAGACCGCCTTTCTGCTGCCTTGCAGGAAACCTGGGATGAAGAGCACTCCATCTATCACTACCAGGATCATCAAAATCATTCCCGACAAAGCGGCCAACGGCTGCTGGATTTCAAAGGATCTGCATCCATTCAGGTGAAACACAACTTTAATTCACCGATGCGTTTGTTTTATTCCGTTCGGTCGGCAGATCAAAGTACGCGGATTGCTTCCATCCACGTAGTCGGCAAGTTGAGAGATGCAGTAATTGAGGAGGAAATCTCGCCGCGTGACTTTTCATGGGTGAATGGGCAAGGTCGCAGCACCGGGCACACCCTATTCACTTGCATTGACAGGGTGGAAATCAACGGCCTGCTGGAGGATGATCTTGGATGGATCGGCTTGCCGGATTATTCACTGGAGGATATTTCACTGCTTCTCCCACTCTGGGCGGGCATTCCTTCAGAAGATCAAGCTCGCCAAATGGTCGAGAAAAAACTGCTGCAGGAGTGGCTGGAGCCGTACGGCCTGGGTTTATGTCCGCCGGGAGAACGGTTTGAAGATGCCGGGAAAACCGCCGGGGTGTTGATGCCCTGGAATACCCTGGTGGGGGAAGGGCTGTTGGCCTATGGGTATCGCGACCAGGCAGCGGTTCTGATTCGCTACCTGATGGAGGGCGTGGTACTCAACCTGCGCAAATACCATGATTTCCGAAGCCCCATCCATGCAAGCAGTGGAAATCCGCTGGGTGAATTCGGCCACCTGCACGGCATGGCCCCGCTGGGTTTATTGCTGAGGACGGCTGGAATTCATCAAATTAGCCCGGAAAGATTAATTGTTCAAACTGGGAGTCCTTTTTCTCATGCAATTACGGTAAAATATAAAGGAGCAGGGGTAATGCTGAGTGCCAAGGAGGTTGTTGTAACCTCCCCTTCCGGTCAACTTGTGCGGATCAACGAACCCGGTCTGCACCGGATTGACTGGCGATAAGCAAGCCCCCAAAGGAGGCCTATGAGCGAGGAACTAAACGACCAAACACTCCGGAATATGATGATGATTGCAGTGGTTCAGGCCCAGGACTCCGAGCCGGCCCAGTCGGCCCTGACGAAATTGGGCTACACCGTGACCCGCCTGCCCAGTGTAGGGGGCTTTTTGGGACGCCGCAATGCGACCCTGACCATTGGCTTGCCATCGGATCGGCAGCAGGAAATCATGGATATTCTACGCGAGACATGCCGCCAGCGGGTTGAATTCATCGCAGTCCCGCTGGAAAGCGCTCCCTTGCCAATGCCTGCCCCGACCCCCATCACGATTGGCGGTGCAACCATTTTCTGCCTGGAAGTTGAACATTACGAGGAGCTTTAACCATGAAACTCATCATTGCCATTCTTCGGGATAGTGATAACGACCCCGTAACGCGCGCACTCGTGGCGGAGGAATTTCGCGTCACCATGGTGGCGTCCACCGGCGGTTTTCTACGCCGCGGCATGACGACGTTATTGATTGGCGTTGAAGATGACCAGGTGGAGAAAGCACTGGATATCATCCGCAAGACCTGTGCCCCCGCCACCGAACCGGCGGAAAAACGCGGCACCATCTTTGTCCTTAAGGTGGATGAGTACACTCACTTCTAACTTCAAAGGTCTCCACCCGGCGTTTCTTTTCATGCCCGGCGTGGATTAATTAAATATGCATCCAGGTACCTTCCATGACACAAACCTTACCCGGCCCCCGATTTGATTTTGCCCCCCAAACGGGGGCTTTCACTTGGCAATTCCCGAATGGGATCGCCATTCCCAAAGCTCATCTGGCTGCCGAATATCAGGCGGGGAATCAACGAAGTCGCATGATCCTGAACGGGTGGCGTCCGCTTCCCGCCGGTGGACCCTTTGGGTTTGAAACAGCACCAGACGCGGATGGGATTTCATTCTCACTGCATTTTGAGCTGCGGGCGGATGGTTTGTTTGCCTGGAAGTTGGCAGTCACCAACCAGGGGCGCAAACCGGCTGTCATTCATCGGCTGGAGATGCTCCGCCAGGCGGACGGCCGCCAGGTGGAATTTACTGCGAACCGGGCTGCGAATCCTGCCTTCTTTGAAAACGGCTGGCAATCGTGGAGCTACAGCGCGGCATATTCTGCAAGACAGAAAGCACCACGGACCATCATGGGCGGCTTGTTCCCCGGAATGTGGACGGCGGACGGCACACCGACACCCCGCCGGCGCGGGTATTTTGGATCAGATTTCTTTGGCGTGCTGGCGGATCGGACTGGACGGAGCGGCTGCGTGGTAGGCTTCCTTTCCCAGCACCAGATGTTTGGCACCATCACTGCCCAACTGGCCGGGGCAACCCGCCTGGCGATGTGGGCCAACGGA
>CAYOOA010000095.1:5650-7516 GCA_964405455.1 uncultured Anaerolineaceae bacterium | reverse complement strand
TCATGTGGATGTTGAGCGTGTTCTCGATCAGCTCCAGGCGCTGCATCACCGAGGTCAGGGCTGTGCCGAGCGTATCCGGCAGGCGGTCGTGGTGCAGGTCGGATTTCTCCGGCGTGTAGGCGGGACTGCGCACCACCACCTGGCCGGGGATGCCGACCACCACCGAATTGGCCGGTACCGGCTTGACCACCACCGAGTTGGCCCCGATGCGCGAACCGGCCCCAATGGTGATGGCGCCGAGCACCTTGGCGCCCGCCCCGATGACCACGTTATCCCCGATGGTGGGGTGGCGTTTGCCCTTCTCCAGGCTGACACCGCCCAGGGTAACGCCGTGATAAAGGGTCACATTGTCGCCAATTTCGGCTGTCTCGCCGATGACGACGCCCATGCCGTGATCGATAAAGAAGCCGCGCCCGATCTGCGCCCCGGGGTGGATTTCAATCCCGGTGAAGAAGCGGCTGATCTGTGAGAGCATCCGGCCGAGAAGTTTGAAGTTATGCCGCCACAGCCAGTGGGCTGCGCGGTGGCTCCACAGGGCGTGCAGGCCGGGGTAATTAATGACGATTTCCAGCCGGTTGCGTGCGGCCGGGTCGCGGTCCAACACGGACTGCAAATCTTCGCGAAGGGTCTTGAACATGCTTCACCTGCCTTCCGGGGTCAGTCCGCCAGGTCGGCGAACAGCGGGGTGGAGAGGTAGCGTTCGCCAAACGAGGGGATGATCACCACGATCAACTTTTCCCGATTTTCCAAGCGTTTTGAAACCTGCAGCGCGGCCCAGGTGGCCGCCCCGGAGGAGATGCCCACCAGCAAGCCTTCCTTTTGGGCCATGGCGCGGGCAGTGGCGAAGGCATCCTCACCTTTGACGCGGATGATCTCGTCATACACCTGGGTGTTGAGCACGGCGGGGACGAACCCGGCCCCCAACCCCTGGAGAGGGTGCGGTCCCTTGGCGCCGCCGGAAAGGACCGGCGAGGCATCCGGTTCCACCGCAACGGCCTTGAAGGAGGGTTTGCGGGCTTTGATCACCTCGCCGATGCCGGTGATGGTTCCACCGGTGCCCACTCCGGCGACCAGGATATCCACCTTGCCGTCGGTATCGCGCCAGATTTCCTCGGCGGTGGTGCGGCGGTGGATTTCCGGGTTGGCCGGGTTTTCAAACTGCTGCGGCATGAAGTAGCGCGGGTCGCTGGCAGCCAGTTCTTCCGCCCGGCGGATGGCGCCGGGCATGCCCTCCGCGCCGGGGGTCAGGATTAACTCGGCGCCGTACGCCCGCAGCAGCATGCGGCGTTCCCTGCTCATCGTTTCAGGCATCAGCAGGGTGCATTTTATCCCGCGCGCCGCGCAGACCATGGCCAGGGCGATGCCGGTGTTGCCGCTGGTCGGTTCCACGACGATGGTGTTCGGCCCGATCCGCCCGGCTTTCTGGGCGGCATCAATCATGGCCGCTCCGATGCGGTCCTTGACGCTGTGGGCCGGGTTGTAAAATTCCAGCTTGGCGGCGATGGTGGCGTAGCCGCCTTCGTTCAGGCGGTTGATTTTAACCAACGGCGTGTTGCCGATCAATTCTGTAACATTATTGGCGATTCTCATTGCAGGTCTCCTGTAAGTGAATAAAAAACGGCCACGGAAAATAAAAAGCGAACGACAAGCGTTCAAACCATCCAAGATGATTTGCGGGGCTGTCGTCCGCCGTCCGTTCCGTGGCCGACTTGCTTATTTTATCGGGCGGCGGTTACAGTCCCCGCCGCATACACAAGCAAATGTACATCGTTGCTCCAATATCTACTATTTTTATCTTATTTATTTGCGTATTATAGACCCGAAAATCGGTTTGTCAAGCCCAACCCTGGATGGATGTATAACATT
>CAYOOA010000095.1:0-5550 GCA_964405455.1 uncultured Anaerolineaceae bacterium | reverse complement strand
CCGTCCTTGGAGGCGCTGGCCAGCAGGCAGCCGTCGGCCGAAAAGGCCAGGCCGGTGATCTCATAATCATGACCGACCAGGATGTCGTACGGGCGGCCGTTGGAGGCGTTCCACAGGCGGATAGTGTGATCCGCCGAGCCGCTGGCCAGGACGGCGCCGTCGGGTGAGAATGCCAGCGCGGCCACATCGCCGCGGTGGCCCTCCAGGGTGCGCAAGGCCTTGAGGGTAGCCCGATCCCAGATGAAGATGCCGCTGCTGGAGCCGCTGGCCAGCAGCCGGCCGTCTGGTGAAAAGGCCAGGGATTTCATAAAAATCGAGGGGCCGGGATTGAGTTTGTGGGTTTGTTTCCAGTCCGCGGTGCTGAACAGCCTGATTTCGTGCCAGTCCAACAGGACGGCCAGGCTGCGCCCGTTGGGAGAGAAAGCCACTTTTAAGCAGCCCTGCAGGCGGTTCAAGCTGTACAGGAAGTCTCCGGGCTGATCCAGGTTGTAAATGTTAATCGTGCCGTCGCTCTCAGCGCTGGCCAGCAGGCCGGTGACCGGGGCAAAGGCCAGGCAGCGGCTGGCGGTCTCGCGATCCACCAGGTGCTCCACGTACTCGCGGTGATCCAGGTCCCAGATCTTGATCGATTGGTCCTCCGAGGCGGCCGCCAGGCGGCGGCCGGAGGGCGAAAACGCCAGGCTGGTCACCGGGGCATCAAACCCGCCCAGGCCTTCCAGGCATTCGCCGCTGTCGACCGACCACAGGCGGACCTCTTTTTCCAGGTGGGCTGCGCTGGCCAGGGTCCGCCCGGAGGCGGAAAAGGCCAGGTCGTTGAGCGGCCCGCCTTTGGCCTTGATGACCTTCAACTGCACCGCCCGCTGGGGGTGGAACGGGGTTGTGCCGATCGGCAGGGCCATCTGTTGAGCGGTGGGCTGGCGGCCGCTGACCCCGGCGGGGGGCACGGTTTGCGGTTGGCGAAAATTTTCATGCAGATCCTGTACATCCCGCGTTTGCGGGATGGGTGGGCGCGGCGCTACCGGGGGTGGGGCGGCGCTGGCCGGGCCGTGGGGATTGGCCAGGCTGGCCCGGATTTGCCGGGCGGAGGCCGGGCGCTTGTTGCGTTCCAACGCCATGCAGGCCAGGACCAGGCTCTCCATCTCGCTGGAAAGGACTGGGTTAAGCTGGCGAGGAGCAGCCAGGCTGTCTTCAGAGATGCGTTCGACGGATTCGGGCGGTATCCGGCTGGTCAGCAGGCAGTACAGCGTAGCCCCCAGGGCGTACAGGTCGGTGCGGGCATCGGTGGTGCCGCTGCCGGCATATTGCTCCGGTGGGGCAAAACCGGCCGTCACCCCGCGCGCGCCCAGCACGGTGCCAAAGCCGGTCATCGCCCGTGATTTGGCAATACCGAAGTCGATGATGTAAATGTGATCCCCGGCAGCCAGGAGGATATTCTCCGGCTTGAGATCGCGGTGGTAGATTTCTTTGGAGTGGCAGTACTCCAGCACATCCAGGATCTGGGCCAGCCAGGCGCGCACGCGTTCCTCGGCGAACGGCCGGCCCTGGCGGTTGAGCAGCTCCATCAGGTTGCCGCCCTCGATGTAGGTCATGGCGATAAAACCGCGCCCGCCGATGATGAAGAAATCATCCACCGCCGGCAGGTTGGGGTGACTCAACTGGGAGAGCATGCGGGCTTCGCGCTTGAATTGCTCCAGGGCTTGCTCGCGGGTGGGGCCGGAACCGGTATGCAGGTGGGTGTCATCGCCGCCGGCTTCGCTGCTTGCCGAAGGGAGATGATCCATCTGGAATTCCTTCAGGGCCACAAGGCGGTCCTTGAGCGTATCCTGGGCGCGGTAGACCGTGCCCATGCCGCCAGAGCCGACCAACCCCTCCACAATGTAACGGCCGTGCAATTCCTCGCCTGGATGAAGCATCCTTCTCTCCCGCAAACTGGATCCGCTGTGTGAAAAGCGCGTAACCTTTATTATATCCATCTGTACGTCGGCCAGTGCAACCTTTTTTCAGAAAAATCGTATTAAGATAGTATGAATTTTTTCTCATCAATTTTGTATAATCATTTATGGAGGGAGTTTTTGCTCTGGAGGGAACTATGAACGAATCGAAACGCAACACCTTGGCGATCGGCATTTTGCTGATATTGTTGGGGGGCTTTTTCCTGGCGCAAACCTTCATCCCGGGGCTGACCCGGTTCATGGAGTGGCCGATGATCATCATCGCGGTCGGCGCCGGTTTGTTCCTGCTTGGCCTGGTCCTGCGGGCACCGGGCATGTCCGTCCCGGCCTGTATCGTGGCCGGCATCGGCGGCATCCTGTTCTACCAGTGGCGGACCGGGGACTGGGGCTCGTGGTCCTACATGTGGGCCTTGATCCCGGGTTTCGTCGGATTGGGCATGCTGGTGGGCAGCCTGCTGGGCGCAAAGGATATGAAAGCCGCTGACGGCCTGCGCCAGATGGTCATCTCTTTGGTACTGTTCCTCGTTTTTGGGGCTTTCTTCGGCGGTTTCCGCGGGCTGGGCCAGTATTGGCCGCTGCTGCTGATCGGGGCCGGGGTGATCCTGATCATCCTCTACCTGGTTCCAAAGCGCAGTTCGTAATCCGGAAAGAGTAAGGAGCCATCAGATGCGAAAAAGTAATCTTTTCTGGGGATTTGTGCTGGTATTGGGCGGCATTGTGCTGCTCCTGAATACCACCGGCGTGCTGCAATTCAACGTCTGGAATGTTCTCTTCCCGCTTTTCATCGTCGCCCTGGGAGCCTGGTTCCTGATCGGCCCGGCGCTCTTCCGCAACGCCAAGCTGGAAGAAGATACGGTCAAGATCCCGTTGGAAGGCGCAACCAGCGCGGAAGTGGAATTGAAGCACGGCGCCGGCCACCTGGTGGTGGGGGTCCTGCCCATGGAAACCGGCAGCCTGCTGGAGGGCACCTTCACCGGCGGGATTGAGCAGCACGTGGACCGCGCCGGCGGGCGGGCCAAGGTTTCCATCAAGGCTCACCTGGACCGCGTGTTTGGCGTCCCCACCGTGGGCAGCCATCAAGGCCTGGAGTGGAAGGTCAACCTGAGCAACAGCCTGCCGCTGGACCTGGATATTTCCACCGGGGCGAGTGAGAACTCCCTGGACCTGCATAACCTGCTGGTGACCGGGCTGAAGATCGGCACCGGGGCCAGCCGAACCGAAGTGCACCTACCGGCTTCGGCCGGCCTGACCAAGGTGGACGTGGAAGCCGGCATGGCCGAGGTGATCTTGAACGTGCCCGAGGGCGTGGCCGCCCGCATCCGCCTGGATACCGGCCTGAGCGGCAATCACATCAACACCACGCGCTTCCCACAGGCGGGCGCCGGCTATGAATCGCCGGATTATGACAGCGCCGCCAACCGGGTTGAAATCCATGTCGAAGGCGGAGTCGGCTCGATCACGATCCAGTAATTGGCTCCATCGGAATATTGGATTGTAGTAACGTCGTTTGTCGTTCCTCAATCTTTCACCATTACAGTATCAACCGTCATTCATTTTTAGGAGCAAACCATGAAGACTTTGAACTGGCGCGCCATCGTTGGCGTCCTGCTGATCCTGTTTGGCAGCATCGCCCTGCTGGATGCCCTGCACGTGGTGACCCTGCAGGGAGACATCTGGTCGTGGGTCTTTGCGGGGATTTTCCTCCTCGCCGGCCTGATTTTCCTGTATGTATATATTCAAAATGCCAAAACCAACTGGTGGGCGGCCATCCCGGGCTGCACGCTGGCCGGCCTGGGTGTGATGATGGCCTTGATGAACATCCCCGGCTTCATTGAAACGCTGGCGGTGATGATCTTCCTGGGTTCGATTGGCCTGGCGTTCATCCTCGTCCTGCTGGCGCAACCCACCTTCTGGTGGGCCATCATCCCCGCCGGGGTGATGATCTCGGTGGCCCTGCTGGTCGGCCTGAGCTTTCTGCCCGGGTTTGATTCGCCCTGGCTGATGTTCCTCGGCTTTGCCGCCACTTTTGCCGTCATCGCGCTCTACACCCGCAAACCGGGCGAAAAATTCCACTGGGCCTGGATTCCTGCCCTGGTGTTCGTTGTCCTGGGCGGCCTGATGGGGCTGGAGAGCTTCGAAGCGCTCAAGTACATCCTGCCGGCCGGCCTGCTGCTGCTGGGCGGATACTTCATCTGGCGTTCGCTGAAATCCGGTCAGGCCGGGTAGAAAGGTGGACCAATGAACCGACGACTTTTACGTTCACGCACCGACCGGATCCTGGGCGGCGTCTGCAGCGGGCTGGCCCACTGGATCGGGATTGACCCGGTCTTTGTCCGCCTGTTCTTTGTGGTGCTGGCGGCTGCCAGCGGCTCCGGCGTGGGCATCTACATCCTGCTGTGGATCATCATTCCCGAAGAAGGCATGACCGGGTCGGAGGATTTCGGCGACAAGGCTCGCGACATGGGCGGAGATATGCGCGAGGCTTTCTCCAAACCCAATCCGCGCATGTACCAGTACCTGGGGATTGGCCTGATCCTCCTTGGAGCGATCATTTTTATCGATCGGCTCAACCTGCCCTGGCTGAGTTGGTTCAACGATAACCTGGTCTGGGCCCTGTTGATCATTGTGGCAGGCGTGGCGCTGCTGGTGCGCGCCTTCCGCGGGGATGAACCAAAATGAGTACCTACCACAAACCGCGTAGTTTATTCTTTCCCATCCTGTTGATCCTGGTCGGCGGCTTCCTGCTGCTCAACCAGCTCAACCTGCTGCCCGGCTCCACCTGGGATGTGCTGCTGCGCCTGTGGCCGTTGATCTTCGTCGTTGGCGGGCTGGACGGCCTGCTGCAGCGCAGCAGTTTCACCGGCAGCATCCTGGCCATCGGGCTGGGCGCGGTACTGCTGCTGGGCAATTTCGGCTACCTGGATGCCAGCTCCTGGCAGGTCATCCTGAAGTTCTGGCCGCTGCTGATCATCGCCGCCGGGCTGGACCTGATCATCGGGCACCGCGGCAAGCTTTCCGCCGTGCTGGGCGTACTGGTCGGGCTGATCCTGGTGGGCGGGCTGTTCTGGCTGGTCATCACGCCGGCCGCTGCCCGCCTGCCGCAGAGCGTGACACCCGTCACGCAGGCGCTGGAAAAACGCACCCAGGCCAGGCTGGTCTTTAACCAGGCGGTGGGCAACCTGGATCTGCAAAAAGGTGCGGATGAAGGCAACCTGTTGCAGGGTGAACTGAACCTGGTGACCGGAGAACAGGTGAACTGGAGCATGACAAACAACCTGTTTGAAATGCGTGCCGCCGGCGATGCCACCTGGATGGTCACCTCCTTTGCGCCCCAATCCCGGTGGGATTTGAAGCTGACCGATAGCATCCCGTTGGACGTGGAGTTTGAATCCGCCGTGGGCGAGCAAACGGTTGACCTGCGCGGATTGAAGGTGAGCGAATTGGACGGCAACCTGGCCGTCGGCCAGATGCACCTGACCCTGCCGGAGAGCGGCAGCCTGCGCGGCAGCCTGGATTGCGCCGTCGGGCGGGTGGTGATTGTCGTCCCGGCCGGGGCGGCGGTGCGCATCAAGGCCGAAACGGCCGTTTCAACCGTCTC
>CAYOOA010000094.1:0-7617 GCA_964405455.1 uncultured Anaerolineaceae bacterium | reverse complement strand
GCTTTGGCACCTATTTCCGGCAACCGGCGGGCCAACTTCAGATTGAAATTCACCGTCCGGGTACTCGCCGCCCAATCCGCCACATGCAAGTGAACCTGGCGCGGGTCCAGGATAATGAATGGTTGGAATTGATGTTTGAACCCATCCGGCGCTCGCTCGGGCAGGATTTTGAGGTGCATATTTCTGCAGAGGTGGTGAGCGGCCGCCTGGCAATATATGAAATGCTGCCAAAACCGCAGTCGGTGCACCTGGCGGTGCTGCGTGTCGGGCAGGCCAGCCGGCGCTACCTGAAAGCCCGCCTCCCCCTGCGCCGCAGTGGGTTGGCTGTGCTGCCCATCTACCACCGGGAGGCTGCCGATGAATGATTCGCAATCTGCTGGCCTGCCGCGGGTTCTCGCCATCCTGGAGAGCTTCCACACCTCAGCAGAAATTTACATTCTGCGGCCGCTCCGTGCCCTGGCAGAGCAAGGCAGCATTTTGTTTGATGCCCGCCTGGAACAGGAAGCCTCGCCTGGCCGGCTGGCCTGGGCAGATTTGGTGATCTACAGTCGCAACGTTACCGCCGAAAGCCATTCCCAGTTTGAGGAAGTGATCAGCCGCGGTATTCCCAGCGTGTATGTGCTGGACGATAATTTCTGGGATCTGCCTGCCGAGCTGAAACTCGATGAGATTTACCGTAGCTCCGAGCAACTCCGCCAATTGGAGCGTTATATCCGTTATACCAGCCGGGTTAAAGTATTCAGCCCCTTCCTAGCTGAAAAAGTCCGGCAGTTCAATCCGGCTGTCTTGCTCGATACCCCGTGTATTGATTTCTCCCTGCTGCCCCCGGGGAAGCCCGCGCGCGACTCAGGCAAAGTGAAAATCACCTATGCCACGGCACGCGGGTTGAACGATCCCTTCCTCAGCCTGTTTGCTGACGATTTGCGTGCCCTGTTGCTGAAATATCCGGCCCTGGTGGAGTTCCACCTTTTTGGTGAACCGCTGCCGATTTTTGCAGATTTACCCAATGTGCACAATCATCCCATCAATTGGGATTACCCGGTTTTTATCCGCAGCCTGGCCGAAAGCGGCTACGACATTGGCCTGGCGCCGATGAACGAGACGCCCTTTAACCTCTCCAAGACCAATACAAAACTGCGGGATTACGGTGCCTGTCGTATTGCCGGGGTGTATTCGGCTGTCCAAAATTATTCGGATGTGCAGGATGGTAAAACCGGCCTGGTTGTACAGCAGCGTCCCGGGGCATGGTTTGATGCCCTGGAGCGCCTGGTGCTGGATGCCGGGCTGCGCACTGCAATCCAGGATAATGCCTATCGCTATGTGTATGAGCATTATCGCCAGCAGATCACCGAGGCGGAATGGCTCCGGGAAATCAACGATTTAACCCGGCCGCGATTAAGCCTGCTTGCCAACCACCTGGAAAACCAGGACCGCCGCCGCCTGTATTTCGGTCGGGGCATCCCCGCAGTATCTGCCTGGCGGGCAGCCTCCAGGTGGCAGCCTGGCATCTCCGTAGTGGTTGACCTGGATCAATCCCTTCCTTTTGCAAGCGATTCAGTGGATGCAGTTTGTATGGATCATGAACTGGAACAAACTGCTGACATGCAGCAAACGATGGGAGAGGTCTACCGCATCTGCCGGGATGGGGCAGCAGTATCAGTAATCGCGGCATTTGCCCGTTGTGATAGCAGTACAGCCAATCCACACCTGCGCCAGCATATCACCGGACACACGCCACGCTACTGGACATCTGCCAATCAACCCGGCCCCTATCTTCCGGAAATTGGCCTGCCGGAGGATTCCACGGGCTGGGGATTAGGCGAAGACGGCCGGATGGATTTACGTTGTGTGCGCTTGGAATATTTCCATGCAGACGAATTCATGCAATTGCCTGTTGCCGAACGACGACGCACTCGCAACGAGCGCTGGAACGTTTGCGATACGATTTTCTTCAACCTGTTGGCGGTCAAGCCGCCCTGTAATCCCACCGGGATGAATGAACGGATGGTGTCCATGGAAAATTTTGAACCGGTTGAAATTACCCTGCGCCGATTGCGCGAATTGACTGCAACCCAGCTGGCGGAAATGGACGCCAGGAAAGCCGAACGCCAGGCAGCGGAGCAATCCAGGCAGGCTGCCTGGGATTCCAATGAGCAGGTGCTGAATCAAATGCGAACGGAACAGCAAGCTCATCAGGCCGAAATGGAGCAGATGGCGACCAGGCTTTCTCAAACCGAGGATAATGTACAGCGGCTGGAGGCGGAAAAGCATGACTTGCAGGTAGTACTGGCCGGAGCAGAATTGACTGCAACCTCTCTGCGATCTCAAATTTCAGTTGCTCAAACGGAGCTGCAATCCCGACAGCAGCAGGTAACCCACCTGGAACAAGCAATACAGCAGCAGGTAACCCACCTGGAACAGGCAATCGGAGATTATCAAAGAATTGGGCGAAATGTGGCCCTGCAACTGGATGAGCAGCGGCGCCGTCTCGTCTTCCGCCTGATTGGACGATTGCGCGATCGTATGCAACTCTTGCCGAGTCTGCCGCCCGGCTTGCAACAATTGGTGGATGATTCGTTCATTTTCAACCGCAAGTTGGATGGTTACCTGCTGCAGCCTGGCATCAGCCTGCATGCCGTCCCCTTTGTTCCCTATCACCTAAGCCCGGGGCGGGCGGGTTGGCGTGGGGTGCTCCTGGCCGGGGTGCTGGATATGCCGCTTGGGGAAGGCTACCTGGGTGTGGAAGTGGTTTCAGCACAGCAAAAAATTGTAGCGCAAGCCACACTGCCTGCATTGCAAGTAGTATCCTACCAACCGATCCGGTTTGAATTCCCTGCCCTGGCTGAATCCACCAGCGGTGAATACGAAATCCGGGTTTTTGGCCGTAACCTGGATGCTCCTTTCCGCTTGTTGGAATGGCGTAAGTATCGCCTGGGGGGATTGCTCCCCACGCGCTGCAAGCCATTCATCGGGTTGATTTTCTAAGGAATTACAGCCGTTTTAAAACATTAATCCGATACAGAAAACGTAAGTTGCTGGCTGTCAGGTTGAGCTTATGCCAGAGGCCAGCCGGGGTTTGAGCGTTGATTCTCCCGGCCAGTCGGCGCAAGGTCTGCAGGTACCAATGAGTGCCACCGGCTGGTTGCTGCCCAGGCGATACTTTTTGAGGGTTGTCACCTTGCGGATTGAATGCCGCCTTGGATAATACATCCTGCACCTGGGATTGCCAGACCTGAAGGTAGGCATCCTGCCCGTAATGCTGTTGGATGTAAGCCAAAGCCTGGCGGGCTATCTTCTGGCGCAATTCTGCATCCGTGATCAAGCGGGTCAGGGCATTCAACCAGGCAGCGGGCGTATTTTCCACCAGCAAGCCGTTTTCCCCATCCGTGATGTAACGGGAGTAGGTTTGCACATTTGAATACACCCCGGCGATCTGGCAGGCGCCGTATTCGCGGAACTTGTTATTGGTCTTGGAACGGTGAAACTCATCATCCAGCAGGGGTGCCAGGCCAATGTCAAATCCCATGCCTGAGAAGCGCTGCATAAACTCGTTGTAATTTTGCAGGGGGCGTAAATGGCGCACGCCCGGCCGCCCGGCCAATTCCGTGGGCAGGTAGCCCCAGAAGTTCATTTCCACCTGGCCGGCAAAATCCACCAGGATTTGCCCGATCGCCGGCAGAAAAATCTGTGCCAGCCGGTCTTCGGTCCGGCTGGTGGCATAAACAATCTGTAGCGGCTGCACTGTAGACCGCGGCCGGGGTCGGATGGTTTCCCAATCGATGGCAGGCTCCACCTGCACTGTAGCAGGGTTCATGGTACTGGCCCGGGCGGCCAACGGCTGCGAATAGACCCGCACCAGTTGGGCCTGTTGGATGTAACGGGAAAGCAGTTCAAGTCGCAGGGGTGTCCGGTGATATCTTCCAAGATCTGTGTCCAGTGGAATCTCAAACAGGTTGTCATCCAGGTCGTACACGTAGGGAATATTTTTCTGCAGCACCATATCCAGGACGGGGGCAAAAACCGGCTCAGTATTGCGGCAAAACACCACCAAATCCGGCCAGTTCAGGTCGCCCGGACGCAAATAAGCCTCCAGGTTGGTGCGAAACTCCACCACCCCTGCTTTTTGCAGCGCGAGAAACGGTTTGATCACGTTCAGAAACGTGGATGGAACAAACCCGGGTAAAATGGCCAATACTTTGGGTGGAACAGACATGGCATAATTATAACTTGCCTGCCACAGTCCGGATGCGGAAGATTAATTTTGTGCTATGCTTATGGGAAACAATATTCTCCATCTAGAGGATAATTCATGCAACCTTCCTCCTATCGTTTTCCCTCTGAAGGCTGGATTTTGGCCGTCACCCTTTTCCTGGTTGGCGGAGTGTTGGTGGCTACGGCGCTGCCAACGTTGTGCCTGGTACCACTGTTGTTTGGCGGCTTTGTGCTGCTGGGCTACTACATGAGCCGTTCCCACCACGAGGAGTTGAAGAAGCGCGGCGTGCCCATCACTTATGACCGCGCCCCACAGTTGGCCGCCCTGGTGGATGATTGCAAGCGCACTCTGCAGCCGGGCGAAATCGAGGTGTACGTGGTGCCCAGCAAGGAGCGCAACGCCTACACTTTTGGACTGACCCAGCCCAACACGGTGGTGGTCTACAGTTCCTTGCTGGAGCTGATGGATGACGGCGAGCTCAAGTTTGTCATCGGCCACGAGCTGGGTCACGTGGCGCTGGGCCACACCTGGCTCAACTCCCTGGTGGGCGGGCTGGCCGGAGTGCCGGTGCCGCTGGCGGCAGCGGTGATCTTGAATTTTGCCTTCCGCTGGTGGAACCGCGCCTGTGAATACTCCGCCGATCGGGCCGGGCTGCTGGCCTGTGGGGATCTTTCCAAGGGGGTGACGGCGCTGGTCAAACTGGTGGCGGGGCCTATTCACTCGCAGCAGCAGTTGAACCAGGTGCTGGCGGCGCTGGACCGCGAGGATGATTCGGTGGGCGGCCTGCTGGCCGAGACGATGCAAACCCATCCGCTGGTTATCAACCGGATCGAGGAATTGCGCAAATTTGCCGCTTCGCCGGTCTTTCGCCGGCAAAACGGTGGTTGATTTTAATGTATTGGCCCAGGGAATTTGGTATTATGTATTTGCATGAGCAGTCCACTGGATAGACATGAGGCACGGACGTCAAGTCATACCGAGGGTCAGTTTCCGGTGGCGTGAACGGCCACTTACCGGGGTTCGGTGGAACCCCCAACGAGCCGAATGGAATAGCGACGCAAAGCTTTTGCTTCTGGCGCGCAATGCGTTCCTTCGGCATGGAAGTTCAAGTGAAGCCTGGACTGCTCATGTTTTTCTTTAAATCACTTCAAATCACTTCATGCTATAATAGGGGCGCGCCCCAGTAGCTCAATAGGATAGAGCAAAGCACTCCTAACGCTTAGGTTGAGAGTTCGAGTCCCTCCTGGGGCATACCCTGTCTGACCCTAAGGGTCTTTAAGACCCTTAGGGTCAGTTTTTTAGGTTGATAGCATCCAATCGCCACTTGTGGGATGATGTGCGATGGATGCCATTCGAATCCCTCCCGGGAGGTTTGATATTTCCGGTTTGTGCGGGTGGTATGCAAGGGGTATAATTTCCATACGGACTGGCAATTATTATATTAGAGATGTTGTGAGAAAATCCATGTCCATCCATTCCATCCTGACTCCCGCCATGTACCATGGCTTCGGTAAAAAACCACCCTTCTTTGAAGGTTGGTACTATAAACTAGTCAGCGCGGATGAAACTCATAAAGTGGCCATCATTCCCGGGGTGATTCTCGGCCAGGATGCGCATGCTTTCGTCCAGGTTTTGGATGGTGTTTCAGGGCAGACGGCATATCACACCTTTTCTATAGAGCAATTTCAGGCGAAGCGAGAGGCCTTTGGACTAAACATTGTCGGGAACATATTCGATGATAATCATCTCGTTCTGGATTTGAATCGTCCAGAGGGGCAAATCTTTGGTGAAATTCACCTGGGACCGCTCCAACCCTGGCCTGTGTCGCTGCTTTCACCTGGCATCATGGGCTGGTATGCCTGGGTGCCGCGTATGGAGTGTTACCACGGCGTGCTGAGTTTCGACCACCCTCTCAAAGGCTCGCTCGTACTAAATGGAGAGGAGATGAATTTCGACAGCGGCCATGGTTACATCGAGAAGGATTGGGGGCAATCTTTCCCGGCGGCATGGGTCTGGTTCCAAAGCAACCATTTTGACAACCAGCGCGCCTGCATCACTGCCTCGGTTGCGATCATCCCCTGGCTGGGCAGTGCCTTTCGTGGTTTCATCATTGGCCTGTGGGTGGAGGGAAAACTCTACCGGTTCGCCACTTATACCGGGGCGCGGCTCGAATCCCTGTCCATTTTGGATGACCGGGTGGATTGGGCCTTGCGAAACGCCCAATTTCGCCTGCATATGACCGCCATCCGGGCGCAAGGCGGCCTGCTGCGTGGCCCAACCCGTTTGGATATGGGTAAACGGGTGTTGGAAACCCTCAACTCAACAGTTTCAGTGCAGCTTGAGACGCTGCAGGGGAAGGTGGTTTTTGAGGGTATCGGCCGGCATGCAGGTCTGGAGGTGATGGGGGATCTGCCGCGCTTGCTGCGCGGTTGATCTGTTCGGTATTCATTCTCCTCTTCCATAGTTAACAGAAATGCGTTTTAGAAAAACCGAGACGGATCCAATATATCAGCTAATTGTGAATGATAAGGCGGGTTACCCATCCCTGGCAAAGTATAATTTCCACATCTTCTGCCACTTTAAGGACAGCCCATGATCACCACACCGCGCCTGCTCATCCGCCCCTTCCAGGAAAAGGATTACCCCGACCTGCACGCCTACCTCTCCGATCCGGCCGTCTACCGTTTTGAGCCGGGCGCGCCGGTCTCGCTGGAGGAAGCCCGCGAGATGGCCATCCAGCGGGCGCACGGAACGCATTACTGGGCAGTCATCCTGCAGGCTGCCGACCGGCTGATCGGGCACCTGTATTTTGCGCAAACCGGGCCGCTGGAGTTCAGCACCTGGGAACTGGGGTACATCTTCAACCCGGCTTACCAAAACCAGGGTTATGCCACGGAGGCAGCCGCCGCCCTGCTGCGCCACGGCTTTGTCAACTGGGGCATCCACCGCGTGACAGCTCACTGCAACCCGGAAAATACTGCCTCATGGCGGGTGATGGAGAAAATCGGCATGCGCCGCGAGGGATTCTTCCGCAAGAATATTTTCTTCCAGCGGGACGAAAACAACAATCCGCTCTGGCTGGATAGCTTTGAGTATGCCGGCCTGCGCGAGGAGTTCACCTCCGAAGAATAAATGGGCTGCCATTTTGTTTTGCCCCTGCCGGAATAGACCCACGCAAAGATCCCATCGTAAACAAAATTCAGCAATTTTCCTGGTTTTATCCGCCGGTGTGATTCTTCACTGGTTCGCGGGGAGGGATATGCGCCCGGCCTGAAAAAGGTGGGATAATGGACTTACCATTCCAATGATCCATTACCTGTTTCGCAAGTTCCTGCATACCCTGGTTGTTCTGCTGGGGGTGACCGTGATCACGTTCCTGCTGATGCACGCCATCCCGGGCAACC
>CAYOOA010000093.1:0-7635 GCA_964405455.1 uncultured Anaerolineaceae bacterium | reverse complement strand
CATCCCATTCAGCCCAATTGCGTACATACGGCAGGATGCGTTCCGCATCGAGCACATCGTAATCGCGGATATTTTCCGGCTGCAGTGCAGTGGTTCGAGCCGGCAAGGCTGTTTCATCCTGTAAATAGGCCGAAACCACCTTGTAATCCCAGCCGATGGAATTGCCCAGGGAGGTTTTGAGAGTCAGGCCGTATTCCACGCCGATTTCCACCGGCAGATGGAAGAAGTAGGCGCCCTGTTTAAGCGCCCGCAGCCACAGGTCCCAATCACACACCCGGCGCAGCAAGAGTTGTGGGTCATACAACCCAAACCGCTGCCAGAAGGAACGGCGCACCAGTACTGCCCCATTGGGGATGATGTTGTTCAACTCCAGCGCAGCCAGGCTGACCGGCGCCGTACCGAGCAGCCGGCTGCGGCCGTCTGCCTGGCGCAGGCTCATTTCTGCATGCACCACATCCGCCCGGCTCGCTTCTGCCGCGGCCAGTAATTGCTCCAGGGCATGCGGATGGAGAGTATTGTCATCAAAAGTAAAGGCGGTGTATTCTCCACGACTGCGCAGGATGCCATCATTTACCAGGACAGCTGGCAAACCGGTATTGCGGGCAACGGGGATGAAAACGATACGCGGATCCTTCTCCGCGATTGAGCGGATCAAATCGGTAGACCCATCCCCGGAACCATCGTCGTAGATAATGAACTCAAAATCCGTGAAGCTCTGTGCCAATACGGATTGTATGCAGGGCTCCAGGCGGCCTTCCACATGCCGGTTATAGGTCGGCAGAATCAGGCTGAGGCGCGGCTGCTGCTCCTGCCAGCCGTTTTCCTGTGGGATCAGACCTTGAACCAGCTCTGAATATTTCATACAGTCAGATCCCCCGGCTTCATGTTCATAAAAGCCACACCGTCCTGAAGATGCCCCAGTTGAAATCCGCAGGCTGCATACACTGCCCGTGCAGCAGCATTCTGTTCGTAAACTTCCAGGTAAATTTCAACCAGGTCCAGGGCTTCAAATCCCAATTGGCATACCAGTCGGGTGGCAGCCTTGGCATATCCTTTTCCGCGCGCCTTGTCATCACCAATCATCAGGCGCCCGTATTCCCCCCGGCGGGTTTGCCAATCAATGTGATAGAGAGAGACCTGCCCAACCGGCTGCGCAGACTGTACATCCTCGATCATGAAAATAAAATCGTCATCACGGGTGCTGTAGGACTCAAACCAAACCCGGTGCTGTTCCCAGGTCAGTTCAGCGGAATTGAAAAACCAACGCCGGATTTCCGGCTTATTCCGCCAGGCCAGCGTCAGGGGTAGATCCGCTTCCGCCAGCAATCGCAGGCGAACCGTTTCATTTTGAAAAGGAGGTAGCTGGCGCTTGGAAACCATGGCTTAGTTGGGGGGCAGGACGGCGGCCAGGATATCCCGTAGGGTATCATCCAGCGGGCGTTTGGGATATGTGCCGATCAAAGTATTCAACAGGCCAGGGTCGCCATAACTCAGCGGAACATCCACCGGCTTAAAGCGTTCAGCATTTACGTGAACTTCGATCTGTTTGCCTGCCAGGCGGATGAGCCGATCCAGGACATCACTCATTTTTTCGGGCTTGCCGGAGCAAACATTCACGACCCGCCCGAAGGCGGCCGGGGTGTGGAGCAATTCCCAGTAAATTTTCACCACTTCACTCACATCCACAAAGTCCCGCGAACTGGAAAGATTGCCGACTTCAATCACGGGTGGGATTTCTCCGCGGACAATTTGAGCAATTTGCAAAGCAAATGCCTGAATAGCCAGGTGGGCCCCCATGCCCGGGCCAATGATGTTGAACGGCCGAACCAGCACAATCCGCCGGCCGGCGGCTGCCAGGATCAATCCCAGATGGGTTTGGGCCAGTTTGGATGCCCCATAGTGATTGTAGGGCGCGGCTGGCGTTTTTTCAGTGATGGGCATATTCTCCTGGGCCACCAGTCCGTATTCAGCGGCTGTTCCGCACAGGAGAACCGGGCGGTCGGCCAGCCCTGCCTGCTCCAACGAGCGCAGAAGGTTCGCTGCATATTGAACGTTAACCCGGTAAAACAGGGAGTAGTCGTTCGCGTTGGCAATCCCAGCCAGGTGAAAAATGAAGTCCGGTTGGAGGTGGGTGACGATATCGGTCATCTTTCCGATATCTTCAATGGGGGTATCAAAATGTGTACCGAGAACAGCAGGCTCCGGGCCATGGGTGAATATTTCCAGGCCCTTTGCATATAAAAACTGCAACAGGTGGGTGCCCACAAAGCCGCTGGCCCCGGTTACCAGCACCTTCACATTGCCTCCCCTGGCATGAATTCTGTGCGCCGGTCTTCAAAAACCTCGTTTGCCATCTGGTAGTCATCCACCCGACCGATATCCAGCCAGTAACACGGCTCGGAAAACGTGTACACTGGCAACCCGGCCGCCCGCAGGCTTAACATCAGGTCGGGTAAATCCAGGTGCTTGCCGGGAGTCAGGAAAGGCCGCACAAGGCGTTGATTCAGAACATTCACTCCCATGCTAACCATGAAGTTATAGGTTGGCTTTTCAATATAATTTTTCAACTGCCCGCTGTCATCCGGTTCGATCACCCCAAAATCAATCTTAACCTCGCGGCGGTAGAGGCCAATGGTGCCTGCCGCCGATTTCTGGCGGTGAAACTCAAACAGGTGGCGGTAATTCATGGTGGTCAGCAGGTCGCCATTCAGGATCAAGAAGTCATCATCCAACCGGTCGATCAACAGGCTGAGTGGGCCGGCCGTGCCCAGCGGCTTCTCTTCGAAGGAATAGGAGATCTTAATGCCGTAGCGTTCGCCGTCCTGGAAAAAGGCCTGGAAGAGCTGAGACATATACCCGACAGCCAGGATGACTTCTTCAACACCGTAAAAATGCAATTGGCGCAAAAGGATTTCCAGGATTGGATATCCTCCAACCGGCATCAGGGGCTTGGGGATAACGGTTGTGTACGGGCGCAGGCGGGTGCCCTTGCCTCCAGCCAGAATGACTGCTTTCATCACTGATCCTTACAGGTTGTAAATATCCGGCTTATATAATTCGGGGTGGGCGGCAATGAATTCAGCAGTCCGCCGCAGGCCTTCCTCCAGGGTAAAGGAGGGCTGCCAGCCCAGAATTGTTTGAGCCTTGGATGGATCACAAATCAAACGAAACACTTCGCTCTTGGGCGGGCGAATTCGCTGATCATCCAGCATCACGGGCTTGTGAACACCCATGATGCTCTGGATGATTTCGAACAATTCGCCGATGGTGACCCCTCTGCCAGAACCAACATTAATGACTTCTCCCGGAGCCTGCGGGGCGCTGGCTGCCAGTAGAAACCCGCGCACGGTATCGCCAACATAATTCAGGTCACGCACCGGGTCCAGGGAACCCAACTTGACCGAGTCCCGGGTAAGCAATTGGCTGATGATGGTTGGGATGACCGCCCGGGCGCTCTGGCGCGGGCCAAAGGTGTTAAACGGCCGTAGCGTGACCACCGGGGTATTGAAAGAGAGATAAAAACTCTCAGCAATCTTATCTGCACCGATCTTGGAAGCGGAGTAGGGGGATTGTCCCTGCAGGGGGTGCTTCTCATCGATCGGGGCATAAATGGCGGTACCGTACGTTTCCGAGGTTGAAGTATGAACAATCCGTTCAACCTCGAATTCCCGGGCGGCCTCCAGCACATTTAGCGTACCTTCCACATTGGTGCGCACATAACTGAGGGGGGCGTGATAGGAATAAGGAATGGCAATCAGGGCGGCCAGGTGGAAGACGATCTGCTGGCCGCGCACCACCCGGTTGACAAATCCGCTGTCTTCAATATTGCCTGAAACCACCGTCAGCTTCTTCAACAATTCTTCAGGCAGAAGCTCCAGGTTGCCCCACGAGTTGCGGGCATTGTAATGCACCAGGGCTGTCACCTGTGCCCCGGCCTGCAGCAGCGCCTCGGTCAAATGGCTGCCAATAAACCCGCCAGCTCCGGTTACCAGTACCTTCTTCGATTCCCAGTTCATGGTTTCCTTCACTCCGCCTGCTCCTGGACGATTCGTTTCAGTTGCTCGGATACGTACTGCACCTGCTCCTGCTTCAGGCGTAAGTGCATGGGCAGGGAGATGATCTGGTCACTGGCTGCATGAGCGTGCGGGCAGGTGTTGGCTCCGCTTCGATACATCCGGTAGGAGGTATTATCCCGGTAATGTACACCGGGGAAGATGTTGGCCTGGTTCAAGGCCACCATCACCTCATCCCGCCGCGCCACCTGGATTTGATAAAGATGGCGTGATGGGATGCAGTCAGGCGCCATGGGCACCCGTCGGATAAGCGATTCATCCGCCAGTCCGGCATCATACCAGGCGGCCAGCTGCCGCCGGTAAGCGTTATCCTGATCCAAATATTTCAACGCCACCAGCCCCATGGCCGCCATGATCGAATTGCCGTTGTATTTAAAACCCTCAAACTCCACGTCATACATCCACTTGTACGAGCCCTGGGAGAGGGTGCGGGAATAGGTATCCTTGTTGATGCCCATCCAGGCATACTTGCGGGCATCGGCATCCAGTTGTGCATCCCGGCAGCAGATCATGCCAGAATCTGCAGTGGGCAGGTTCTTGACCGCCTGGAAGCTGAAGATCGTGATATCGGCCTCCGCTCCTACGTGGGTGCCGTCCAACCAGCGTGTGCCGGACATATGCGAAGCATCCAGAATCAGGCGCAGACCGTGTTCACGGCACAGTTCGACCACTTCACGCAGGCGCCCGGTATTCCCTCCCAGGCCAACAAACATCACCGCCCGGGTGCGGGGGCTGATGCGCTGGCGGATGGATTCCGGATCCAGGCAAAGGTATTCATCCACATCTGCGAAGATGGGGGTCAGGCGCTCATATAAAATGGCGTGGTTGGTGGAAATAAAGGTCAGCGGGGTGGTGATGATTTCATCGCCTTCCTGCCAGCCGTTGTGGTCTTTCAGCAGGCGTACGGCCAGATGCAGCCCGGCGGTGGCCGAATTCAGGTAGTGGGCATGTGCCAGGCCGGTATATTGCTTCCAGGCCTCTTCAAATTCCACCGTTTTAAAACCCAATCCGGTCCAACCCTTTTCCAGGCATTCGCGGATTTGCTCCAGGGTTTCCTCAATCCGAAATGTGGGTACAAATAATTGAATGGAGTCCATAATCTCAGATCCCGTTAACGATCTCCTTTTCATAAAATTCAATCATTTCATCCGGATCACCCTGGTTGACCACCTGCCCGTGGTGCAGAACCACCACTTTGTTGCACAACATGCGGATCTGCTCCAGGTTATGGGAGACAAACACCACCACCTGCGAGGTTTTGAAAAGTTGCAACATCCGTTCGGTGCCTTTCTTAACAAAGTGGGCATCGCCGGCGGAGAAAATTTCGTCAACCAACAGGATCTCCGGCTCGGTCATGGTGGCAATCGAAAAAGCCAGGCGGCCGTACATACCCGTGGAATAATATTTGACCGGTGTATTGATGAAATCACCCAATTCTGAAAACTCGATGATCTCCTGCTCGCGTTGCTGCATTTCCTTCGGCGAATAGCCCAGGATGGCCCCGTTGAGGTAGATGTTTTCCCGGCCGCTCAATTCCACATCAAAACCCGTGCCAATTTCAATCATGGGTGTTACCCGGCCGTGAACCTCCACCCGGCCGCTAATGGGTGGGTAAATTCCAACAATCATTTTCAACAGGGTGGATTTACCTGCCCCGTTCAGGCCAATCACGCCCACCCGATCCCCACCCTCAATATTTAAGTTGATGTTTCTCAGGGCATAAAACTCGCGCCGTTCAGCCGCCTGTTTACGCCGCAGCAGTCCATTGACCACCGCAGACTTCAACGTGGGGGTTGGGTCGCTGTAGAGGTGAAACACCAGGGAAACATCAGAGATCTTAATCTGAGGGTTCATAATCGATACACGATGGTGCGATCTTGCCGCTTCAGAATATATAAACCAATGGTCAAAATGACAATCATCAACCCCACTGGCATCAACCAATCCTGCCAGGTCAGGGCTGGCGAACCATAGATTACCTTGCGAAAGAGAATGATGAAGTAATAAAACGGGTTGAAGAGGAACAAACCGCGAAATTGCTCTGGAATACTTTCCAGGGGATAAATGATAGGTGCCAGATAAAACAGTGCCTGAAAGATAACAGAGATTAAATGGGTCATATCCCGGAAATAAATGGTTGTGACACTAACAATCAACACCCAGCCCAGGTTGAACAACAGGGTGATCAGGATGACCAGCGGCAGGTAAAGCACAGTGATCTTGATTGGAAAACCTACCATCAGCCCAATCAAATACAGGCTGATAACGCTCAGGATGAAATTCACCGTTTCTGTAGTGACAGACACCGCGGGGAAAAGAAGCTTTGGAATATAAACTTTTTTTAGAAAGCCCTCAGCGTTAATCAAGGTCTGGCAACCCATGGTGATGGAGGTATTGATGTACAACCAGGGGATCATTCCGCTGAAGATGTAGATAGAATAAGTGCGAATATTTTGTTTGAAAATCGTGGAAAACACCACTGCCAGGATGAGCATGAAAAACAGCGGATTCAGCAGGCTCCACAGAAAGCCCAACACAGATCGGCGGTAGCGGGTGCGCAGGTTGTTAACGACAAAATTCCTCAGCGCAAAGCGGTAGACCCACATTTCGCTGAAAATTTTGGCCACGTAGCGCGGAAAAGAGGCATGCACGCGGCTATCGAATATGTTCACAACCTGGTGTTCTGTCATGCGATTATGCCAAAATCTCCTGCATTATAACGCAAATAAAAAACCGGGATTGCTCAAACGCCTTGCAGGGTTTGTTTCACCCCTTCTGCCCAGGGAGGCAGACCAAAGCCAAAAGTCTGGCGGAAGAGACTGCATTCCAGGGCTGTGTTCAGCGGGCGCTCGGCTTGCGCCGGGAAATCCGCGGCGCTGGCTGGCAGGACGGACTGGACCAACTGCTCTTCCGGGTGCGGGTCCGCCTTGAGGATTTCCAACCCCAACTCATAACGACTGGCAAAGCCATCTCCGGCCAGATGATAAACACCACGATGTTCCTCCAGGAATTTGAGCGGCTGCTGCAGAAGTTGAATAATCATCCTGTTTAGATTGCCGGCTGCTGTTGGGTTGCCAATCTGGTCGGCAGCCAGGCGCAGGATGGGATTGGACCGCGCCCATTTTAGCACCTTTAGCACAAAATTATCGCCGCGCAGGCTGTAAAGCCAGGCTGTACGCAGGGTAAGGTGGGCGCAACCGGCCTGCAGGATCAATTCTTCTGCCTCTCTTTTACTGGCTGCATAAACTCCGAGTGGATTCGGCGCATCCGTCTCCACATAAGGGCTGCCCTTGCGGCCGTCAAAGACATAATCGGTTGAGATATGCACCAGCAGGGCGCCCAGATCGCGGGTTGCCCGGGCAATTTCACCCACGGCATCGGCATTCACCCGGCGGACGATCTCCGGTTCGCTTTCAGCCTTATCCACGTTGGTGTACGCCACGGCGTTGATGATCACATCCGGGCGGGCGCGGCGGATAATTTCCGGCAGGGTTTGCGGCTGGTTGAAGTCCACCTCCGGGTAATCTATAACAATCAGTTCCCCCAGGGTGGGCAGGGTGCG
>CAYOOA010000092.1:0-7962 GCA_964405455.1 uncultured Anaerolineaceae bacterium | reverse complement strand
CTCGGCCGGTTGCGCGCGATTGCCATCGGCAGCGTGGCGGGTGTGTTTGTCTACATCCCGCTGTTGCTGGCCTCCCGCTGGGAATGGGTGCTGGTGGCTTCGGCGCTGGGCGCCGTCACCCGCTCGCTCATCGGGCCCAGTTTTGATGCCTTCATCGCCGAGCACTCCACCCCGGAAAACCGCGGCCGGTTGTTCGGCATCACCCAGACCCTGTTTGGCGTGGTCGGGGTGGTTGGCCCGCTGGCGGGCGGCTTCCTGGTGGAGGCGATGGGCTTCAAGGGCATGATCGCCATTGCAGCCGGTTTGTATGTGCTGGCCACGCTGATGCGGGTGAGTATGGCGCGTGAAGCCGCCCGGACTCAAACTGTGCCCTCCGCACCGCTCAGCTGGGCCGGGCTCAAGACCAACCTGGGCGCCATGTTGGGCCTGATCGTGGCGGGGGGTGTCTTCACCTGGATCCTGATCACCGACGGTGTGCGGGATATCTTCTTCAACATGTCCACCAGCTTTCTGACGGTCTACATGCAGGATATCGCCTCGCTCAGCATCGGCCAGATTGGCGTGATGAACAGCATTTTTGGCGTCGCCTCGATCGCGGTGATGATGCCCGCCGGTTGGCTGGCGGATAAAGTAGGCGAACGCTTCAATATCGCCTTATCCTTCTTTTTCCTGGCGGCCTGTTTTGGCCTGATCGCCACGGTCCCCCCGTCCAGCCCCGCCTGGGTGTACGCATTGGGCTGGGTGATTGCCGGGATCGGCGTTGGATTGGCTACACCTGCCTATCAATCACTCATCAGCAAAGCGGTGCCGCAGCACTTGCGCGGGGTGGCCTTTGGCCTGTTCAGCACCAGCCTGGGGTTGGTCTCCCTGCCCGCGCCGATGATCGGCGGCTACCTGTGGGAGAAGATCAGCCCGCAGTTCCCCTTCCTGCTGACGGCCGGGATTTCCATCCTCTGCATCCTGCCGGCCTGGTTCAAATTCCGCATCAAGGCGGATCGGCAACCCGCTGATTGACCGCATCCGGTTATGTAGATTATCTGTGGCTGGAGCAGAATCACGCCTGTTACACTCAGTGCATCCTTATCTTCCGGGGGTCGAAATGAAAGCGTGGTTTTGGAAGGGGTTGGTCGGTTTCAGCGTTTTTCTGCTTTCAGCCTGCGTGCAAATCTGCATAACGCCGGGCAGCTGCACCAGTCAGGCAGACCAATGCCAGGGCGCAAGCAATCCAGCAGCGCGGACGGATGGAGTTCAAACCTTCCCGCAGGAGCCGGGTAGTGGAGATCCCGGGCTGATCATCCCGGTGACGGCTCCCGGAGTGGCGGATGTGCCGGCCATTCCAACGCCGGCTTTTCCAGGCCCGCAGCCGGTGACGGCGCAGCAGCAGCTGCCCTGCTCAACCCAGGCTGTTTTGCCCACTCAGCCGGTGCCGGCCGGCACCCCCATCCGCTACAACGGCTGGGAGATGACAGTCCGCCCGGAGCTGGTGATCTTAAGCGACCAGGATGCCTGGGGGATCGTGGTGGACATCACCAACACCTGCGCCCGCGGTCAAACCTTCCACTTCTCCAACTCCGGGCTGACAGCCGTGGACGACCTGGGGAATCCCTACGAATTGAATTATGACGCCCACATCCTCACCGTGGAATGCACGGAGTATTATCATTCGGTGAAGAACCTGACCGTCAACCCGGGCGAAACCGAAACCATCCGCTCGGATGACTTTGGCCGCAATGCCTGCCACCTGGATAAAGGCATCAGCCTCTTCCAGGGACCCATTTCCGCCCGGGCCGGGCAAATCAAGGTTCACTTCGTGAACTTTGGCCCATTCAACAATATTGATGTAGTCATCCAAAAGTAAGGGGAAAATCAGCCAGTTTCTACATTCCGTACAATAACAAACCGGCCGCGGCAGCCAGCCCCAGGATCACGATGACCGGGATTTTCTCAGTCAGGGCCAGGGCCATGGCGGCTAGTGCAATCACCAAGTCCACCCAGCCGGTGACGGCCGCCCGGGCCAGGCCCCACATTGCGCCCAGGGTCAGGCCGACCACGCCCAGCATCAGGCCGCGGGTGAAAAACTTGACCACGTCCAGGTGCTCAATCCGGCTGTAAAACAGCCCGACCAGTAGAATCAGGAAGGTCGGCAGCAGCAGGGCGATGAAGGAGAGGATCACTCCCGGCCAGCCTAGGACGAGGAAACCCAGGCTGATGCTCCACAAACCGCTGGGGCCGGGGCTGAGCTGTCCCACGGCGATGGCGGTGATGAAATCCGACTCCCTGGCCCAGCCCAGTTGGATCAAATCCTTATGCAGGAACGGCAGATTGCCCATCCCGCCAAAGGAGAACAGGGAGGCCTTGAGGAAGATCCAGAAAAATTGGAGCAGGTTCACCTGGCTTCCCCCTCCTGCGGCAGCGGCAGGTTGGCCGGAATGGCCAGGATCGAAAAGGTGGTCAGCAGACCGGTTAGCAGCAGGATGAGCAGCGGGGAGAAATTGGTCAGGATCATCAGGGCCACTGCACCCACCAGGATCAACCCGTGCGCGGCAAAGCGCAGCTTGCTTTCACGGTAGGCCGCCTTCATTACTGGAAAGAGCAGCTTGGTGCTCATGGCCAGGGAAAGCCCGATGGTGGCCGGGAGGATGCCGCGCATGGCCGCCTTCACCGCGGGGCTGTTCTGCACCCCGGCGTAGAAGGCGGTCATCAGGCCGGTGACGAAGACGCTTGGCACCAGCAGCCCGGCCAGGGAGGCGGCAATTCCGGGCCAGCCGCGGATGCGCCGGCCGATCAGGATGGTGGCCTTGACCAGGTTGATGCCGGGGGAGAGCTGGGCCAGGGCCCAGAACTTGAGGAACTCCTCTTCGCTGATCCAGCGGCGCTTGATGCAGGTTTGCTGGATGAGGAAAAAAGTGGCCGAGCCCCCGCCGAAGGATTGAATCCCGATCAACGTCCAGGCCAGGAAGATGCTCCACAGGCCGGGAGGCGGGGCGGGCGGCTTGGCGGGCTTGCTGGAGGAGCTTGACATATTGCTGGCCATTATACTTCCTTTTGACGGCCAGCTTCGCGGGCGGCTCCGCGGCGGTTTTTCACCTGTGGTACAATTACGCAGTTATCTTGTTATTCAGGAGTGGCCTGATGGTGGATCCAAAATTACTTGAAATTTTGCGCTGCCCGGCGTGCGTGAAAGAAAAGCCTGCCTTGTTGACCCTGGTCAAGGATGCCTGGCTGGTCTGCAGCGATTGCGGGCGCAAATACCCGATCGTTGAAGACATCCCGGTGATGTTGATCGAAGAGGGCGACAAGTGGATTGCAACGGCCGTGGATAGTTTACCGGTTCCACCGCCCAGGCCGGCCTAAATCTTGTGATCAAAGCGGGCGGATGGAACGAATATTGCACCCCTGCGGGGTATGATCCGATATACGCTCCCTTCCTCCCCAACCCCCCGACGAATGGTTCGAACCCCCATGCGCGCTCAGCAACGTACTCGTAATAAACTTGACCGGCTGACAATCATCCTGCTGGTGGCTTTTGTGGTGGTGGCTGTCATCACCGCCTTTGTTGCCTTCCGGCTGATCTACAACCTGGTCGTGTCCAATAATACTTTCAATCTGCCGGGTGCGGCAATCAGTGACAACACCAGTTTGACCGCCCAACCCCAGGGGACGATGGATACCACCATCCCGCTCCAGGCGGCCGGCGGACCCACCCCCCAGCCGTGGGACGGCGTCAGCCGGGTGAATGTGCTGGTGATGGGCCTGGATTACCGGGATTGGGAAGCCGGCGGCGATTATTCGCGCACCGATACCATGATCCTTTTCTCGCTGGACCCGGTCAGCAAGACGGCCGGTTTCATGTCCATCCCGCGCGATATGTGGGTCAACATCCCCGGCTTTGATTATGCCAAGATCAACACGGCCTATTACCTCGGCGAAGCCTACAAGATGCCCGGCGGCGGACCGGCATTGGCCATCAAGACGGTGGAAAATTTCCTCGGCGTGCCGATCCAATTCTATGCCCAGGTGGATTTTACAGCCTTTGAAAAGTTCATTGATGAACTGGGCGGGATTGAAGTGGATGTGCCCTACGAGATCGTGGTGGATCCCCTGGGAAAACATAACACCGTCACCCTGCAGCCCGGCAAGCAATTGCTGACCGGCCCCGTGGCGCTGGGCTATGCCCGCAACCGCCATACCGACGGCGGCGATTTTGACCGCGCCGCCCGCCAGCAGCAGGTCATCATGGCGATCCTGGACCGGGTTACCAAGTTGAACATGCTGCCCACCCTGGTGGCCAAGTCTGGCACGCTGTACCAGGAACTGTCCGGTGGCATCCACACCAACCTGACCCTGCAGCAGGTCATCCAGCTGGGCACACTGGCCCTGCAGGTAAAGAAGGAAAACATCCGCCACGGCGTGATTGGCCCGGATGCCGTGTATATGGGCACCTCCCCGGACGGCCTGGATATCCTCATTCCGATCCCGGATCAGATCCGCCTGCTGCGCGATGAAATCTTCACCACCGGCGGGGCAGTCGGTCCGGCTGCCGTTACCGCGGATATCGTTGAGCTGGCCAAGGCGGAAAATGCGCGCATTTCCATCCAGAACGGCACCTACACCACCGGCCTGGCCACCCGCACGGCGGAATACCTGCGCGGCCTGGGATTGAATGTGGTGGAGGAAACCAATGCGGATAACTATTACAACACCAGCCGGATGGACATTTACACTGGCAAACCCTATACCGCGCAATACCTCTCGGACATGTTCAAGATGCAGCCCGCCCAGGTGCTGACCCAGTACAACCCAGATGCCGGGGTTGATATTGTCCTGGTCCTGGGTGAAGATTGGAATACTTCCAACCCGATGCCGTAGTCATATTCCGAACGCGTAAAAAGCAGAGCCTGTACCAGGCTCTGCTTTTTTATTATCATCCGGAATTTTCCGTGTTCTTCCGTGTGAATCCGTGCTAAAAAATTTATTCCATCTGCAGCCCCCTTACGGCTGTTGGAACAATACCTTCCACCCGCCCAGCACTCCTGCTCCGCAGCCGGCGGTGGAGATTTGCTCCGCCAGCGGACCGCCTTCGCCGGCCCGCACGCTGTAGGTCACCCCTTCGCTCATGCTGAAATCAGCATAACCGGGGTCCTTCTCCGGGTGCAGCCCGGTGTAGAAGGCGTTTTGCCCGCCCGGCCAGGTGACCAGCACGCGCACACCGGCCACCGGCTTGCCGGCGGCATCCTTGATTTCGATTTGAAGCATGCCGGCGGCGGCCGGGATATCGCAAACGGCCTTGCTCTCCTTCACCTGGTAGGGCGCCCCGGCGGTGGGCTGGGGCGTGGCTGAAGGCCGCGGGGTGAAGGTGGCTGCCCCGGTCTGGGTGATGGTGGGGGTCAGCGAGGGCGTGGCAGATTGGACGGCGGTGATCTCAACCGTCGGGCTGGGGGTGAAGGTGGGCAGGGTGGGGGTGGGCGGTTGGGTATCCGTGGAACTGGGTTGCAGGGTGGGGATGAGCGCGGAGGGTTGCGCCAGGGCCTGGGCCAGCAGGGCCAGGGCGCGCGCATCTTCGGTGGAGCCGCCGCCGGCCAGCAACCGCTGGGCCTGCGAGGCCAGGTCGGCCATCGGGCTGCCGCCCAGCAGGTCCAGGCGGGCCGCGGCCCGGCCCAGGTCGTCATCGGCCTGGTAGGCCAGGGCGATCGCCAGGCGGTAGGTATCCTGGTCGGCTGCGTTCAAGGCGCGCGGCGGCAGGTTGGTCAGGGTGGGCGGATTGATCAGGCGGGCATACACCAGGCCGAGGATCAAGCCCAGGATCAAGCCGGTGAGCAGGAAGTAGGGCGGGCGGGAGCGGTTCACGGCGCGCTCCCGGTGGGCAGGGGCGCCCAGGCTTCCAGCGCCTGGGCCAGGGCGGCCAGCCAATCCACGTCCTGCCGGGCGTAACCCAACTGGTTGGCGCGGATGATGGCCTCCTGCACCTGGTAGAGCGGCGGCCGGCTGCCCAGGAAGGACAGGCGGCGGGCGGCAGCCACAATATCGCCGTCCAGGTGGTACGCCTCGGCGGTCATCAGGACGTAATCCGTTTTGAAATCCATGCGCAGGGCGGCCGGGTTGATCTGGTCCGCCGCAGGTGGAATCGCCAGCCAGCCGATCAGCAGGCCAATGGCGATGCCCAGTGCAATGCTGGCCAGAAAGGCCGCCCAGCGCAGTGCCTTCATGTTATTTCTTCAACATCGGGATCTGGATATCGGAACGGCGGGCGAAATCAATCGCCTCCTCATAGCCGGCATCCACGTGGCGCACCACGCCCATGCCCGGGTCGCTCTTCAGGACGCGCTCCAGGCGGCGGGCTGCTGCGGGGGTACCATCCGCCACGATGACCTGGCCGGCGTGCTGGCTGTAGCCAATGCCGACCCCGCCGCCGTGGTGGAACGAGACCCAGGTGGCGCCGTTAACGGCATTGATCAGCGCGTTCAGGATCGGCCAGTCACTGACGGCATCCGTGCCGTCCTTCATCGCCTCGGTCTCGCGGTTGGGCGAGGCCACCGAGCCCGAATCCAGGTGGTCGCGGCCGATCACAATCGGGGCGGAAAGGATCCCCCTGGCCACCATCTCGTTGAACTTCAAGCCGGCCAGGTGGCGTTCGCCGTAACCCAGCCAGCAAATCCGCGAGGGCAGCCCCTGGAAGGGCACCTTCTGGCGGGCCATTTTCATCCAGCGGTGCAAATGCTCATCCTCCGGGAAGAGCTCCATCACGGCTTCATCCGTGCGGTAGATATCCTCCGGATCGCCGGAAAGGGCCACCCAGCGGAAGGGCCCCTTGCCTTCGCAGAACAGCGGGCGGATGTAGGCGGGCACAAAGCCGGGGTAGTTGAAGGCATCCTTGACACCCTCGTCGTAGGCGCGCTGGCGCAGGTTGTTACCGTAGTCGAAGACTTCCGCCCCGCGGCGCTGGAACTCCAGCATGGCCTCCACGTGGCGGGCCATGGATTTCATCGAGCGGCGGGCAAATTCCTGCGGATCGCGCTGGCGCAGGTCATCCGCCTGCTCCACGCTCAGGCCGGAGGGGATGTAATAGAGCGCATCGTGAGCCGGGGTCTGGTCGGTCACCACGTCCGGCGTGACGCCGCGGATGACCAGCTCGGGGTAGATTTCGGCCGCGTTGCCGATCAGGGCGATGGAGCGCGGGATGCGATTCTGAACCGCCTCTTCCACCAGGGTCATGGCTTCTTCGAGGGTATCGACCACCATGTCCACGTAGCCGATCTCGTGGCGGCGGCGGGCGCGCTGCGGATCCACCTCCACGCATAGGCCCACGCCCTCGTTCATGGTGATGGCCAGGGGCTGTGCGCCGCCCATTCCGCCCAGCCCGGCAGTCAGGACAAACTTGCCGGCCAGGGAATTCCAGCCGCGCATGCGGGCCAGGGCAGCCAGCGTCTCGTAGGTGCCCTGCAAAATGCCCTGCGTGCCAATATAAATCCACGAACCGGCGGTCATCTGGCCGTACATCAACAGGCCCTGGGCTTCCAACTGGTCAAAGTGCTGCTGGGTGGCCCAGTGCGGCACCAGGTTGGAGTTGGCGATCAGCACCCGCGGCGCATCCGGGTGGGATTTGAACACCGCCACCGGTTTGCCGGATTGCACCAGCAGGGTTTCATCGTCATCCAGGTTCTTGAGCGTCTCCAGGATGGCGTCAAAGGCCTCCCAGGAGCGGGCAGCCCGGCCGCGGCCGCCGTAGACCACCAGGTCATCCGGTCGTTCGGCCACCTCCGGGTCGAGGTTGTTCTGGATCATGCGATACGGGGCTTCGGTCAGCCAGGATTTGCAGGTCAATTGCGTCCCGCGCGGGGCGCGCACCACACGTGCACCCTTCATAAGGCCTCCAGGGAATGTTGATGGGTTAATTATATGCCAGAAGAGGGGGATTGTGGGGTAGCCGCAAGCAATACCTATCATCCGCAGATAACGCAGATG
>CAYOOA010000091.1:1828-8004 GCA_964405455.1 uncultured Anaerolineaceae bacterium | reverse complement strand
CCGATGGAGGTCTCAATCATGCAGCCGAGCATGATGCGCAGCCCCAGTTCTTGCGCCAGGTGCAGGATCTTGAGGGTTGGGATCAGCCCGCCCAGCTTCATCAGCTTGAGGTTGATGCCCGCCACCCCGGCAGCGGCCAGCCGCCTGACGTCCTCTTCCGATTGAACGGATTCATCCGCCACAATCGGGATGGAGGTTTGTTTCTGCAGCCAGCCCAGGCCGCCGATATCTTCCTTGACCACCGGCTGCTCGATCATCTCCAGGCCCAGCGGCTCCAGCAGCGGCAGCAATTCAGCCGCTTTGTTGCGGCTCCAGCCGGCATTGGCATCCACCCGCAGGCGGGCATCCGGGCGGGCGGCGCGGATGGCTTTCAGGCGGGTGAGGTCGTCCTCGCTGCCCAGTTTGACCTTGATGACCGGGTAGGCGGCAATCTCGGCCGCCATGCGCGCCATCTCCTCCGGCGTATCAATGGCGATGGTGAAGGAGGTTGGTTGGGGCTGCGGTTTGGGCAGGCCAAACAGGGCATACAGCGGCAGGCCGGCCTTGCGCCCGATCCGGTCGCAGACGGCCAGGTCCACGGCGCAACGGGCAGGGGCGGGACCGTCGGATCCGATCCAGGCTTCCACTTCTGCCAGGTTTTCCGGCGGGCGGCGCTTGGTCCGCACCATGCGTTCCCAGTAACTGGTCATGGCACCGGCGTCCACCTTGTAATAGGGCGGGATGGCGGATTCCCCCCAGCCTTCGCCGCCGTCCAGTTTCATCCAGTAGATTTCACGGGTTTCCGAAACACCGTAGGACAGGCGGAACGGATTGCGCAGGTTGAGTACGATTTTTTCCCAGGCTAGTAAGGTTGTCATGCAGCCCTCCCGTTTCTATTTCCAAACCCTTAGGGTTTGGATAATTCTATTATTCCCTGCCAAAACGCAGCCGCAGGTAGGATTGGTAACGCTCAGCATCCACCTCCCCGGCGGCCACGGCCCGGCGGATGGCGCAGCCCGGCTCGTGCTGGTGGGTGCAGTCGTTGAACTGACACGCCGCCACCCGCTCGCGCAGCTCAGGGAAGTAGCCGTCCAGCTCCTCCGGTTCGGTATCCCACAGGGCCAGCGAGCGCAGGCCGGGCAGGTCGGCTACAAAGCCGCCCTCGTCCAGGGGGAACATCTCGCGCACCACGGTGGTGTGGCGGCCCTTGGCGGTGACCTGGCTGATCTCGCGCACGGCCAGCCCCAGGTGGGGCTGGATGGCGTTGAGCAGGCTGGATTTTCCCACCCCGGAAGGTCCGGCCAGCCCGCTGATTTTATCCTTCAGGATGTCCTTCAGCTCTGCCAGGCCGACCTGCTGCTTGACGGAGGTGAACAACAGCCGGTAGCCCAGCCGTTCGTAGACGGTAAAACGGTCGCGGGCGGCCTCCAATCCCACCAGGTCTATTTTATTGAAGACGATCACCGGCGGGATTTCGTTTTTCTCGCAGATGACCAGGAAGCGGTCCAGCATACGCCGGTTGGGCTCCGGCTGGGCGCAGGCAAAAACCATCAGCACCTGGTCGGGGTTGGCCAGCAAGATCTGGCGGTAATCGCCGCGCGGGGTCGGGTCCAGGCGGACGAGGGCGCGGATATGCGGCTCAATCTCCTCGATCATGGCCTTGCCGTCCGGCTGTGGGCTGATCTTCACCCGGCTGCCAACGGCGATGATATCGCCCTGTACAGAGCGCCGCTTGAGACGCCCGCGCAGGTGACAGGTAACCGGACCGGCGGCGGTGAGCACCGTGTAAAAACCGGATTGAAACCGGGTCACCCAGCCTTCGATCAGGTCAGTCATGGATTACGGGTTCGGGGTAGCCGTCTCCTCTGGTCGCGGAGTCTTGGTGACGTAATAGGAGGATTCCCAGGGGAACAGCGGTCCCAACCGGCCGTTGAAGTAGTATTCCACCAGGCGGCGGAAGATGGGCGCCGAGATGGCCGAGCCGTCGCCGGAATTCTCGTTCAGCACCACCATGGCAATATCCGGCTTGTCGCTGCGCCCGGCATCTGTGTAACCGGCAAACCAGGCATGCGGATCGCCGTTGGAGGTCTGGGCGGTGCCTGTCTTGCCGTAGATGGGCACACCCACGTTGAGGAAGCGGTTGTAGGCCGTGCCGCGCTTGTTGGCGACGACCGCCCGCATACCCTCGCGAATGATCTCCAGGGTGGTATCCGAGATGGGCAACTTGCCGTTGGCAATTGGTTCAAAGGTGTAGGTGGCCTCGCCGGAAAGGGTGGTGATCTTCTCCACCAACTGCGGCTGGTAGAGCGTGCCGCCGTTGCCCACGGCAGCGATAAAGCGGGCCACCTGCAGCGGGGTCACCAGGATCGTGCCCTGGCCGATAGCCATCTGCACGGCATCCCCGGCCGAGGTTGGGTCGGGCATGTTGCCGGCAGATTCATCCAACTGTTCAATGCCGGTCGGCGCACCGAGGCCAAAACCGCGGGCCATCTCCGAAACCAGGGTCGGGAAGCCGTTCTCGTACAGGTCCAGGCCGATGTGGTAGAAGTACGGATTGCAGGAACGCATCAGGCCTTCCGGCAGGTTGAGCACGCCGCTGGCGGCAACCTGCTTTTCATAGGTCCAATCGTACAGCAGCATGCCGCCCTCGGTGAAGGTTTGGCCGCAGGTGTATTCGGTATCGCGGGTGTAGCGGCCGCTTTCCAGGGCGGCGGCCATGGTGATGATCTTGAAGACCGAGCCGAGCGGATAGGCCGACTGGGCGGCCCGGTTGAGCAGCGGCTGGGTGTTTGGATCAAGCATTTCGCCCAGCTGCCAGCCGGAGTTGATATTATTCACGTCAAACAGGTTGGGGTCGATCCCCGGCGAGGAGGCCATGGCCAGCACCCGCCCGGTATCCCGTTCCAGGATGACAACCGCGCCCTGGAAGCCCTGGATGGCTTTCTGGGCGGTGAGCTGCAGGCCGTAATCCAGGGTGGTGTAGACTTCCTGGGCCGGCTTGGCGGCAATTTCGCTCAGGCGGCTGGTGGTGAAGCCGTTGGCATCCCGCACGTAGAGGGTGATGCCGCGCTGCCCGGCAAGATATTTCTCCGCCCACAGCTCCAGCCCGGCCTTGCCGACCATTTCATCGCCGCGGTAGCCCTGGCGGCGGTATTGATCCAGTTGTTCGGCCGGGATGGCCTGCACATAACCCACCGCGTGTGGGCCGACGCCGCCATCGGGGTAGTAGCGGCCGGTGTAAGGGGTCATGGCCAACCCGCCCAGCGAGACGAGCAAGTCCAGGTTGCTGTTGACGGCCTGGGCGCTGGCCTCACCGACCGGCACGTACCAATCCGCGCCGGCGTTTTCATATAAAGCCTTGATCTGTTCGGTGGTCTTGCCGGTCAGGTCGGAGACCTCCTGCAGCAGGCGGCTTTCCATCCCATCGGCAATCTGGCCGGGGACAATGCCGAGGGCGTAGGCATCCATGCGGGTGGCGAGCACCTTACCGCTGTGGTCGTAGATGTTGCCGCGGCCGGGGATGTTGTAATCCACGGCCAGGGAGTGCCCGCCGAGCAGTTCCGGCATGATCATGCCCTCGTCCCACTGCAGGCGCCATTCGCCGTTCTCCAGGGTGAACTTGAGCACGATATCGCGCAGAAAATCGCCCATCAGCGGCGAGGTGAGGGTGATGCGGCAGGCTGCCTGGGCATCGCCCGGGTTGGTGAGCAGGGAAAGGATCTCGTAGGACACCTTGGACAGTCCCAGGGCATTGGCCACATCGTTGTAGCTCTTGGTAAAGCTTTCCAGCGTGACGGCATCGGTCGTCAGGCGGGAGAGCATGGAATACATGGTCGGGTAATCCTCCGCCTGCCAGGCCTGCAGGAATTTCTCCGCGCTGCTGCGCGCATCCGGGGCGCGGGTGACGCTCATTTCGGGTGGGCGCAGGGTGGCGGTCGGTTCGGTGGTGGCGGTGGCCGCCGGTGGGGTGGTATTGTTCGTGCAGGCGGTCGCAAGGGTGACCAGCAGGAGAAGCGAAAGCCAGAGACGTTTTTTCATTTTCAATAAAAGCTCCTTTGCCTGTCCTCAGCCAATGTTTTCGCCGCGCAGGACGCGGGCGAAGATCGGGCAGGTGTAGCCCAGGTGGTGCTGACAGGCTTGCGGCACATCCCCGGCCGGGATGGCATTCATCCGGCCCAGGGTGCGCTGAAGGTGGCAGAGGGGCAGGCCGACCACGCAGGCGTAGCAGCCGCTAAATTCCGCCACCGGCCGGAAGGCGCCGTTTTGGATGGCGTAGGCCCCGGCCTTATCCAGCGGGTCTCCGCTGGCGACGTAGGTTTCAATTTCAGCATCGGTATAATTGCGCATCGGCACGCTGGAAGCGCACAGCTCGGTTTCCAGCCGCCCGCCGACCGGGTCCAGTACGGCCAGGGCAGTGAAGACCTGGTGGGTGCGGCCGCGCAGTTGGCGCAGCATGGCGGCCGCCTCGGCGGCATCCTGCGGTTTGCCCAGGATCTGCCTGCCGTCCGCCACGGTGGTATCCGCAGCCAGCACCCACTCCTCCGCCCCGGCGTGGGAGGCGCAGGCGCGGGCTTTGCTCTGCGCCAGGCGCAAAACATAAGCGGAGGGGTCCTCGTCCGGGAAGGGGGTTTCATCCACCCCGGCGGCGCTGAAGCGCACCGGCAGCCCGGTCAGGGCAATCAGTTCGCGGCGGCGCGGCGAGGTGGAGGCAAGCAGGAGGCGTGGCAGAATCATAATAATTGATTCTACCATCAAAATTTTGGCAGGAATGAACTGGTAACGCTGCAAAGGTGCGGCCGGGTTGATTTAAGACCGCCGCAAGTTTCGGTTATTTCAAGCGTATTTCCAGGGTGGCGGAAGGGGTCTTAGCGGAATTCCCAAACAGGTCAAACAGCGTTTTCAGCAAGCCGTATTTCTTCTTCAAGCCCTGGTTGACCCGCTCGGCTCCGGCTGAATCCAGGAAACGGGCTTCAGCCTCCACCCAATCACCGACTGGCGTGCCGTCCACCTTGCAGGGCGCCAGGCGGATCTGCGGATTGCGCCGAGCCCGCTTGACCTTGCCGCTGCCGTCCACCGTGCGGACATAAATGAGACCATCCGCTTGCCAGAACCAGACGGGGGTGCGCACACCTTCTCCGTTTTTGCGGTACGTTTCCAGGTTGATATATTTCTGCCCGGTAAATTGCTGTAATTGATCGGTCATGGGTGCTCCATTAATTCTTGAAAATCTCACTCGTGTCCTTCGAATGGGCTGCTTCATCCAATAATATATTTTATGAAGCTCTTTGCACCACAAGGACACACTTCAACTCCTATTATATTGGGTGGAGAGTATTAATGTAATCAAGCGCACCAAATTGTACAAGGTCTGCCAATGATTTGTGTAAGCTCCATTTTCCCTCACTTTTCTTGCCCGATCGGTTTGATGCTGGTATGATGAAAGGCAGTCAAGCGCATTTGCATCCCACCCCGCAATGAACCAAAACCTGGTCCTCAACACCCGCCTGTTCACCTCTGCCGGCCTCTTCCTGAGCCGCATTCCCCCGCGCCAGGGCTATTCCCTGGCCCGTTGGATCGGCCTGTACCTGGCCGGGCGCAAATCCAATCCGGCTGTGCGGGCGGTACGGGCCAACCAGTGGGTGGTGCACGGTGAGCGCGGCAGCAGCCGCGAGTTGGATGGGTGGGTGCGGGAAAATTACGTCAGCACCGCCCGCAGTTTGTACGAGTTCTGGCACTTCCACCCGGATGACGAAGCGGTCAGGCGCATGGTAACGGTGGACCCCAGTTTCACGGCGGCCGTGGACCGTGCCCGCCAGGCCGGCAGCGGGCTGATCCTGGTGGTGCCGCACCTGAGCAATTTTGACCTGGTGGGCCGGGCGGTGGTGCTGAAGGGCACGCCGCTGCACGTGCTATCCTATCCACAGCCGGGCGGCGGCTACCAGGCGATCAACGCCCTGCGGGAAATTCCCGGCCTGAAGGTGACCCCCCTGGCAGTGGAAAGCCTGCGCCAGGCCTCCGAAACGCTGCGGGCCGGCGGCACCGTGCTGACCGGCGTCGATCGGCCGTTGGCAGAGGCCGGGGCGGAGGCCAAATACGCAGTGCGCTTTTTTGGCCGCCCGGCCTGCCTGCCGGTCTTTCACATCCGCCTGGCGCTCAAGCACAACCTGCCCATCACGGTGGTGGGCGGGCGGCGCAAC
>CAYOOA010000091.1:0-1728 GCA_964405455.1 uncultured Anaerolineaceae bacterium | reverse complement strand
CAAAAACGGGTCAACAATTCCCCGATTGCCCGCTGGGAGAAAAAAGCCCTGCTCTGGTTGGCTGCCCGTACCCCCCGTTGGGTGACGCCCGATATGCTCACCGTGGTCGGATTGATCGCCTGCGTGATCATCCTGGCCGGGTATGCCCTGTCCAATCTCGATAAGGGCTTTCTCTGGCTATCCACCCTGGGTTTTGTGATCAACTGGTACGGCGACAGTCTGGACGGCAGCCTGGCCCGCTACCGCCAGATCGAACGGCCGCGCTATGGTTATTTTGTTGATCACGTCGCTGACGTGGTGGGGCAGCTCTTTATCTTCGTTGGCATGGGGCTTTCCCCCTACCTGCACCTGAACCTGGCCCTGGCGTTGATGATCAGCTACCTGATGGGTTCCATCTATGTCTACCTGGCCACTTACACCAGCGGGATTTTCCAGCTTTCCTATGACGGTATTGGCCCGACGGAGTTCCGCCTGGTGGCGATTGCTATTAATACGTTTGTTTTCTTCTTTGGCAATCCCTCTTTTACCATCCCAAGCCTGGGCCTGTTGAAAGCGCCCCTCACCCTGAGCGCTTTTGACTGCGTGGTCGTGGCCGTCATTTTGTTCATCACTTATGAGTTCATCGTCAATTCGATCAAGACCGGCCGGCTGCTGGCTCGCGAAGAGCCGCCGGCGCCGAGACAACAAGGAGGTGCAGCATGATCGTCAAAGCCTGGAATAATGGAGCCCACAACCGCAGCGGTTCGGGCTATGGGTTGAAAGTGTCCCCGGCCGATCGGGATGAACACTTCAAACAGGAGTGGACTTCCATCCTGGTGGAACTGCCCGGCCTGGATAGTCTGGTGGACGTTCCGATTGACGCAGCCGCCTTCTGGAGCGAGGCCGGGCACCCCCTGGTCAGCCTGGAGATCGGCATGTGGCTGCGCCATAACGGCCTGGCTCCCTGGCCGATGGGCAACCCGCCCTTCCTGGTCCTGGAACCGGTCGCCGAAAACCGCTTCCGCGTGGAGAAGATGCACAAAACCGGCAACAAGCTCTGATTCCCGGCAGTTTTTGCAACTACCATTGAGGATAACCCCGGCATGAGCAACCTGCTGTGTGATATTTTTGGTCATTCCCCTCGAACCGAATACAATGCCGAACTGAGCGGATATTCAAACTGCTGGCACCGCACCCGCTGCCGGCGTTGCGGTTTGCACCTGGATACTCCCTCCAAAAAACATGAGTGGGTGGAAGAAACCCTGGAATCCCCCTGCCAGACGCAAAAGAAGTGCCGCAACTGCGGCTATACCAGCGGTCCCTTCACCGAACATAAGTTTGATTCAGCCCACCCGGTCCACGAGGGCTGTGCAGTCTTTTCAATCTGCACCCGCTGCGGAGAGAAAAGCGAAGCTAAACTTGAGCATCTCTATGCAGATGAATTGCTCCTGGATGGCTGCACTGCCTTCCACGTCTGCCAGCGCTGCGGCCAGCGGGATGCCGGCGCCCCTGCCCATGCCTTCGGCGAGCCCCAACAGGACGGCTGCGTGGTTTCCCACACCTGCACCCGCTGCGGGCAGCAGGAGGTGGTGAAAACCACCCATCAATTCGTCATAACCCAGCATGAGGAGCACGAGGTTGCTCACCTGGAGACCAGCCGCACCACGCTGACCTGCCAAATATGCGGGGAACAGCAGGTGAAGGAGGACCAGCGCTACACGGACTGGTGAGACTGCTTCGCCGCGTTGC
>CAYOOA010000090.1:0-8279 GCA_964405455.1 uncultured Anaerolineaceae bacterium | reverse complement strand
CCACTTCAGGGTTGTTATTCGTAGGGTCCTTCTTTCCGGCCGCCGGCCGGTTTTCAGCTACAAACAGGGCATCTGTTCCACAGCCAGCTACACAATCCCCGCACAGGGTGCAGACTTTAGGCTCAAATACTCCCGGGTCCGAAAAATGGGGTAGGATCCGCAAGGCTGATTTCTTGAGTTTGTTTTCCAGGAACAATTTCAGCGAACAGGCCACCTGGCATGCCCGTCAATCGGAACACTTGTTTGAATCTGCACACAAGCGCATAGAAAAACTCCTTTCGTATAGAAAAGAAGATACCCACCCCATCCATGCAATTCAGGAATTACTGAATACTATACGTATGTTGTATAAGATTCTGTGGAAAAGAGGTTATGGAATTCTCGATTTGGGAGGAACTAATTGCCTCGAGGTAACAGGCACAGGTGATTACTGATCCCCTGTGCCTGTTCAATTTCTGGCTCAAATAGCACTCAGAGTTGAAAAGTGTAGTAGTTATTGGCGCAGGGATTTCCCCAGGCCACGCTCATCTGGCGGGCGTTCAAATCCATCACCAGTGAGCAAACCGTTTTCTCGCGATCCATCGGGTCCACCTCGTGGATGGAGTGATTGCAGATGGCGTCTGGATAGTTGGTGTGGTCGCGCTGGATGGCTTGCAGGGTCAACACGGTGTGCAGGCGGGATTGGCGCAACAGGCGGTCTGCGCGGAAATAGCGGATGCGGGTGCTGACCATTTCATCCGGTTCATCTTCAATTTCCTGCATTTTGGGATCCAGGTAATGATTGGTATGGGTGATGGCACCGTCCTCGGCATACAGGATGGCTGAATGACGGGCGGACACCTCCACATTGTACATCTCGCCGCTTTCGTGGGCGATAAGGTGGTTGTAGCCGGCGGCGCGCTGGGGCGATTTGGTAGCTCGGATGGCGCCGTCAATCGTGCGCGCAGCCAATACCGCCCGGGAGACAACGACGCGCGGCGTGCCAATGCGCGTATCGGCCGGGTAGACTGAATCACAGCATTGGGCAATTCCCAGGGCATTCAAGCCGATGTTGGGCAGCAAGGCGCCGTAGGTCATGGCCAGGAAAGGTGGCTCATTATCCGGGGTGGCATGAATGATGTAGATGTCGGGTTCATCTTCGGGCAGCCAGTCTTCATTATGGGCTACCAGCACATGCCGGTTGGCAGTGCGGGTTTCATTGACAGCGAAGCTGGTGCACTTGGTCAGGTGCAGGGCGTCCATGGATACGGCTTCGAGGGCATTCACTACGGCCACTTCAACAAAATCCACCCCGGCACCCTGGGCAATCCCTTCCATTTCATCTACATATTGCGGGTAGCGTTCTTCAATGAAGGGAATGTACTTGCGGGACTGGATGCAGGCGCCGTCCCAATCCAATTGCAGGTGTTCGCGAGTGGAATCAATCAGCACGCGTGCATTATGAATGCTGTGCCTGACCAGTTCCCGGCAGGCTTCTCCAATTTGCTGACCCATCTGCAGATGTGAGCCGTAGACATTCACCAGCGGCGGGGCGGAGTTGTGTTTGATGGTTTCGTCGTGATTCATAAATCCCTTTCCGGGTATCCCGAAGTTATACTCACGATATCCCTTGTTGATTAGCAGGTGCCGTGTGCCAGCAAAGCGACCCGTTTTCCGAGCTTATAAAGACGGTTGTAAAGCTCGCAGGCTTGCGGTGTTTTAGCGATCACCACCTGGATGTTTTCCCGGGCCTGGATCCCCTGGATGACTGATGCGGGGCATTCCAGGGCGCCGTTGACACCGTTCCCGATGACCAGGATTTCTATTTTCTGTTCCCAGATACCGGTGATCATTTCCAGCGTCAGCAAATGCCCTTTCCGTTCCTTCCATTCGGTTACATCCTGCTGGATCAAGCGGATATCTTTGCCAACCCCAAGTTTTGTTTCCTGCCTGGAATGTTCCTTACCGCAGATGACAAAACGACCCCATGAAAAATGTTCGATTGGACCAGCCGGATCAGAAAACATCTTCTTCCAATCAAGATAAAGCAAGAACGGATAATTGCATTCATTATATCTTGATTATGCATTTGAAGATTTTGGCCAACCTGCAATTCAATTTATTAAATGAAAAACGGCGGTCATTTCAACCGCCGTTTCAAAAGTAACATCAATTTATTGAGAAATCAGCTCCAGGCTGCCAACGCCCATGTCCACGCTGATCGTGAGAGCGGGGCCGCTGCCCGATGCTTCATAGACGTTGTTGGTGACGGTCCAGGTGCCCATGGGCTGGACGTTATTCAGTCCGCCGCTGACGCTGACCTTGGCTGGAACACCCTTGGGGATGATCACTTTGATCGAGCTCAGTCCAGAGGAGATGCGGACATCAGCAGATTGCAGCAGGGTTCCGCCGCTGAAATCCAAGGTGTAGGAGCCGGCGCCGCTTTCAAAATCCATGACAGCAAAGTTGGCGTTGGCCAATCCCTTCAGGGTCACATCCGATGCGCCGGTCTTGTAGGTAAAGCGAGCCATGGATTGCGGGTTGGGCGAGTTGAACACCACCTCGTTCTTGCTGGCGCCGTCGGAGATTTCCAGGCGGGTGAGCGGGACGCCCGAGAGATCCATGCTGCCTTCATAGGCACCCAATTCCAGGGCAAGTTCCATCGGGATATTGCCCAGCTTCAGGTTCCAATCATTCTTGTAGCTGCGCCCGGAGGGCACGCTGACGTTGGCCTGCTGGCGGATGGAAAGATTGCTGCCTGTGCGGACGATCTCCGGTTTCCAATCCACTACGTCGAACATCACGCTGCCTTCCACCCAGGCGGAACCGCCGGGGGAGAGGGTTAATTTACCGGCGCCCATCCCCAGGGTCAGGCGCGGGGTGGAGCCGTTGTTTTCGGGCGCGGCTTCGTTGATGGTGAGGGTGGTGACCTCGCCCGGCTCGGAAGTGGGATTGGGATTGATTTGGATGCACCCGGCCAATGATACGGTCAGGGTCAGGATGAAAAGGATCGAAAGCAAGGGTTTCATTTTCTTTTTCCTTTGGTTATTTATCCAGCGGGGGCTTTTTCTTTCCCCGTTGGGAGGAGAATTAATTACCGGCCGGCTTTTCCGGCTGGTCAGGTTCTGCCGGTGGTTCCGGGAACAGATCGGAAATAACTGCACTTGAGGTAGGTTCTCCAGGAATTTCTGGGGTCACTTCAACTTTGTCCGCCGGGGCTGGGGCAGGAGGAGTGGGCAGAGCGGATTCAACCGGCGGGGTGGGCGGGACCGGGGCGGCGGGAGCAACCGGGGCTGCCGGGCGAGTTGCGACCGGGGGGGTGCTAAACTTCATGAACAGCATGATGAATGCGCCCATGCCAGTGGTCAGGAAGATGAAGAGGAAGATCCAGCCGACGCAAGGGATGAAGAGCAGCAATCCGGCGACGATTGTCAACAGCAGGGTGCCAACAGCGGCATCCACAGCCGGTGACCAGTCCCATTTCAGCAGCCCGGTGATCAACTGGCACAACATCATGCCTACTGCCACCCAGGCAAAGACAATTACGATGGGCAGTAGAAGAACGGCTGCCAGCGCCACCGGGATCAAGATGATGGTAACGATCATCAAGACCAGGGCAAAGGGTAGTGAGATCCACAACAGGAGGCCGAGAGCAAAGGCAATCCACGGGCGGGTCGTGATGGACTCCACCATCCGTTCGGCCGGTTTTTGGAAGATCAGGACTGAAATCAGGCCCAGTGCGGCCAGGGAGAGGGCGATAAAGAACAACCACAGGGATCGACCCAGGAAGCTGCCTGATGTTCGCTGCACATTCCAGTTGCTTGGGTTGGTCACGCCGTTGCGATCCACCAGGGTGCGGTTGCCCAGAATTTTGGCGGAATCCGCAATCGTGGTGTTGGAAAAAACGGCATCCACATTCCCATTCACACTGGCGCTCGCGCCTATGGTCAGGTCTCCGCCAAAGGTGCTGATATTCCCGGTTATGCGTCCATCGATCTGCAGGTTGCTGTTGAAAGAATCAAGATTACCATTCAATCGGCCACCGTCTTCAATGACAAGATCGCTGTTGAACAGGGACATATTCCCGTTCAAGACTTCGCCAGAGCGGATGGTGCAACTCCCGTTGATCAGGTCGGTGGGGCAGGGATTGGACTGCGCCAGGGCCGGGCTGCCAATCACGGCCAGACCAAGCATAACGGCCAGGAAAATGAAGGCGATTTTATAAATGGATTTCATAGTTCAGGTACTCCTTGGACGGAAAGTTTCTTGTAGATGGAGACCCACAGGATGACGAGGAAGGCAAAGCCGGAACTGGCAACCAGCAGGATGACCAGCGGACCGAAGAAACCCGGCAGGTTACCCAACCAGGTACTCAAAACCAGGTAAAACTGGTGGGCCCAGGCTTCGGTTCTTTGGACTGAGGCGATCACTGTAACCAGCCAATCCAGCAAGGCAGAGGTGTGGCTCAGTACGAAAACCAGCGAGCCCAGCGAGAGGAGGGCGCCGATGCACAGGCCGAACAGCAGCCAGCGGGTGTTCCGTTTTTGTTTGGCCAACCGCCGTTCTGCCAGGGTTTTCTTCCAGCGTTCACCGAAACCCGGCGCAGGGTTGGCATAGCCGGCCCCCCTCAATTGCTGACGAGCGCCCCGCCAGCCTTCCGCGACTTTGCGGCATTCCGCGCAGGTCAGCAGGTGGCTTTTGAGATCTGTTTCCTGCTCCACCGTCAAGGGAGTATCAGCAAGAATCCAGGATTTATACAGCTCGTGAGACATATTCCTTCCTTTCTGCTTCAGGAACGTTCCCGGCCTGGTTCCATCGATTCGCCAGGGTTAACCGGGCCCGATGCAGGCGGCTCTTGACTGCGCTGACCGAAAGGGAAAGCGATTGGGCAATTTCCTCCTCGGAAAAGTCATACCAGTAGCGCAGGACAATGGCCGCCCGGTCTTGCGGGTTCAATGCATTCAGGGCCTGGCGCACGCGGCGCTGCTCATCGCTTTGCATCAGGCTGTCCTCCGGGTCCGGAGTTGGATCGGCGACGATTTCAGCCAGCAAGTCATCCAACTCAAGGACCGGAACGCGCCGGCGGCGCTGCAGATCAATGCAATAATGAGCGGCAATCGAAAGCAGCCAGGTGGCAAACGACCGCTGCGGATCGTAGCGATGCAGTGCCTGATAAGCCCGCCAGAATGTCTCCTGGGCCGCATCTTCGGCTTCCTGCGGATTGCCGAGCATACGGTAGCACAGGTTATAGACGGGTCTTTGATAGATTTCAACCAGGCAGGTGAAGGCTTCGTCATTACCCTTACGGGCCAGATCCAGCCATTCTTGTTCAGCGGCGTTCACCAGTCGTTCCTCTTTCTGAGTGTCTACAATGATATACGGAATATGTCCAAAATGGTTGCATAATGACAAAACCAGGGTGCGAAGACCCTGTTTGTCGAGGCTATATTTCATCATACAACACTTACGAAGGATTAACCCTAAGGAAATCTTGGGTTATTGAAAAACCTGTCGTTGGTTTTGTTTTATCGGCAGGTGTTCACCAGCGGTCAAGCCCTTACCCGGCCTGGAGCTTTGCCCAGGTTGTTTGATAGACTTCCAGATCGGCGAGGGAGTAGCATACGAAGATGACCTGCCGGGGAAAATCTGCCTGACAGAGAAATTCAAGTGCGGTAGTCAGTGCGATGGGACAGGCCTTGTGGATTGGAAAACCGTACGCCCCGGTGCTGATGGATGGAAACGCAACCGCCTGGAATTGGTGATCCAGTGCGATTTGCAGCGAATTTCGGTAGCAACAGGCCAGTTTTTCCCCTTCTGCAAAAGTGCCGCCCATCCAGACCGGCCCCACCGTATGGATGATGTACCTGGCGGGTAGCTGATATCCCCCGGTCAGGCGGGCTTCGCCGGTCGGGCAACCACCCAATTTGCGGCACTCCTCCAGCAGTTGAGGGCCGGCAGCTGCATGGATGGCGCCGTCCACGCCACCGCCGCCCAGCAGGCTGTTATTGGCGGCATTAACAATGGCATCCACCTGTAGGCGGGTGATATCCCCCCGGGTGATCCGGAGGCGAGCGATCAGCTTTTCATCCATCAGGTCCCTCCCCATGGCATCCGGAAGAAGAACGCCCCGGTATTGGCCGGGGCGTTGATTGATGGGGTGAGAAATTAGGCCCAGTAGCGCGGGAACCCGATTTCATCGTTGAAAACGAGGCGCATATCGTTGTTCAATTGCTCCATGAAGAGCCCGAACTGGCCGCGGTCGTAGATGTGCGGATACCAGGCTTCGATTACCAGGTCGCCATCCTTGTCCTTGTAGAAGCGGGGAATAAGCGCTTTCTGGTTCATGGTGTTGGCGCATTCCAGGAACCCCAACATATCCCGTTTAGCCAGGTCGTTGGAGCTGAGGAAGGCTGTAAAGAGGACGCCGCTATTGAAGCTCTGAACCACGAGGTTTAGATTCTTCTCATGTTTTGCGCGGACGAACTTCTCTTCGCGGGTGATTTGGTACCCCAGGAATTCCAAATGGGTGACTACCTGCTCAAGAATTGATGCCATAAGATGCTCCTTTGAAGACTATCTCCATGAGATAAGATTGATTGAATTGTAGCATGAAACTACAAAACGATAACCAATTTAGAAGACTATTTCTTCTTTCCCGCTTAATTTTTCCTGGATGCGTTGGACAACGGTATCCAGGTGATGCGGGTGGTGAACAAAATCCAGGTCATCTGTTCGGATGGTAAGGACCGGACAGATATCGAAAGATGCAAGCCACTCTTCGTAAAACGAATCGAGTAATTTCAGGTAATCCTCATCGATACCGGTTTCCATCGAGCGAGCCCGCTGGCGGATGCGCTCTATAAGAACAGAAACCGGGGCTTTCAGGTAGATGAGCAGAGCCGGGGCTGGAAGAGTGCGCACGACCATTTCGTACACCTGGCGGTAGGATCCGTAATCCCGCTCGTTCAGGTTGCCCAGGTGGTGCAAGGCGCGGGCAAAGATATGCGCATCTTCATAGATGCTGCGGTCTATGATAGCCGAACGCGGATCGTTGGCCAGCTCCAGGTGCTGTTTGGCGCGGTGACCAAGGAAGAAGACCTGCAGATGGAAAGACCATTGCCGCATATCGGCGTAAAAATCAGGCAGGTAGGGATTATCCGCCACAGATTCGTAAGCAGTGCGCCAGCCCATTCGCGCCCCAAGCCGTTCGGTGAGGGATGTTTTACCGGCGCCAATATTTCCGGCTACCAGGATCAATCGTTTTGGCATAACTGGGATGAATTCCTCCTTGTTGAGTGTATTTATTATCATAAGGCATTCAGCCAGAATTGCAAGGTGTTTTTTACTCCAAAAAACCGTACAATGATTACGGAATTGTTAAGATGGGATTGTAGAAAATAAACGCAAGCCAAGGATAATGGAATGAGCGATTTTAATCTGGCTGTACTGGAATGGCTGATGCAGGGAGATCCTGCGATCCGCTGGCAAGTGATGCGAGACCTGCTGGATGCGCCGGAGGCGGAGTGGCAGGCTGAAAGGATGAAAACTGCCAAAGAAGGCTGGGGATCAGCCTTTATGTCTTATCAAGCGGAGGATGGCATCTGGGGAGGGGGTGTGTATTCGCCGAAGTGGGTCTCCTCGACGTATACCCTGCTCGGCCTGGTGGAAATTGGCTTACCACAGGATCAGCCGTCTGCCCGGCGAGGAGTGGAAATCATCCTGGATCATTTTTTTGGACTGCCAGGTGATCCAAAGTTCAAGTATCACTTGGAACGGTTGGATTTATGCCTGGTTGGAATGGCGCTTGAACTCGGAACTTATTTCCAGCTTGCGGATCCACGCCTGGATGCCTTGCCGGCCTTTGTTTTGCAGACGCAGATGGCGGATGGCGGTTGGAATTGCCGGCTGGGCCGGGAAAAGGGGGTACACCACAGTTCTTTCCATACAACCATGAATGTCCTGGAAGGCATCCGTCAGGTATTGGAGATTGGCGGGAATCCTCTTGCCGCCGAACTGCGGATAGCGGAAGGGCGAGCCCTGGAGCTGCTTTTACAGCACCGCTTGTTTCGCTCCAGCCGGACAGGGGAAATGATTAGTGAAAAATTCCTGCACTTCTCGTATCCCGACCGCTGGTTTTACAACATCTATCGAGCCCTGGATTATTTTCAACGAGCGGGGGCAGAACCGGATAAAAGGCTGGAAGAAGCAGTTGAAATCCTACAATCCAAGCGATCAAAAGAGGGCACCTGGCCTGTACAATACCGGCATGCCGGGCTGCGTTACTTTGACATGGAAAAAAC
>CAYOOA010000089.1:0-8570 GCA_964405455.1 uncultured Anaerolineaceae bacterium | reverse complement strand
CGATTGCCCTGGCAGCGCTGGTGATCCGGCGCTTGCAGAAGCAGCCCCGCTGGGGCTTCTTCTGGCCGGTCTTTGCCGGTTTCTTCGCCCTGCTTTCGCTGGAGGAGGCGGCTGACCTGCGCGAGGTGATCTACCACACCATCTTCGTCAAATCCTTCCTGGTTTGCGTGCCGCTGGGAGTCATTTTCATCAGCCTGTGCTTGGGTTTCTTCTTTTTTATCCGGCGGACTGACGGCATCTCGCGGCTGTGGATCGGGGCGGGCTTGTTCTTGCTGCTGGTCGGGGCGCTCGGCGGGCAGTACCTGCAGATCAACCTGGCGGTGGGGCAGAACACGTTTGCCGCCGGAATTTTGATCAAGGAATCGCTGGAAATGCTTGGCGAGATCCTGGTGCTGGCCGGCTGCCTGATGGAGATCAACACCCTGGCCGGGGAAAAAATGACCATGGATTTTCACGGAAGGTAACGGAAAAAAACTGAAAATACGAAAAGAATTCAGAAATTGCGGAGATTTCTGAATTCTTTTTTATTTCTATCAGCATCCGTAGATTACGCAAAGTACCCCGAAGGGGTAGATGGTCGCAGACAATAAAAACGGATCACCCCCTGCGACCAGTCAATTTGATGTACCTGGCCCCGGTTACTCAACCGTGTAGAGCGTCTGGCGGCCAAGGTGGACCGTCACGCTGTCCCCTTCACGGATCAGGCCGGGCAGTTCCGCCACCGCCACCACGCCGCGCAACCCCATGGCAGCCCTGGGATAAAGATCAGCCAGTTCCGGGCGGCCGACGGCTTCCGCTATCGACTTGCCGGCATATTTGCAGGGATAATTATCGGAGGTCACAGCCAGCACCGCCCCACTTTCGAACACCAGGCGGGTGTTGGGCGGCAGTTGCGTCAGGCGCGGGATGCCGGCCAGCAGCAAGTTGGTCCCGATCCACTCCGGCAGGATTTCCGGGATGCCCAGGTTGCGGGCGGCTTCCGCCATCTCCTCCGCGGAGAGGATGGTCACCTGGCGGGTGTTGCGGATAGGCGTCCCGCGGGTGTAGTAGGGGGTGCGGCTGTCAGCAGGGCGGGTAAAACCGCTATGCTTTTCACCGGTAAAGCCCTCAAAAGCTACCTCCACCTGCGGGAAGCGGGTGGAGAGAATTGAATCAGCCCGGTTGCAGATCAACACGGCCAGGGTGGTTCCGGTGAGAATGGGTGGATTTGGCATCGGGAATCCTTTCATTATTGAACCACAGAGGCTCAGAGGTCACAGAGATATTGGTTGAAATATCCGCAGAATTATACCTTGCGGATGAGCTTGCGCACGCGGGCAGCCTGGGATTCGGTCAAAGCGGGCAGGCGGGCGGCGAGCACCTCCACGAAGGCGGCGCGGTTGGCATCATTGACCGCTGCTGAAATCCGCTCGCCGTGCTGGGCGATTTCCTTCTCCCGGCAGGTGCGCAGGTGTTGGAGCAGGATAGGGAAGATTTCCCGGGTGTATTCCTCCGCGGTGGAGGCGATGCCCGCCAACACCTGGATGCCGTTATCCACGGTGATGACCGAGCCGTTGGCCATGATTTCAATAATTTTTTGACGCTCGGCGAAAAGGCGCTCCGCCTGCAGGGGGGCGATCAAACCGAGGGCAATCATGGCACCCCACACCAGGCGGTTGTTGCGCTGCGTAAGCAGCGCCAGGAAATCCTCCACGTACGGCGCAACCAGGTCCGGGCGCAGGTAGCCGGCTTCGTAGAGCACCTTCAGACAGTCGGAGGCCACGTTGGCATTAGGGTCGCGCAGATGGGCGGCAATTTCATCCAGCCCGGCCCGATCTTCCATCTCAGCCAGCTCGCGGCCCAATAACACGTTGGGGATTTCATCCCGGCGGTGTTGGAAGAAGGCAATCCGGTTCAAGACAGTCATGGTGTTCCTCTTTTCTTGAAACCATTACCACAGGAACATGAAGAAATACTACGAGTCATCTCACCAAGCAGACCGTGATCCCTCCTGCATCAGCGGTTGCTATTTAACATCAGTTCGGGATAACAAAAACAGCACTTGTTATGTCATGCTGAGGGCCGTTATTTGGCCCGAAGCATCTTCCTTTTGCTAATTCAGATCCTTCGCTCCGCTCAGGATGACAGCTTACCGAATTGAGCTTATCCCGAATTCACGTTATTTATAAAATACCGCCCGCTGGGCGCGGGTGATTTCATAAAATGCCGGCCTGGTATCCCGGCACAAGAGAGGGGAGCTGGCAAAACCATGCGGCATGTCCGGGTAGTCCTTGAGGATCACGGGGACCCCGGCCCGGGCCAGTTTTTCAGCATACAGCACGCCCTCATCATGCAGCGGATCGCGGCCGGCCACAATGATCATTGCAGGGGGAAGCCCTGCGTGATCCGTGGCATGCAGGGGGGAGATCCGCCAATCCAACCGATCGATGCCGGGTTCCAGGTAGTGACGAAAGAAGGCTTGCATATCGGCGACGGATAAAACTGCCCCATCCTTAAAGACCTGGCAGGATTCGCTGGACATGCTGCCGTCCGTGGCGGGGTAGATCAAGGCCTGGTGGCAGATCTGCGGCCCGCCGCGCTCTTTTGACAGCAGGCAAAGCACCGCTGCCAGGTTGCCCCCGGCGCTATCGCCCATGACAGCGATTCTGTGCGGATCAGCCCCCAGCGAGGCAGCGTTATCGCTGCCCCAGACCAATCCTGCATAGCAATCCTCCAGGCCGGCGGGAAACTTGTGTTCGGGGGCGAGGCGGTAATCCACCGAAATCACCACGGCATCTGCATCCCGGGCAACCGTGCTGCACATCCAATCCCCCATGCGCAGGCTGCCGAGCACCCAGCCGCCGCCGTGGAAGTAGATCACCAGCGGCCGGGGGGCTGTAACGGCAGACCCGGGCGTATAGATGCGCAGAGGCAGGCGGCCGCCCGGCCCCTGGATCGTGCGGTCTTGCGCCTTGACGCCTTTTTGGATTCCACCCAGGGCCAGGTCGGTAAAGAAAAAACTCGGAATTATCTGCACCTGGCTTTTCCTGACCTGTTCCGGGGACATATTGGCAATATGCAGTTGGGGCAGCAGGTGAAAAACGGCTTCCAGTATTCGCACACCGGGGAGAAGCGGCTTCATGGGGTTCATTGATCCTCAGGTCGTAGACGTACCAGGTATGACCAGGCTTCCAGGAGTGGTCCACCCGGCGTGATTTCATTGGAGCAAGAATCCAACGCTTCGCCGTTCACTTCCAGATGATCCATGCGCAAGCCCGTGCCTTCCAGCAGCAGTTGGAATTCCGGCACACTGTAGCAGCGGATGGTCTGGGCCAGGGCGTTTTCCGGGTGTTCGACAGGCACCCACTCATCCGTCCATTGGCCGTGCAATGGGTCAAAGTGTGTCTTCTCGATCATCTCCACCGAGCCGGGAACACCGGGCAAGGGATCCAGGTGAATGTCCTTGCCAGCCTGGGCAGCCGGTTTGAAGGGATTGTAGACCTCCAGCAGGGCGCAGCCCTGCGGCGTCAACCAATCCTGCGCAATACGGCGCAGCAAGTGGCGCTGGTCGGCATCCGCACCCAGTCCGAATGTTTCCCAGCAGCAGACCAGGTCAAAGCGGCCCTCCAAATGGAAGGTGAAGAAATCAGCCTCGACCGCGGTCATACGACCTCTGCGGGGAATAGCGGCCAGGTTCTTTGCCGCGCTGGCCCGCCTGGGGCTGAGTTCCACGGCCGTCACGTCGTGGCCGGCATCTGCCAGGGCAGCCGCCGAATGCCCGGCGCCCGCTCCCAGCTCCAGGATGCGCCAGGGCCCGGGACCAGCCAGGCGCGCCACGGTCTGCACGCGGGACAGGTGAACCCCCGGCTCCTGCGGATCATCCCCCCACCAGGCGTGCGCCTGGTCATAAAAGTCGCTGATCCAACTTGAATTGTATTCACCACCATCCAGCAACGAAACCCGTGTCACTCACACCTCCTGATTATGGTGATTATTATATAAGCATGGCGAGGAAAACGAAACACTTCTTCCAGATCACATTCCTGGAAGTTGGGTGAACACCATTGATTTTTCCAGGATCCAAAATCAAAGCATGGGCCGGACAGAACAAATCCAACCTGGCTCGCCAGGTGCCGGATCAGCGGATGACGATGGGTAAAAAGATCGGGTAACCAGGGCTGACTCCTGCCCAGTAACCCATGCCAACCAGGTAATTTGGACTTCCGGCAAGGGAAATAGCCGTCTGACCCAGCGTCAGGTTGCTTGCGTAATGGGTGGATTGGCCTGCCCCACCGCTGCCCATCAAACCGGTGTGCCAGGGAAGAGCAAAATTGGCCGATGTCATGGCCCACACAGCGGTGGTCAGCAGGAGCAATGCGATAATCCCGGGAAGAAGCTTGCGGATGAGTTTCACGGCTCACCTGCCTTATTTGTGTTCCAGGGTCAGGCGGATGCCACCCAGGTCGATCCAGGAGGTGTCGCTGTTGAAAGCCAGCTCCAACGTCAGGTAGAGGATGCCCGAGGTACTGGTGATCACATTGTTGTTGACAAGGTTGTATTGTTCGACGCAGCCGGTGGAGTGGTTTGACGCATCACAGACCAAGCCGCCCGCCGGCCGGGAATCGAGGATATTCACGTAGCAGGAAGGACAGGTGCCTGTCTGCCGGCGCATGAGGACAACCATGATCGTATCAAATTCGGTCGATCCCTGCCAGTAGATATCCAGTCCGGTGATCTTCACATCCTGGCCATAGAGCGGGCCAGGGATGGTGATGGGCAGGACAATATTTTTAGTACCCGCCGCAGCACCTTTGCGGATATAGGCTCCGCCAATCGAATCCGAATTGACAGTGGTTGTATCGCCTGCGCCATAAGGACGGGCATCATTTCCACTAATCCAGATGGAGGATTCAGCCGTGCTGGTTAATTTACCGGTGCCTTCCAGTGAAACAGAAGAGCCGGTTGCACTGGTGGCAACCAGGGCTGTGCCCAGGCTATTGGCTGTTACGCCAGGACCGCCGACACTGATCCCCGCCACGGCCGTGCCAGAACTGTAGTTGTAAAAATACCCGGCAAAACCGCTGGGGGAATGGGAAGAAGCACTGACCGCATAATTCACCCCACTTGTGGCCGACTCATCGACCATAAGGGTTGTTCCAGTGGCATGAGAGGTGGAAAGAGTCAATACCCGATCCGTTGTGGCAATCATTTGAGCCCGCGGAACCAGGGTGATGGCGTAGGGAACCGGGTAAATCACCTGGCGTGGGGTCATTTCGGGATCCCCTCCAACTTTGATTCCGAGCCAAACTTTTTGACCGGTCAGGTCATCCCAGCAATAATCCATGTAGCTTGAAAACAGGCCGTCGGTCACGGTGGTTTCCACGAGGTCATAGCAGAGTGAATCAACCGCATCCACCGTCTCATACAGGCTGAATATGAACGTATAACTGCCATTCAATGGCACCCCGGCGGCATTAGTCAAACGGCCTTGAACACCAATAGCCCCCGGAGCAATGGTTTTCGCATCCTTCACTTGTATGTTACTCTCTGGGCCGCCCTCCTGGGCCACCCCTGTATGAAAGGTGCCTACCAACAAGACCAGGCAGGCCAGGAAGGTTACAAAAAGATTCCAAGCTTTCATGGTTTCCTCCTCACAACGAGAACCTGATTCCCGCTTCGCGTCGCAAGGATTCCCCACAGTCCCCCTTTCCATTCGAGGCGGGTGGATTCAATAGTGATTTGGGAATTCAACCAGTATTGGGGGAATGAAGGATGCTGGGATGGCTAATTTTCCCGCAACAATAACATCATCCAAGGGGTTTATTGACAGCTTTATAGTATAAAATTTTGACCCGGATTACAAGAACCGATTTTGATCTGGTTACGAAAGCGCCAGGCGTTCCCGCCGGGCCTGCCAGAGATCAAAGGAGCGCAAGATCGCCACCCCGCCCAGGATCAAGCCTGCCCCGAGGATCTGGATGCCGGTCAGCATCTCGCCAAAGAGGAAGTAGGCGATAACGGCGGTGAAAACCGGCTCGGAGGTGACGACCAGGTTGGCGATGGAGGACGGCAGGTGGCTGAGAGCGATGTTGTAGAAACCAAACCCGGCCAGGGTGGGGCCGGCAGCCAGCAGGAATAAAACCAGCCAACCCTGCCAGGCCGTGCCCAACCAGCCCAGGTCGGCGGGTTTGGCGGCAGCGCCGGGCAGCACACCCCCGCCAAGCAGGTTGAAACTGAGCAGGAAAAGGGCAGCGAAGGCAAAGGTATAGAGCAGGGTCACCCAGGTGTTGAGGCCGCGATCCGCCGCCGAGCGGCCCATCAGGCTGTAGGCGGCATAGCCCAACCCGGAGCCGATCCCGGCCAGGATCCCGCCCAGGTTGGCTTGCCAGGCGGCGGCGTTCCAGGCGCCGGAGACCAGCGTACAGCCCGCCAGGCTGAGAACCACTGCCAGCAGTTTGATCGGCGTCAGGCTTTCCTTGAGGATCAGCCAGCCGAGCAGGAGGGTGAAGGCCGTGGAGGAATAGGCCAACACGGTAGCCACGGCAGCCCCGTTCAGGGCAACCGAAAGCGTCCAGAGCGAGTTGAAGACAGCCAGCACCAGGCCGTAAAGGGTCAGGTACTTGAGGTGCGCCAGACCGGAATTCACTTGCACGCGGCGGGCTACGACCAACACAGGCAGCAGGGTGAGGGCTACGAACAGCGCCCGCCAGAAGGCCAGCACCAGGGGTGGTAACTGGTAGGTCAGGGTCAGGTGGCGGATGAGGATGGAGGTGGTGGAGAGAAAGACAGCCGCGGCAAAGGCGGCGGCATATCCCCGCCCGGTGTGGGATGGCGAAGATTTCATCCTTCCTCCACAGCCTCGGATGGGGTGAAGCGCTGCGATTTGCCCAGGCGGGCATGCAGGAGCAGGTAGCCGAACACCGAAACGGCGCACAACCCGGCGCCCAAGTACCAGAGCAGGTTGGGGTTGAGGTTGTCGATGATCAGGCCGGCTGCGCCCGGGCCAACGGCCGAGGGCAGCATCCAGGCAAAGCCGAAAACGGCCATGTAGCGGCCGCGCATCTCCTCCGGGGCAAAGTGGGCCGTCAGCACCTGCATGGTCGGGCTGACCAGCATCTCTCCGATGGTGATGATCACCACCGCCAGGGCGAAGAGCCAGAAGACCGAGACAAAGCCGAACATGCCGAAGCCGAAGACATAGAAAGCCGCCCCCAGGGCCATGATGAGAAACGGCGGGGAGTGCTTGATCTGCCGGGAGACCCAGAATTGGAACAGGATGACCGTCAGAGCACTGGTGGACATGAGAAATCCGTAGCCCTGGGCCTGGATATTATGTACATCACGCAGGTAGACCGAGAGTGAACTGTACATCTGGCCGTAGACCAGCCCCATCAGGACCAGTACCAGGATGAAGGCAATATAGGCGCGGTCCTTGAAAACCGCCGCATACCCCTTGAAGGTTTCAAATACACCGGCAGGTTTCTGGCCGGGATGCGGCTCGGGCTTGGTTTCGGAGACGAGAAAGTAGAACAACACCGCCACCACGCAGCTGACCGTCGCGTCGATGATGAAGAGGGCCAGGTAAGACTTGCCGGCCACAAAACCGCCGACCGTCGGGCCGATGATCCAGGCCAGGTTGGCGATGACGCGCATGATGCCAAAGCCCTCCTGGCGTTTCTCCTCGGGCAGGATATCAGCCATCATGGCCTGATGGGCCGGGCCGGAGATATCCGACAGGGTGCCGATCAGGGCGGCCAGCGGGATGAGGGCGGCATAATTATTAACCAGGCCGAGCGAGAGGGTGCTGAGCGCGCTGAAAACCAGGCCAAAGAGGATCAGCTTGCGCCGGCCGAACTTATCCGTCAGCGCCCCGCCGATCATCTGCCCGACCAGGCCAAAGATGGAGAAGAGACCCAGCACCACCCCGGCCTGGGTCATACCCACATTGAACTTCTGGGTGATGTAGAGCGAGAAGAACGGGAATAACAGGGTACCGCCGACCCGGTCAATAAACATGACCGAAACGACGATCCAGAATTTACGCGGGAATTCGTGATAAATGTTGCGCAGACGATTCATGGGACAACCTTGCACTCCGGGATGTAACTGCGGTGACGTAGAAAAAGGAATTGAAAAAGCGGATTGATCATAACATATACCATCCAGCTTTTTCAATAACCATCGCCCTCCACCGGAGGGCGATGAGAAAATTCAGGATTGGCGCTACGAGCGGTTGGTTGCAGGACTTTCGCGCCGCTGGAAGTGTTCCCCGGGCAGGGTGCGAAAACCCGGCCGGTGCGGGGTTGCGGGGGGAGCAGGCCTGGCTGCCCTTTCCGCTGACGAAAGGGGTTCAAAGCCTTCCACCTGCAGGCAGGCCAGCGGATGCCCGATCAGGCGCTCGATGCTGCGTACCATCTGGATGTCATCCCGCGTGGCCAGGGTAAAGGCTGTGCCCAGGCGCTCCATGCGGCCGGTGCGGCCGATGCGGTGGGTGTAGGCGACTGCCGTATCCGGCACATCATAATTGATCACGTGGGTCACCTGCGAGACATCAATGCCGCGGGCGGCAATATCGGTGGCAACCATCACCT
>CAYOOA010000088.1:6238-8667 GCA_964405455.1 uncultured Anaerolineaceae bacterium | reverse complement strand
CGCAATGGACTATGGCATGATTGGCAAGATCGAGAAAGCCAAGCGGTACGCTCAGCAGCCCGAACGGTTCCAGTTTGAAAGCTTCACCATCACGGTCAGCGGCGAGAATAACCCGCACACCGTGAGCTACAACCACGGGGAATGGCAGTGCGATTGCGATTTCTTCCACACCCGCGGCCGCTGCAGCCACACCATAGCCCTCGAAATGCTTTTTGAAAAGCATATCGCCTTGCAACCGGCGGAAAAATAAAGCCCGGATGATCTGAAACGGCGGCCCCGGAAAGGCCGCCGTTTTTTTATCTTTCACCCTCGCCCTCCGGAAGAGGGCCGGGGTAAGGGGTAAAACCTTATCCGCAGATAAACGCCGATAGACGCAGATGATTTATCATGCACGGGGTAAGGACGAGCCTTACCCCTACCGAAATAATTCGGGTTTCTCCGCAGCCTCCGTCCCTCCGTAGTGAAATGGGTTTTTATTGTTTCTGCTGGGCCTTGCTTAACTGGTCCGGGATGGCCGCGGAACCCGCCGCAAAAGCCGCCTGGATGCCCGCCTGGATTTCGTTCCAGAAGGCCAGGGCGGCATCGTTTTTATCCGCCCGGAAGCGTTCCAGCCAGGACTGCAGTTCCGGGTCGGCCAGCCCGCGCCGCTCCCACTGCTCCAAAAAGCCCAAAATCAGGTCATACACCCGCTCGCTCTCCCACGGCATGGACTTGTACCCCTCGCGCTCGTGGATGGCGCGCGCAATTTGGAACTGGTGATCCTTGTAATCCACTTTCAGGTCGTAATGCGCCACCAGGATTTCATCCACGATCACCTCGGCCCACTTGCGGTGGAAGCGGCACACCCCGGAGTTATCGTTAAACAGTTCGTACACCATGCGCTCCACGTTCTTGCGGCCCAGCTTCTCCGGCGGGGTGAATTCCGCCCCGTAATAGACGTAATATTTGCCCATCACCGCCATCGGGCTGAACATGCCGGGGGTCCAGTACTGGTTGGGCACCATGCAGCCCGCCTCGCCGTGGGCCAGGTAGACCGCCCGGTCCGCGCTGCGGATGTTGTGCTTGCGGTCCAGCGCCGCTGCCGCCGGGCGGATGGACTGGCGAAACAGGGCCGCCTTCGGGTCAAACAGGATCGCATCCATCAACGCCGCAGCGTAGCGGGCATTCAGGGCGCTGTCGTTGACGATATCAAAGCCCTGCGGGTCGGCAGTGAACTTGAACTTTAACTCACTGGCCGGCGGAAATCCGTACTCCTCCGGCTGGATCAGCCCATCGGCGACCAGTTCCATGATCCAGGCCAGGGTGCCGCCCAGCTGGATGGAATCAAACCCCAACGCATCGGCGTGATCATTCAGCGGCTCGGCGGCGCGCTGATCAAACACGCCCACCAGCGGTCCCAGGGCCTGGTAGGGTTCAAAATCCTTCTTGTACTGGTCCTTCAGCTTCTTGCAGACCACCACGCACGGCTCCCCGCAGTGCTGGAAGGACTTGGTCTTGATGGTTTCCTCGTTGAACTGGGCCAGGTAATGTTCGAGGATGAAATGGCGGTGCTGCGCCAGGCGCTCATCATCGCTGGCGTACAGGCTGGTGTAGTTGAAGCTCATGATGCGCTCGTCGAGCTCGCGCATGTTGACCCCAAAAGTGCCGCCGGTTTCAAACTCCGGCACGTAGCGGTATTTTTCGGTCATGGCGATATCGGTCTGGATGGTTTTCTGGCCGAAATGCTCCATGAAGTAGGCGTCAATTTCGGTCGAATCGCGCAGGTCGGGATCCTCCCACTCGCCGCCGAAGACGCAGCCCACCACGTTGTGCTCCTGCAGCAGCCGGCTGCCCATCCCGCCCCGCCCGGCCCAGTCAATCACCGGGCTGAATTCCCCCTTGCGCAGCGGGCTGGAGCCGATGGCGCCACTGTCCGTCAGGGCGGAGGCCGGCCCGACGCAGAAAATGCGCACCTTGCCGGCCGGGTATTCCGCCGCGTAGCGGTCATACAGGGCTTGCTGCAGGGCGTAGAAACCGATCAGCCGCTCCCCCTTCGGGTTGGCGTACCCCGTCCACAGGGTTTCGTGGTTGATCGGCTCCAGGCGGACCTGGATTTCGCCGCCCTTGTGGTTGAGCAGCAGTACGCTGGGCTGGGGTGCCCGTCCGCGCAGGGCCACGTAATGCACGCCCACGTGGTGGAAGGTATAAGCCGCCCCGCCCATGCTGGAGACGTAGAAGCCCTCCCACTGCGGCGACCAGCCGGTGAAAACCAGCCGGCGCGAGCCGGGGATGGAGGAGCCCGCCAGCAGGCCCTCGCCGAAGGTGAAGGAATCCGGGTAAAGGTTGTAGCGCTGCCAGCCGTAATCCACCGGGCCAAGGATGTTGGCATCCTCGATGGGACGCAGGTACCAGTTGCCGTTATTGAGGTGGATGGTCAGTTCGCGCTGGGT
>CAYOOA010000088.1:0-6138 GCA_964405455.1 uncultured Anaerolineaceae bacterium | reverse complement strand
TCCATGCCATTATACGAATACGAGTGCAAAACCTGCGGCGAGCGGTTTGAGAAGCGCGTCTCCTTCAGCCAGACCGACCAACCCCAGGAGTGCCCCGCCTGCCATTCCTCCGAGACCAAAAAGCGGGTTTCCACCTTTGCCTCGCTGGGTGGAACGACCTCTTCCGGCGCCAGCTCCTGCGGATCCGGTGGCGGCGGACGCTTCACCTGAGGCGGTTAATCCCGCCCGGCTGCGTGTCAGCCAGAAAAGCAGCAGTGTCATGAAAATTCAAAACGCAGAAACCAAACAGCAGTTAATGTCCCGCCTGCGCCGGATTGAAGGCCAGGTACGCGGTGTGCAAACCATGCTCAACGAGGAGCGTGAATGCCGCGAAATCCTGCAGCAGCTGACTGCCATCCGCTCGGCGGTGCAAAGCGTCAGCGCGGCCTTCCTGGAGCAGTATGCCAGTGATTGCCTGCTCACCCCCGGCCCGGATGAACCGCAAAGGCGGCTGGAAATGGTGCAGGAGCTCATCAACCTGATCAACAAGAACCCCTAGGAGGTGCTTTCATGAGCAATGCAACCGTCCGCTGGATTGGCGGTAAACAGTTCGTCGGTATTGATTCGACACAGCACTCGGTGGTTCTCTCCACCCCGGATGAAGGGGTGGGCATGAAGCCCTCCGAGCTGATGCTGGTGGCATTGGCCGCCTGCACCGCGGTGGATGTGGTTGAAATCCTGGCCAAAAAGCGCCAGCCCCTGGCCGGCCTGGAGATTTCCGCCTCCGCCCAGCAGGATTCCGACCCGCCCTGGACCTTCCGAAAGATCCACCTGCACTACAAACTGCACGGCACCGGGCTGACGGAAAAGGCGGCTGACCAGGCCATCCAGCTTTCGGAGGAGAAGTATTGCTCCGTGGCTGCCACCCTGCGCGCCACGGCCGAAATCACCTATGATTTTGAAGTGGTGGAAAGCTGATTCGCAACCGGCAAACCCTCACTTCCCGTTCAACCCCTCTCCTGTAGAATCAAAATCCCCCGCACACTGCACGGGGGATTTGCTTTTTCTTTTTCTTTCAAATGTGTAACTACCACACCCGTTCCAGGTCCGGGTTATCCAGCGGGCGGCGGCCAACCTTGGCCATATCCACCCATTGGCCGTCGATCTTCACCCGCACCACGTCGGCGGTGTAATCTGTCACCCGCGGGCCGTGGTTGTCGAACAGCGAGGAGCCCACGGCGTAAATATCCACCGGCACACCCAGGCTTTCAAAGCGGGTGATTTTTTCGGTGTTGAAGCCGCCCGAAACCACCAGCTTGACCTCCCGGCAGTACTGGCGGGCCAGTGGTTGGATCCCGGCGGGCAGGTTCCAGGCCGTCCACGCTTCATCCAGCGCCTGGCGGACGTTGAACACCAGGCGCGGCGTGACGCCCATATCCAGGGCCGGGTCGCCCAGCGGGGGCACGCTCACATCCCGCAGGCTGCCCGAGGTATCCAAACGCACGCCGAACAGGCGGTAGCGGGCTGCCTCTTCCGGCTGGCCGGCCGCCAGCAGGGCCTGGTAGCGCTCAAACATGGCCCGGCAGACCTGCAGGGCGTCGGTTACACAATCATTGTTGAAATCCACCAGGGCAATCCGGACGATATCCGCCGGCAGGGTTTGAGAGAAAGCCAGCATCGCCTCGGCGGTATCGCCGAAGAAGCAGGCGATGGCCGAATGGGCCACCGTTCCGCCGCCCTGGCCGCCCCACCAGTCGCCCTGCGCATCCGTGGAAACGAACGGCCCCAGGGTGCTGGAATAATCCAGGTTGTAGCGCTGGACGGCAATGGAGTAGGCGTAACCGTCGGCGGCCTGGGCTTCGTGCAGGTCAAAGCGGGCCGGGAAGAAGAGCAGCGGCTTGCCGTGGGCAGCCACAATTGTCTCGTACACGTTGGTGGCCACCCGGCTGGAGCGGGTCAGGATGCCCAGGGTGGGGGTCTCCAGGTGGGCAAAGTCGCGGTAGCGGCCGCGCACCCGCAGCACCGGCTGCACCTCCAGCGGGTTGCCGTTGTACTCCACCACGCTGCCGTCCTGCACCGCCCAGACCTGCAATTGGTCGGCGGTATCGATAAACCGGATGTCCGAGCAGGCTTGCACGTCTTCGGAAAGGTTGTCGGCGCAGTAGCCGGTGCAGTGGCGCAGCATCGCCAGGGATTTATCCACACCGACCACGATCGTCTTGCCGGGACGGCGGGTGAACCACTGCATTTCCACCTCCAGCTCGCCGGTGGTAATTTTTTCCAGCGGAATGCCGGCCGGCAGGTGCGGATGGCGGCCGGCGTACTGGTAGCCCTGCTCCCCCAGGATGGTGAGCATGGTGGCAATGTTGGTGAAGTACTTGTCGGTGTACCACCCCCGCCGCATGCGTTCAATATCCAGCTTGAAGGTGGAATTATCCAACCGTTGGCGATCGAAGATGGACATGTTTCCTCACGTTCAGAATATTAACCGCGGAAACGCGGAGGACACGGAGCACAACTTGGTAAATCTTCCTGAAAATATGAAAACGCCCATTAATTTAACCACAAAAGAGTTCGGAATTGTATAACGCTTTTGCGAAATAGATGAGAATTTTTACACTCAAATTTCTTAGCGTTCTCCGCGTCTTACCCGAAGGGTACACGATATGCCGCGGTATAAGATCTACAAATATTTTTTTAAAATCGGCAGCGCGGCATGCACCGCCCGGGCCCGGTGGCTGAGGGTGTTCTTCTCCGCCCGGGTCAGCTCGGCCATCGTCCGGCCCAACCCGGCCAGGTAGAAGATCGGGTCGTAGCCAAAGCCGTTGGAGCCGCGCTCCTCCGGCAGGATCTCCCCCGGGCATTCGCCAAAGGCCAGCTGCACCTCCCGCCCGGGAGCGGCCACCGCCACGGCGCAAACAAAGCGCGCCAGCCAGGGCCGCGGTTGATCCGCCAGGTTGGCCAGCAGCAGGGCACGCCGGTCGGCATCTTTGGCCCCCGGCCGGGGGGAGTAGCGCGCCGAATGCAGCCCCGGCGCGCCGCCCAGCGCCGCCACTTCCAGCCCGGAGTCATCCGCCAGGGTCAGCATCCCACCGGCCTTGCCCGCTGCCAGGCTGGCCTGGAAGTAGGCCTGCGCCTTGAGGGCGGCGTTCTCGGCGTAGGTCCGACCGGTTTCCTCCACGTGCAGCCGGATGCCCAGGTCAGCCGGCAGGTGCAGGCGGAAGGGCAGCCCCTCAAGCAGGTCCTGGATTTCGACGATCTTGCCGGGGTTGGTGGTGGCGATGAGCAAGTCTGTCACAGAATATTTTCCTTTTTTATCATATTAATCATAAATACTTGACGAGATTAAAAGCCTGTGCTATAATGTTTCACGGGAGCCCCCTACCGGTATCTTCTACATATAAGATTCAGGCGCAACCATACCTCCTATTATACCTGTAAGCCTTAACAATTATCCAGTGAGCCTTCCTCGCCACCCCCTGCGGATTAACATCGGATTCATGCTGAACCAGAACATCGGTTACAGCCGGGATATTCACTTCGAATTTCCCGAAATCCGCCTGACCCCCAAGGGCGTTTCGCCGCTGGAGGCGGGCGACTTGCTGGAGGTAAAAGATTTTCGCGGCGCGGTACGCATCAACCGTACGCCGCAGGGGCTCTTCTTTGAGGGTGAATTTGGCGGGCGCACGCAAGCCGTATGTGTCCGCTGTCTTTCCGAATGTGAGATAGATCTACATACCCAGTTCAGCGAGTTGTATGCCTTCAGCACCCGTTCCACTTCCGATTCCAATTTGCTCGTCCCCGAGGACGGTAATATTGACCTGGAATGGCTGGTGCGCGAATATTTGCTGGTCGAAGTACCGATCAGCCCGCTGTGCAAGCCGGATTGCAAGGGCCTGTGCAGCGTGTGCGGCGAAAACCTGAACCTGAACGTGTGCGAGCACGTTTCCTAGGCCAGTGCGCCGCAGGTCGGCGCTGAATGGAGGAGGGGTTGATTGGCTAATCCGGGCAGGCGCAAACGCAGTATTGAGATTCTGAGCATGCTGCTTGAAAAAGCGGACGTTCAGGGCTATTTAACCACCGAAGATCTCTTCGAGATCGACCCGGATGTCAGCCGGGATGCTGAGCGGCGTGAAACATTCCTCACCCTCCTGCGCCGCCAGGGAATTGAAATCCTCGACCAGGAACCCGGCGCGGACCTCTACATCGAAGAGGAAGCCGACGACCTGCTGGATGATGACAGCAGTGATACCCTGGCCAACCTGGATCCCATCTCCACCGACGATACCATCGGACTGTACCTGAAAGAAATGTCCCGCGTCCCGCTGCTCAACATGGAAGAGGAGCAGGACCTGGCAAAGCGCATTGAGGCCGGCAAGGCCGCCAAGGCTGAGCTCTGCCATACCAACGGCCGCACCCCGGCTGCCCGCCGCGCCGAACTCGAGCGTCTGGTGGCGGACGGCAGGCAGGCCCGCGAACACCTCATCAAGGCCAACACCCGCCTGGTGGTTTCAGTCGCCAAGCGTTACATCGGGCGCGGCGTTCCCTTCCTGGACCTGATCCAGGAGGGCAACCTGGGCCTGATGAAGGCCGTGGAAAAGTACGAATACCAGCGCGGCTTCCGCTTCTCCACCTATGCCACCTGGTGGATCCGCCAGACCATCACCCGCGCCATCGCCGACCAGGGCCGCACCATCCGCGTGCCCGTCCACATGGTGGACCGCATCCGCATCCTCTACCGCCAGACGCACGAGCTGGAGCAAAAACTCGGCCGCGCCCCGACCAACGAAGAACTGGGCGAGGCGCTGGGCGTCCCGGCCAGCAAAGTGGACTGGATGCTGCGTGTTTCCTGGTTGCCGCTTTCCCTGGAAAGCCCGATCAACGAGGACGAAGAGGATTCGGAGCTCGGCCAGTTCGTTGAAGACCAGGTGACCCCCACCCCCATCCAGAGTGCCTACTCCAAGTTATTGACGGAAAAAATCCGCGACGTGCTGGAAACCCTGCCCCCGCGCGAGGCGCGCATCCTGCGCTTGCGCTTTGGACTGGAAAACGGCCGCGTCTACACCCTGGAGGAGGTCGGCCAGAAGTTCGGCCTGACCCGCGAACGCATCCGCCAGATCGAAAGCAAGGCCCTGCGCCGCCTGCGCCATCCGCGGCGCGCCCGCCAACTGCGCGAATACCTGGGCTGAGCCCGCCATGCCCGAAAAAACCTGGCTGCAAAAGTTCCTGGACTGGCTGTACGGCCTGTTCAACCCGACCCGCAGCATTCCCCTGCCCCCCAATCCTGAACCCACCCCGCAGCCGCCCGTCCAGCCCCCACCGTTGGAGCGGGCGGTGCTGCTCATCATCTACAACCCGCGCATCCCCTCCGAGGGCGGCCGCCCGCTGCTGGAGGTGATGGGCTGGAGTTCGCCCGTCCTGTTGGCCCAGGCTTACGCCGCCACCCTGGCGGACTGCTCCGGTGGGTTCGCCAGCTATCATGTTGCCGACACGCTCGAGGTGGACGCCATCCCGCGCAAGGCGGACGGCTACCAGTACACCCCGGATGAACTACTGGCGGTGCTGCGCCATACCGCGCCCGCCCACGACCCCGACCTGGCGGATTACAACCGGATTTTGACCGACTTCAACATCCCCGCCCGGGTCAGCTCCGGCGAGATTGACGAAGTGTGGATGTTTGCCTTCCCCTACGGCGGATTTTACGAGAGCCGCATGGCCGGGCCGGGCGCCTTCACCTGCAACTCCCCCGCCCTGGCCGGCGCCAACCACGGCACGCGCCGCTACGTGCTGATGGGCTTCAACCCGGAGCGCGGCGTGGGTGAGATGCTCGAATCCTTCGGCCACCGCGCCGAGGATACCCTGCGCCGGGTCTACCGCTTCAAGAGCGGCGAGGCCAACCTGTTCGAGCGTTTTGAGCGCTACGACCAGCAAAATCCCGGCCAGGCCGAGGTCGGCTCGATCCACTACGCCCCCAACTCGCAGAGCGATTACGACTGGGGCAACCCGCGCCCGGTCCCCAGCCGCTGCGATACCTGGCTGCACTACCCGGATTTAAGCGGCGCGCCGCGCAGCGTCACCTGCGCCGACTGGGGCAATGGGGATATCCGCCTGCACCACGTCTGGTGGCTGCGCCGCCTGCCGCACGTCACCGGCCAGACC
>CAYOOA010000087.1:0-8683 GCA_964405455.1 uncultured Anaerolineaceae bacterium | reverse complement strand
CTTGGAGGGCGACCTCCCGGGAGAGTAGGTCATTGCCAAAAGACTTTTTTCATTTGACTCTAGAGGGTATGAGATCCGGGTGATGACAACATCCAGATCCCATACCCTTTTTGGTTTGCGATTGTACCTGGTCTTACTCGTCCGGGCACGTATCGTTGATGGGCAGGTAGTAAACCTCTTTTGTTAACTGCCAGGTATCAGTATTCATACCGCCCACCTCCCAGATTTCTCCATCGGTCAAGATATCCGTGCAAGTCGAGGAGAAAGACAAGCTCGGGGCGGGTAGCCGGCGACCCAGGTCTGTCCATTTGCCTTCCGGCCAGGTAGACAGATCGAGTACTTCCATTATGTTGGTCATATCGGCGATTTCTCCACCGTTTAGGTCTCCGCCTGCACTGTACAGGTGCGAACTGGTGGCGACCAATTGACCGTAGGCCCGCGCGCTGGTGAAGGTTGGCCCTAACTCCCAGGTGTTTGTGCTCATATCATAACGCTGGGTAAGGTTAATATTCTTATTGAAATCGCCAGAAAAACCACCCGCCACATACAGGTAAGGCCCGGACTGTACATGAGCATAGAAACCGCTTGCGGTGGGCATATCTGCTCCTCCACCTGCGGTCCATGTCTGGGTGGCAATGTCATAGACATCCACCTTATTTTCGGAAACGAGGTTATTTTCACCCCGGTTACCTCCCACCAGGTAAAGTTTTCCCTCCCAGGCGCCCATCGCGGCACCCCATACCGGTCCTGGAATGGGGCTACCTCTGCTCCATTGGTCTGTTTGGAGATCGTAGATTAAGAAAACGTCCATTATGTCCATATCCCAACCTCCTGCCATATAGATTTTCCCCTCGTAGCAGGTGATTCCAGAAAAACGAAGCGGTGTGGGCATGTTGGCCAATCGATGCCAGGTCGCTGTCTTGATATCATAGCGATAGGTCCGATTAGAGGTCTCCACCTCTCCAACAACCCCACCTGCTATATAGAAACTGTCGGGGGACTCGTTGCAGCGTATCACTCCAGATCCCAATTCCTCAGGCAATGGGGTGACAGGGGTCCATTGACCCAATTCTTGCGTTGGGACGGCAGTAGGCTCCGGTTCCTGTGTAGGGGTGGCGGTAGGTTCCGGTACCTGTGTTGGGATGGCAGTAGGTTCTGATTCTTGGAGTGTTCTACCGCAGCCGCCAAGCAGCGGACTAAAAATTAGCACGGCTAAAAAAAAGCCATAGACCAAAGTTTTCCTTTTCATTTCATCCTCCTGACAAAAAAAGCACAGCCTGACAGTCTGCTGTTGAAATTGGTGTCTTTATCACTTAACCTCCATTCTGCTTTTTACTTTCCTTGATCTCTAACTCGTTATCCAACTTCTGCAAGAACTCTATCAGTTTCTTCAGGGTCACAAAGCCGGTGATTTCACCGCTCTCCGCATTTTCCAGGGAGGCGCGCCAGGTGTCCCTCTTGCCGTATTTGACTCTCCATAAGCGCAGCATGTAGGATTTGTAGTTGGGTTGAGCTCGGGACAAAACGGCCTCCCTGTTGAGGAAAGCAGAACAACATGGAATACGAAAAATCTATTTTGTTAATAACATGCAGCCATCATTGAAGTATCAAAAAAATATCAATCCACCATCCAAAAAGCGTTGATTATTTCCCGATTCTCGTTACAATGAGGGAGACAGGAGGAATCCGATGGCCGGGCTGTCGTTATCTCTGTTCGGGTCATACCAGATCCTGTTGGACAAGGATGAGTTCACCAGTTCTTTGCCGGTTAAAGGGCGCGCACTGCTGGCATACTTGGTGAGAGAGCATGGACCCCAAAGACGCGATAAGCTTGCTGGCCTGCTCTGGCCCGACTGCAGCGAATCACAGGCACATCACAATCTGAGTCAAACAGTATATACACTCCGCAGGGTATTCGCACAGAAAATAGAGAATCCAGAATGGCTGCGGCTTGATGCCCAGGAGATCGAACTCAATCCAGGGACGGGGATTTGGGTGGATGTGGCTGAGTTTTCTGGTTTAATAGAAGTTTGCAGACGCCATTCCCACCCAAAAATAAACGCCTGCCCGGAGTGCTTTGAACGCTTGCAGCGTGCAGCAGATCTCTACCGTGGAGCATTTTTAGTTGAATTTTCGCTAAAGGATGTTGTTCCGTTCGATGAATGGTGTATGGTGCAGCGCGAGCACCTGCATCGCCAGGCAATGCAGGTGCTGCAGTGGTTGTCAGAATACCATATTGCCCAGGGCGAGATAGAGCAGGCACTCAAATATGCAAGGCGCCAGGTTGAATTTGATCCGCTAGGTGAAGTCGGTCACCGCCAATTGATCCTGCTCCTTAGTGAAAGTGGGCGGCGTAACGAAGCGTTAGTTCATTTCCAGGCCCTGCAGCGTACTTTACAGGAAACATTGGGGGTAACACCCGACCCAGAGACGCTTGCACTGGTGGAAAGTATTCAGCACCAGGCTATTCACCCGGAGCGGATAAGTTCACAAAAAGTCAGACCAACCCCCCAAGACCTACCCGAACCCTTGACGCCATTTATCGGGCGTACCAAAGAATTGGTGGAGTTAGTTGGTTGGCTGCGAACTCCCGACTTCCGCCTGGTCACCATCCTGGGCTCCGGTGGCAGCGGCAAGACGCGGCTGGCACTGCAGGTTGCGCGCAACCTGAATTCTGATTTTCCTGATGGTATTTTCTTCGTCTCGCTATCCGGATTGAGGTCGGGAGAAGCTTTTCTTCCCACCCTGGTGCGCGCTCTGGGGATGACCTTCCAGTCCACCTGGGGCGATCCATTTGAACAATTGTTAGGATATTTGCAAAATCATTGTTTGCTATTGATCCTAGATAGTTTCGAGGAAGTGACTGATTCTGCTCAACAGGTCAGCCGTATGATGCAGGTTGCTGGTGATATCAGGATTCTGGTTACCTCCCGGGCGCGCTTGAATTTGGAGGGGGAACATATATTCCTTCTCGAAGGCATGCCCTATCCTGAACCAGCAAGCTTGAATAGCACTTCTGTAAATATTGATGATTATCCAGCACTTCAGCTGTTCCAATCGATTGGTCGCCATGTGCGCCCAGATTTCTCTCTCTCCGCTGAAGATATGCCCCACCTTGCACAGATATGCCAGCGTGTAGCGGGTATGCCGCTCGGTCTGGTGTTGGCTGCTGGTTGGTTGGGAACCTTCTCCCCTGCTGAAATTGCAACGGAGATCGGACGTTCGCTGGATTTTCTCTCTTTCAGTTGGAACGACATTCCCGAACGGCAACGTTCCATGCGAGCCACTCTCGATCACTCCTGGCGGATGCTGGATGAGGATGAACGCCAGGCTTTTCAAAAATTATCCGTCTTCCAGGGTGCTTTTACCCGCTTTGCAGCAGAGCAGGTAACCCAGGTTTGTGCTGCCGAATTGCGTCAGCTGATGGACAAATCCATCCTGCAAGTGGATGAAGGCAAATACCGTATGCACGATTTGCTGCGCCAATATGCGCAGGAAAAACTGGCTATGGATACCCAGGTTAATACTCGGACAAGAGATGCTCACAGCATCTATTACCTTGCACGCCTTACCCAATGCGAACCACGCATGAAGAGTGCTCAGCGGAGTTCCGCCCTCCGAGAGGTGGACACTGAAATCAGCGATTGTCAGGTTGCCTGGGAATGGGCCTGCAAGCAGGCAGATCGGCAATTACTGGAAGCAAGCCTGGAGGGCCTGTGCCTTTATTATGAAATGCGGATGAGATTTCAGGCGGGAGTGTTAGCCAGTCAAATTGGGTTGTCCGCCCGACCTGTTCCATTAGTGGAGGAAAACGAATGGGCGGTGCTGCGCGCTCGGTTTCTACTCTGGTCGGCGAGCTTTCAAGTGGCCTTGGGAGAACTTGAGCCCGCCCGACAATCACGTCACGAAGCCGGGGAACTTCTTGGACGGCTTGAGAATCAGAGCCTGGACGTGCGCCGGCCACAGGCGATGTACTGGCAAGCCGAAGGGGATGACCAATCTGATTTAAAAATCAAACTTGAATACTATCTGCGCAGTGCCGCTCTATACCACGAGTTGGAAGATGGTTGGAGGGAAGCAGGGATGCTAATCTGGGCTGGTGAATTTGCGATGCGCCTGGGTGATTCCAGCCTCGCCTTACAATATCAGCTCGAAGCGCTGCGTTTATCCCGTCAGGCTGGTGAGCCAAATACCCTCTTGCACAGCTTGCGTCAGATCACTTTTCTTCATTTCACTCTCAATGAGAATGAAACTGCCCGTCAATTCATTCAGGAAACTACCGCTTTCATTGAGAAAGTAGAAGAGTTTCCTTTACGCGCCAACACTGACATGCACCTCGGAATGACCCTCATTTGGAATGGGTGTTTTCCTGAAGCCATTCGTAGATTAGAAAATGTTTTGCCGCTGCTACGCAGCCTGGGCTATCGTTATGGGGTGGCATACTGTTCTTTTTGCCTGGGGATCGGTTATGTGTTGAATGGGGAACCTGCGCTGGCAGAAAACCTGTTACAGTCTGCTTTTCTTGAGACCGATCGGGGAGGTTTTCTCCGTGAAGCAGCCGGTATGTTGGTGATTTTGGGGATGGCTGCGCTTGCACAGGGACACTTGGCACAAGCACATGAGTATTTTCAAGAGGGAATTAATCGCTATAGACGGATGCAATTTGCCGGCGAGTTAGGTATGGCGCTGGGCGGTCTGGCGTTGGCACAAGAATTGGATGGACAGCCCGAAGCAGCGCAAGCTGCGTTGATCGAAGCGTTGCAAATCGGGGTTAAACACCATAATATGGCCACGATGCTCACCTGTTTAACGGCTATGGTCTATCTGCTCGCCCACCATGGTCATCTCGACACCGCGATGCTGGTGCACCGCATTACCCTTCTGAAGTCAGTGCAAAAGAATTCGCGCTGGTATGCTGGCATCATAGGGGATGAAATGGTTGTCCAGTGGGGAAGGCTATCTGAGGTGCACCAGTCCCAGATTGATGCTGCTGTCAGCCAGCACAATCCCTTTAGCATCATTCCGGATGTAATTAAACAACTCACAATGGATTGAAAGAATTCCGAGCCATCTCTCCAACATTAATATTGTGCAGGAATCGTTGACACCTGCGAGCCTATATACCCAAACACTCTAAAGGTCTCCAAGACCATTGGAATGTTCCGTTGCTCCAATTTAACTGGCAATTCATCATTGTGATTGGAGCGGCAGTGGTACACCCGGACACATCTCGAACCCGGTCGTTAAGGCTGCCAGCGCCGATGGTACTTGGAGGGCGACCTCCCGGGAGAGTAGGTCATTGCCAAAAGACTTTTTTCATTTTAAAGCTTCCCCCAACCTCGCAAGAGGGCGGGGGTTGTTGCGTTTAACCCCCCGGCTGCTCCAACCTCCAAATTTCAAGAAATCCAATTCATCAAGATGATAAAAACTACCCGTCGAGTTGACGGGTAGTCTTGTGTTTGTTGGGATATTTAGTTTACAACCGTTAGTTCAGCTAACTTCGACTACAGCCGAAAGAAAGTCCCCCATACCACCGCATCCAATACCGCGGTCTGGATCAAGAAGAAGATGCTGCCAACCACGGCCAGCCGGTAAGCAATCCCGGCTGATCGTGGTTTAACTTTCAGAAGCGCGAAAAATAAACCCAGTGAGGCGGCACCGACCAGGAATAAGGCGGCCCTCACCACCCACAACCAGCCCTGGCTGGATTGCGCCACCGCAACGTACACCAGCGGCAGCCAGAGTGCGGATGGGACCAGGATGGCCGCATACAGCCGGGCAAACAGGCCGTAGCCGAATCTCCCGGCCACCCTGGTTGTACGCGGATCGAGGCGGAACAGGATGTAAAAGGTGAACGGGAAATAGCCCGCGGCCGCCAGCAGCATATTGACAGTGTAGTATGGGCGGAGACTTCCTGGCACGCCGCCCCACAGGATTTGACCGGCATCCGGGCGGGCCAGCACACCCCACAGGTAGCTGCCAAGCACGGCCAGCCCGCCGAACAGGATGACGACGATCAACCAGCGTCTGACAGGCATGCGAGCTTATGCGCCTTTGGCCCGCTTGCCGAACCAAAAGCGCTGCCAATCTCCGCCGCTGGTCTGCAGGGCAATGAACGTGTACAGAGCGCCGGCCCAGAAGCCCAGCACCATCATCAGAATGACCCAGATGAGTGAGGGCAGCAGCGTTTTTTCGCGGAAGATGATCCAGCCGGAGAACAGGGTGAAGCCCACGTACAGGTCCACCAGCGAAACGATGCCCCACGGCATGGCCAGCAGCCTGGCGCCCTCGGCGGAGAAGTTACCCACCGTAAAGCCGTAGACCAGGATGCCCGTCATGGCCAGCAGGCCGAGTAGAGAGACGACCTTGGCGATTTTCATGGCACTTGCCTTTCTCAGCTTTTCTTGCTGCCCAACCGGGGGATCAGCACGGGCGTGGATTTCTTGTAAGCTTCATAATCCGCCTGGCCGCCCCATTTTTGATCAGCCTTCTTTTCCAGCAGCGGAATGCCGCTGACGCGGGTGAGCAGCAGGGTGACGAAAACGGGCGAGATCAAGGCGATCCACTGCCAGCCGTGCAGAACAGGCAGGGCAATCACTGCGATACCCAGCCAGAGGGCGATTTCACCAAAGTAATTGGGGTGGCGCGAGCGCGACCACAACCCGGTGTGGATGAACTTACCCTTGTTTTGCGGATCCGCGTTGAAGCGGCTTTTCTGGGCATCGGCTGTCACTTCTACGGTGAACCCAACCAGCCACAGGAGCAGGCCAACCAGGGCAAAAACATCCAGCTCTTTACGGTTCGCCGTGGTGATGGTCACCAGGGCTGCTGCTGCCGTGAAAGTCACCCACAGGCCCTGGATGGTCCAGACGTTCAGGAAGCGGAAGAAATCCGGTTTGATTTCGTCAAAGCGGTCATCCCGGCCGGCCTTGCGGATGCGGCGGAAGAGGAACGTGCCCAGGCGAAGCGCCCAGATGATGACCAGGGCCCCGACCAGGATCGCCCGGGCATCCACGGCCGTGCTGAGCAGCAGGGCGATGGTGGTGATGGAGATGTAGGTCAGGCTGCCGGTCAGGTCAAAGAATTTCTCGGTCTGGCGCAGGTAGGCCGGGATGAAGACCAGCCATTGGATGACGAAGGCCAGGCCCACCAGTAGGGCAAATACCGGGATGCCTGCCATCCGGCTGCTGCCCTGGCTGCCCGCGGCCGCCACCAGCGCACCGACCAGGATCAGCAGGGGGAAGACGAGGAGTGATTTTCGATTGGTTGTTTTCATAAAATTCTAACTTTTCCTTTCACAGAGCAACACCAAGATGAATATCTCTATTATACGGGGGACAAACGTATTGACCATTTCGCCAAGGCAATCAGCATTTCCAGCACAAAGCCGCGCGCGGATGCATCCACCAATTTGCGGTCAGCATCAAAGGCTTGCTCGGCGCGCGCCACCAGCACTTCGGGCTTGCCCAGCGGCAGTGCGCCAAGGTGTGTCAATACCTGGCGTAGATGCAGCTGGGCTCTCAGCGTGCCAAAATTACCTGTGCTTGCGCCCATGATGGCGGCTGGTTTCCCCAGCAAAGGCGGCTGCGGTGGGCGGGAGGCCCAATCAAGGGCGTTTTTAGGAGCGCCAGTGATGGAGCTGTTATACCCGGGTGTGGCGATCAGGATTGCATCCGCCTTTGCCAATTTGTCGCGGAAGGCTACCACTGCATCTGGAAATGGCTTTTCGAGATCCTGGTTGAACATGGGCAGTGGTGAGAGATCAAATTCCTCGAATGTCATGCCCGGGGGCATCAAGTCAAATGCAGCATGCAAGAGGGCGGTATTGAATGAGGCTTTGCGTAAACTGCCAGAGATGCCCACAATATGAAGCGGTTTTATCGTTGTCATTCGAAGACCTCTATCTGGAAAAAGTTCCATACAAGAAACTTATTCTAAATCGGGGCCAGGGTGCCGGTCCAGATCAGCCAGCACAGCAAGGATTTTGCCAGCAGGCTGAGGATGATGTATACGCGTTCCCCGAACAGGTAATCTTTCCAGGGCCCAACCTTTTTATATTGCAGGACCATGTTGATGGCAAAGATGTTGAAAAAGACGAACAGGGTTGGCACAATGGTGTAGACAAAAGCAGGCGGCTTGGCATCTCCGGAATTAACTGCGCCCACGAAGTAAAGGGTGATCACAATCCACGGCACGATGCCGGCAATGCAGCCGTAGATAAAGGCCGTCCAGTTTGTCCGCTTGGTTTGCTGATTGTGCAATTCCATCATGATCCCAAACAGGTTCATCGTAGCGTTCAGGGTGAAGATCAGGATGATCGCGCCCAGGTCCCAGATGCCGATCAACATGCCGATCAAAACAATCATCAGGGAGGAGCTGAGGGCATACTCATAGAAGCGAACCGGGTTCATGCCCTTCTTCAGGTTTTCCTTGTAGCGCCCATAACCGATGGTCGCCAGATAAAAGTGAGCCACTGCCGAAATCAAGAGGAAGAAGGCAACGGCGATGCCAAACGGAACTTTATATAGCAGCTCCGCACCGGGTTTCAAAGTCCGGCTGGCGAGATCAAAATTGAGGTAATTGGTGAAGATGGGGTAGGTGGTGTCGTTGCTGACCAGGATCATAAAGACTCCCTGGATCAGATGCAGGAAGCCCATAATCAGATTGAAGCGCCGCAAACCGG
>CAYOOA010000086.1:6904-8787 GCA_964405455.1 uncultured Anaerolineaceae bacterium | reverse complement strand
CCAATTTTGTGCCGCACTCCGGGCAGAACTTGGCTCCGCCGGTCTCGGCCCCGCAACTGGGGCACTTGGTCGGGCGCGGCGCAGCGGCTTCAATCTTCGTGCCGCATTCCGGGCAGAACTTGGCCCCGTGGGTATCCGCGCCGCACTTGGGGCAGGTGACCGCGGCCGGCTGCTCCATCGGGCTGCCGCATTCCGGGCAGAACTTGGTGCCGGGGGCGGCCAGGGTGCCGTCCTTGGGGCAGCGGGCCATCTGGGCCGCCGCCCGCCCGGCAGCTTCAGCGGCGTTGGCGGCGTTTTCCACCAGTCCGCCCAGGCCGAGCGCAGAGGCAAAGCCCTTGAGGGCTGCCCCGGCCTGCTGGCCGCGCGCTTCGTTGATTTCGTTGGTGCGCGGGCTGTCCTCCTGGCAGAAGCCGGCCTGGGTGTCAAAATCCGAGAGGCAGACAATGCGCGTGCAGGTGGGGCACTCGCGGAAGTGCTCCTGGACCTGTTTCCAGGCGCTCTCCAACTGGGCCGGCGTCATCTTGTAGCTGTAGCGCGGGTCCTCGCCGGTGACCTTGTCCGCCACGGCGTTACCGAACAGCGGGATCTTGCGCAGCAGTCCGCCGGCGGCCTGGCGGCCAATATCCTGGCTGACCGTGCCGACCACGTCCGGCTGGCTGCGGAACTCGCGTCCGCACATGTCACAATAGAAGACGGCATAGGGGCCCGCTCCGTCATTGCGGATGTCATAGCGGGGCATGCGGGAAAAGTCGCTCATTTTTGCTCCTTGTTGATGGCGAAACGAACTGGATAGGAAGAGTGTAGACTCGTCAGCGGGGCTTGTCAAGGGGTTTTTCACCCCCCGACCCAGGAAGAACCTGGAACACGGATACCACGGAGGTGACGGAGTACACGGAAGAAAGAACAAACCACAGAATGTCCCCCGCACGGGGGTGAACACCGATGATTAAAGATGAGAAGAGAACTATTTTCAAAAATATCCGTGAAATCCGTGTTTTCCGTGTACTCCATGTTCAGGTTCCATCCGTGAGAATCCGTACTTTCCGTGTCAATCCGCGTTAATATTTATTATCCCAATTGTTAAGGGCGGGGGATGGGATATAATCAGGCCCATGACCGAACGCTGGCAGCGGGTACTCAAAATCCTGGTTCCCACCCTCGGGTTGGCCCTGCTCTTCCTCTGGCTGGTGGAGACGCCCGCCGGCCTGCTGGGCAAGATGGACGCCATCGGCTACGCCGTCTGCCACCGCATCGAGGCCCGCTCGTTCCACCTGGGCGACCGGGCCCTGCCGCTGTGCGCCCGCTGCTCGGGCATGTACCTGGGCGCCCTGCTGGGGCTGCTCTATCAACTCCCGCTGCGCCGGCGTTCCGGCTTGCCCAACCGCAAGGTCAGCTTTGTCCTGTTGGTTTTCCTGGTCGCCTTCGCCGTGGACGGGATCAACTCGTACGTGCATTTCTTTCCGCAGTTCCCCTCCCTGTACAATCCCTCCAACCCCCTGCGCCTGTTGACCGGCTCGATGCTGGGCATTGGCCTGGCGGCGGTACTGCTGCCCACCTTCCGCCAGGTGGCCTGGACCGAGCCTGACCCGGCCCCGGTGCTGCACTCCTGGAAGCAAATCGGTGTCCTGGTAGGGCTGGCCCTGGGGCTGGACTTGCTGGTGTTGTGGCAAAATCCGCTGATCGAGTACCCGCTGGCCATCCTGAGCGCGCTGACCGTGCCGCTGATCCTGACCCTGGTCTACACCATCCTGCTGCTGATGGCCTTCAAGCAGGAAAACAAGGCCCGCACCTGGCGCGACCTGTGGATTTTCCTGGCCGGCGGGATGCTGCTGGCCCTGCTGCAGATCGGGCTGGTGGATTTGCTGCGCTTTAGCCTCACCCAT
>CAYOOA010000086.1:2733-6804 GCA_964405455.1 uncultured Anaerolineaceae bacterium | reverse complement strand
AGTTCTCCGGCCAGGATGCGCGCCTGCCCAAGGCCGGCAGCCTGCAGGGCCGCATCCAACCTCCCGGCGTTCAGGCCGGGCTCGGCCACCAGGCGCAGGTGATCGCCGGCCAGGCCCACCCGGCGCACACCCGGCACCTGCTCCAGCGCGGCCAGGGCGGGTAAAAGCGGCTCGGCGGCCACCTCCCAGGCCTGCGCACCCAGGCCGGCCTTGAGCTGCACGGGGCTGTCCATGGCCAGCAGGCGGCCGCTGCGCATGATGCCCACCCGGTTGCAGTACTCGGCCTCGTCCATGTAGTGGGTGGTGACCATGACGGTCACGCCGCGGGCGGCCAGGTCGTAAATCAAATCCCAGAAGGTGCGCCGCGCCAGCGGGTCCACCCCGCTGGTGGGCTCATCCAGGAACAACAGTTGCGGCGAATGAACCAGGGCGATCCCCAGGGCCAGGCGCTGGCGCCAGCCGGTGGAAAGCTCGCGGGTCAGGTCATTTTCACGGCCGGCCAGGCCCACCTGCTCCACGACCGCCTGGACGGCCGCCCTGTCACGGATGCCGTACACCCCGGCATAAAAACGCAGGTTCTCCCCGACGGTCAGGTCATCATAGATGGCAAACTTCTGCGACATGTAGCCGCAGCGGGCGCGGATTAGCTCGGTCTGACTGGCGATATCCAGGCCCAGCACGCGCGCCGAACCGGAGGAGGGGCGCAGCAGGCCGAGCAGCATGCGGATGGTGGTGGTCTTGCCGCAGCCGTTCGGGCCCAGGTAGCCGACAATTTCCCCTGTCCCAACCTCAAAGGAGATATGATCCACGGCGACGAATTCGCCAAACTTGCGGGTCAGGTTTTCCACCTGGATGACCGGGGCGGCCATGCTAACCCTCCTTCTCCGCCAGGGACATGAAAACATCCTCCAGGCTGGGTGGGATGGATCGGGCCGCTTCTATCGTACCTCCGCCCGCCGGAACGGACTGGCGCAGGCGCTCAACCACCTCGGCCGGATGCGGCTGGCGCAGGCGCAGGTGCAGCCGGTCGCCAAAGGCCTGTACATCCTCCACTAACGGGTCCGCGGCGGCGATGCGGCGCAGCAGGGACAGGGGCGTACCGCGCAGCTCAATAATGCGCTCATCCAGGCGCGCGCGCAATTGCCCGGCCGTCCCTTCCAGGATGATCCGCCCGCGGCGCATGAAGCCGATGCGGTGGCAGCGGGTCGCCTCGTCCATGTACGGTGTGGTGATCAGGACGCACACGCCCTCTCCCCCGGCGGAGGTTACCAGGCGGATGATGAGCTGCCAAAAATCCTGGCGGGTGACCGGGTCCACGCCGGTGGTGGGCTCATCCAGCAGCAGCACGCGCGGCCGGGTGACCAGGGCGGAGGCCAGGCCCAGTTTTTGCTTCATCCCGCCGGAGAGCTGCCCGGCCAGGCGGTCCTTGAACTCCACCAGGCCGACAAATTCCAGGATCTCCAGGCAGCGCGGCAGCCATTCGCTGCGCGGCAGGCCGCGTACCTCGGCAAAGAAGCGGATATTTTCCAGCACGGTCAAATCTTCGTACAGTGAAAAGCGCTGGGAGAGGTAACCCAGGCAGGCGCGGGCCTGTCCGGCCTGGCGCTGGATGTCAAAACCGGCGATGCTGATCTGCCCGGCATCCAACCTGAGGGCGCCCACCAGCAGGCGCAGGGCGGTCGTCTTGCCCGCTCCATCCGGCCCGACCAGGCCGTAAATTTCTCCCGCCCGGATGGCCAGGTCCACACCGTCCACGGCATGCACCGGCTCCCCGGCCTGGCGGCCGTGGAAGGTCTTGTGCATCCCGCTGGCGAGGATCAATTCATCCGGCATCTGGATCATCATCCCATGTTTGAGAAAGGCAGCTGCCTTTACTTGAACAACACATCCGCCGGCATGCCGGCCTTGAGCCTGTTTTCCGGGTCAGTGACCTGCAATTTGATCGCAAAAACCGTGTTCTTGCGCCCCTGGGCCGTCTGGACGTTGCGCGGGGTGAATTCAGCCTGGTCGGCAATGTGAATCACCGCGGCCTCAAAGGACTGGCCCGGGAAGGAATCCACGCTGACTCCGGCCGCCTGGCCGAGTGAGATTCGGCCGTAGACTTCCTCCGGGACGTAGACCGTGATCGTCTTTTCAGCCTCGCGGCCCAGCACCAGCAGGGTGGAGCCCGGCGTGGCAAATTCGCCCGGCTGGATGGAGAGGGTCATCACCACACCGTCCGCCGGGGCGGAGATGGCCAGTTTGTTGATCTGCACATCCAGCACGGCCAGGGCAGCCCGGGCAGCCTGCACCTGGGCGGCGGCGGCATCTGCCTGGTCCCGGGCCGCCTGGATCTGCTCCGGGCGGGCGCCGGCCTTGACCAGGTCGTACTGTGCCCGGGCGGATTGCAGGGCGGCATCCGCCGCATCCGCTTTAGCCAGGGCAGCTTTGCCGTCAGTCTTGTCTTTCCATGCGTCCGGCAGGTCATCATAGGCGGAACGCGCGGCATCCGCAGCCACCCGGGCCTGATTGACTGCAGCCTCGGCTACCGCCAATTGTTCGGCGCTGGGTCCGGCTTTGAGCAGCGCCAGGTTCGACTCCGCCGCGGACTGCTGGAAGGTGGCGGCTGCCAGGGCCGCTTCGGCCTGCTTGCGCTGCTCCTGCAGAAGCGAATCATCGAAACGAACCAGCACATCCCCGGCCTTCACCCGCTCCCCCTCCGAAACGGCCACCTCCACCGCCCGCCCGGCCAGTTCCGGACCGACCTGGACCTGGGTGATTTCGATGGTGCCGGAGGCGGAAATTTCCTGGTCGGTTGAGTTGGCCGGGCGGGTGCTAATAAACCAGTACACCAGGGCCGCAAGCACCAGCACGGCCAGGATGATCGGGGCTATTTTACGCGGATTGGCATGCATGGGGACCTCCTCGAATAGGAAAAGACAGAATTAATCCAGGCGCTTGCGGAAGCGCAGCGCCGCTGCGCCCATGATGATCACGGCAAACAGGACCAGGGCAATCAAATCGCGCTGGATGCTTTCCAGGCCGACGCCCTTGAGCAGCAGGACGCGGATGATGCTCATGAAATACCGCAGCGGCACGGCGTAGGAAATCCACTGCAGGATTTGCGGCATGTTATTAAGCGGGAAGAAAAAGCCGGACAGGAAAATTCCCGGCAGCAGGGTCATCCAGACCGTCAGCATGGCCTCCTGCTGGGTGTTGGCGATGGTGGAGGCAAACAGGCCGGTGCCCAACCCTGAAAAGAGGAAGATGGTGCTGACCAGGGCGATCAACAGCAGGGAGGCGCGCACCGGCACGCCAAACCACCAGTGGCCCACGGCAATCACCTCAAAGGCATCGAACAGGCCCAGGAAAACGTAGGGCAGGATCTTGCCGACCACCAACTCCCACGGACGGATGGGTGTGACGATCAACTGCTCAATCGTACCGCGTTCGCGCTCGCGCACCACCGAGGTGGCGGTCAGGATGGCCGTGATGGCGTACAGGATCATGCCGATCACGCCCGGGATCATGAAATAGGCCGAGATCATATCCGGGTTGTACCAGACCGTGGTGCGCAGATCCACCGGCAGTTGCAGCTTCAGGTTGATGCCGCTGCGGGCTAATTTGTCGGAAAGTAATTCAGTCGAATAGCTCTGGGCGATCAACTGGGCGGCGGAGAGCGCCGTGGTAGCCACCGAGGGATCCGAGCCGTCCAGGATGAGGGCCACCTGGGCCTGACCTTCCTGCAGCTTGAGGGCAAAATCCGGCGGGATAATCATGCCCACCCCCACCGCGCCCTTTTCGATCAGGCTGCGCAGCTCGGCCTCCGAATTGACCGAGTAGGAAAACTTCAGGAAATCGGCTGCCCGGTAGGTCTCCAGCAGGGCGCGGCTTTGCGGGCTGTGGCTCTGGTCGTAGACGGCCAGCGGTACATTGCGGACATCGTTCGTGGCGGCATAGCCGAGCAGGAACATCTGCATCAGCGGGATGAAGAGGATCAGGGCCAGCAGCCGCTTGTCGCGGAATAACTGGATGAACTCCTTGCGGATGATGGAAAACAGGCGCGAATTACTCATGGGCAGCCTCCGCCGG
>CAYOOA010000086.1:1203-2633 GCA_964405455.1 uncultured Anaerolineaceae bacterium | reverse complement strand
ACCTGGTTGTTTTGCTTCAACAGCTCGTGACGCCGTTTGCGGTAGGTCAGGATGGCGCCGTCACCCTGGAGCAACTTCTCACCCATCTTCTTCAACATAGTGCGCTTGGGCCACTGCCGGCTGACGACGCGCCGATCCTGGTTGGTGATGTAGATGCTGCCCAGCTTGCCAATCCAGCTGAACAGGTTCTTCAATAGCGGGAACTTCACCATGCGCTGGTAATAACGGATATAGATGACGCTGTTTTCATCATCCACTGGCACAAAGGCTGCCACGATGCGTATGTCCTCCGCGATGCGGTTTTCCCACAGGTTGGGGAAGATAAAAACCAGGTAGGGCGGGCGAACCGGGAGGGGCAAGTCATCCGCCTTGCGCGGCGGCGTGCCGTCATCCCGGCGGTTGTAGACCCAGATGGAAATCACGTCATCCTCCAGGCGGACGAGCGGACCTTCCACCACGGCTCGTCCGCCGCGGCCAATGCTGTTGGCATGGATAAACGGCAGGTGCATCACATCCATCTGGTTTTCCGCCATGCGCGAGTAATGCACCGGCCAGTGTTGGTGGAAGCCTGAAGAATGAAAGCTTTCATCAATATCGAACCACTTCGGCTCGGGGAGCTCACCCTCTGGCTCGCCCCAGTACATCCAGATCCAGCCGTGCGCCTCGTAAGCCGGGTAAGTGCGTACCCTGAGGGCCTTGGGGATCTCCCCGGCTTTGCCCAGGGCGGGCACATACCGGGCGGCACCGGTCGCGTCGTACTCAAAACCGTGAAACGGGCAGGCAATCCGGTCGCCGTTGATCTTACCCAGGCACAACGGTGCGCCGATGTGCGGGCAGATATCGCTCATCACGTGCACCTTGCGGGCGGAATCCCGCCAGACGACCAGTTTTTCGCCCATCCGGGTGACGCCGAGCGGTTTGCCGGCTTTGACTTCGCGTGATTCCAGGATGACATACCATTGATTACGGATCATATGACCTCATTCAGCTTGATTAGATTTGCGGGCAGCGGCGTACGCTGCCAGGGTGCGTTCTTTGGCCTGCGGGTGATCAACGATCGGCAGGGGATAATCCAGCCCGGGGCGGAAACCGACCTGTCGGGTAACATCCTCCGGCAGCAACCAGGGCGTATGGATGAATTCATCCGGCAATTTGGCCAGCTCCGGCACCCAGCGGCGGATGTACTGCCCCTGCGGGTCGAACTTCAGGCCCTGTGAAACCGGGTTGAAGATGCGGAAGTATGGAGCGGCATCCGTGCCGGTGCCGGCCGTCCACTGCCAGCCGCCGTTGTTGGCCGCCGGGTCGCCGTCCACCAGCCAGCGCATGAACCAGCGTTCGCCGTGCTGCCAGTTGACCAATAAATCCTTGACCAGGAAGGAAGCCGTGATCATGCGGGCGCGGTTGTGCATCCAGCCCAGGCCGCGCAGCTG
>CAYOOA010000086.1:0-1103 GCA_964405455.1 uncultured Anaerolineaceae bacterium | reverse complement strand
ACGATTTCCATGGATGTATTGTATACCTGATTAACGGTTGAGCCGCCCTTGCGGGCGGCTCAGGTTTGGGCGCTGTGGCAACCTTCTACAGAATTGCGAGGAGGGATGCCACAGCGCCGCGTTTAAAACTATCACACATCGTGGCTATCACCTCCTCTTCCATAAGGATGGCAATTTGGGGCTGCTCCCCCCGGCAGGTTGAAATTAGTATGGCATATTCGCTTCATAAAGTCAAGTAACATTCGACATCATTCAACCGCTCGGAAAACTTACGGCATGATATGGGTGAAGCGCATGCCGGTATCGGTGGTTTTGATGGCTGAGTTGATGCCCATCACCTCAAACCAGGTGTTGCCCGGCTTGAAGGGGAAGGGATTGCCGTTGGCATCCACCAGGCTGATCACATCCTGGTTGCGCAGGCGCTGCCAGGTGACGGGGTAAATCTGGCCGTCGCGGGCGATATACCCCTTGCCCTCGCCCAGCAGGGTCATATTCACCACCTCGGTGACCTCGTTCTTGACTACCCAGGTATGCTCGACGAAGAGCACCACCACATTTTTAGCGCTGATCTGGTCACCGGTGTTGCGGTCGGTCAACGGGGCGTAGACCTCGGCGTTGCCGCCGGTCAGGTCATTCTGAGTATCTGAAGAGCGCAGGTAGGAACCGCTGGCAGGGTCGTAATCCCAGCGGTTGTAGATGGCGCTGGAGAAGCGGGCAAAGATCGTTGCCGCCGGGCTGCCGCCTTGCGGGGCGTCCGCGGCGAAGTACATGCCGTCCAGGTTCTGGCGGGAATTATCCAGCTTGCGCGAAGCCAGGTAATCATTCATCTTGCCAGTATCCACCACCAGGTAATTATGCGAACTGGGTTCGATGCGGCACAACGGCGGGCAGGAATCTTTCTGCTCCAGGATCAGGCGGTCGGCGAATTCGGAGCTGACCAACTGTGAATAAACGCCTTCGTAGGCGCTGCCGAAGACGAAGAAAGCCTTGTACCCGCGGATGAAATTGACATCAATAAAACGTGCCGAGCGGATGGGGCCGGCTTTTTCAGTATTGTTGCCGTAGAACACGGCGGCGAAGCGGGTGGTGCCCATCTCGGTGTA
>CAYOOA010000085.1:4503-8827 GCA_964405455.1 uncultured Anaerolineaceae bacterium | reverse complement strand
GTGAAGCCGATCCCGCAGATGATCCACGGGAAGGGGATGGTCCACAACAGGGCATTGGTCAGGCCGATTTTGACGGCCAGGGCGCCGCAGATCAGGCTGGCGAAGGCAGAGAGCCCGCCCTCGATCAGGTTGACCACCGAGTAGGCGCTGGAGCGCATCTCTGGCGGCACGACGGCCTGCATCATGGGCTCCTTGGCGCCGCGCCCCGGCCAACCGATCAGCAGGGCGGTGATGGAGGCAAAGATGAACAACTGCCAGAAGGTCCAATCTTTGCCGTGGGTGAGCAGGATGTACATCAGCGGCACGCCGACGAAGACCGAGAACTGCCCGATGACCGTGCGGCCGTATTTGGGGGAGATCTTCTCGGCCGCGTCGCCGATCAGGCCGCCGATGAAGTTGCTGACTGCCGCGCTGACCACCACGATGGCAAAAATCAGCGGGGCGCTGCCCCGGGGATGATTAAAGGTGATGGTGTTGGCATAGCCCAGCTCATTCACCATCCAGTTGATGAAGAAAACGCTCATCACCACCCACGGCATGCTGCCGGTGACGCCCTGGACGATGGCCGCCCAGATGGTGGGGATGCGCAGGGTGGCGAACATATCCCGCCAGTTGATCTCATAGCGCTTTTCGGTCTCGTGGGTGATCAGCCCGGCCAGTTCCGGCTCGGAAGCGCCGCGCGGGGGTTCCTCGACGAACAGCCAGATGATCACGCCGGTCAGGATGCTGGCGATGCCCAGGCCGACGAAGCCCCAGCGCCACAGATCCGGGGTGGCCACAAAACCGAGGGCCAGCACACCCAGCACGGTGCCCATCAGGCCGACAAAGCCAATGACGCCCAGGGCCATGCCGCGCCGCTTCTGCGGGAAGTGGTCGCCGATCAGCGAGAAGGTGGCCGGCATCAGGCAGCCCAGTCCCAGCCCGGAGATGGCGCGGATGATGATCATCCAGGTGAAGTTGGGCACCAGGCCCACTGCCACCGTCCACAGGCCCCACACGCCGGTGCCGAAGATCAGCACCTTCTTGCGCGAGTAGCGGTCGGCCATGTAGCCCCAGAAGGGCGCGCTGACCGTTTGGGCGATCGAGCGCAGGGTTTCCATCAGGCCGATCAGCGAATTGCTCAGGCCGCTGAAGACCATCAATAAAATGGGGGAGAGCACCCCCATGGATTGCGCCTCGCCCTGGTCCACCAGGTAGCCCAGGCCGAGGGCAAACAGCGTTCGCCCGGATTTCTTCGGTTGTTCTGCCATGATACCTTTCCCGATTACAAGGATTGTGTTATGGGGAAATTGTAGACCCAGATGGGGAGGATGGCAAGTGAGAAAAAGAAACCACAGATTACACGGATGGGAAAACCTTATCCGCAAATGACGCAAAGTGCCCCGAAGGGGTAGATGAACGCAGATGGAGAACTAATAATCCTAGATGCCACAGATTTCTCAGAAAAAATCACAGAACCCTCCGTGTTTTCCGTGCGCTCCGTGTATTCCGTGTTCCGATTTTTTATATTATATCTGCGATATCTGCGTGATCTGCGGATCACTCCTGATCATCTGTGGTTAACAATTCCAGGGGGGTGAGGCTGAGCTTGCGGTACTGCTGGCGCAGGTCATCCAGTGGATGCAGGCTGCCGTCCGGCTGCTCGTAGAACCACAGCTCCCAGCCGTTGCTCGGGCCGCCCCCGCCGGAGAGCTGCGCCGCCACCTTGTGGATGGATCCGGCGATGCCGTCATAGGCCAGCCAGCCGTCGGCCCGCAGGCGGGCGGATACGGCGCGGTCGCGGCGGAAGTACAGCGTCTGCCCGGGCTGCAGCAGGCCGACCTCGATCAGCGTGCCCAGCGGCAGGCGTGGCTCACGGCGGACGGGCGGCGGCAGGATCTGCTCCTCGTCGGCCACATCCAGGGCCTGGACGGCTTCAATGCGCGCGAGGGCGCTCTCGATATAGCCCGGCTCGCGCTCAATGCCGATGAAGTGCCTGCCCAGGCGCCTGGCCACCGCCCCACTCGTCCCGCTGCCGAAGAAGGGGTCGAGGATCACATCCCCCGGCTTGCTGGAGGCCAGGATCAACCGGTAGAGCAGCGCCTCGGGCTTCTGGGTCGGGTGGACCTTCCGGCCGTTGCGTTTCAGGCGCTCCGCGCCGGTGCAGATCGGCATCAGCCAGTCCGAGCGCATCTGCAGGTCGTCGTTGAGGGCCTTCATCGCCCGGTGGTTGAAGGTGTAGCGGCTGCCCTGGGACTTGCTGGCCCAGATCAGCGTCTCGTGGGCGTTGGTGAAGCGCACGCCGCGGAAATTGGGCATCGGGTTGGTCTTGACCCAGATGATGTCGTTCAAAATCCAGTAGCCCAGGTCTTGCAGCACCGCCCCGACGCGGAAGATGTTGTGGTAACTGCCGATGACCCACAGCGTGCCGGTATCCTTGAGCACCCGCCGGCAGGCGGAGAGCCAGGCGCGGGTGAACTGGTCGTAGTGGGCAAAGCTGGAGAACTGGTCCCAGTCGTCGTCCACGGCGTCCACCAGGGTTTGGTTGGGGCGCCACAGCTCCTGCTGGAGCTGCAGGTTGTAGGGCGGATCGGCGAAGACCAGGTCAACGCTCTTTTCGGGCAGGCGGGCCAGCCATTCCAGGCAGTCGCCCTCCAGGATGGTATCCAGGGGCAGGGTGGGTTCAGTCATCGGATTCATTATACACAAGCCTGACTCAGCGCGCAAAGTAAATTTCACCACGGAAACACGGAGAACGCGGAGAACACGGAGAAAACAGGCTGGATGGGGATATGGAACCTTAAGGGGATAAAAAATCCTGATTAACCGGAAAATCCCATCCATCTGCGTTATCTGCGGATGGATTTGCGGTTGCAGCGTCTTGACATTTGCCGGGGGCGGGTTACAATATATCCAACATCCAATGGCCTGGATGGAGGAAAGTAGGCTGTTCGAAAGCCGACAGGGAAGCCGGGGCACAGACTGAGACCCCCGCACGGCAGCAGGCAGCTGAAGTTCCCTCCGGAGCCGCCCGGGTGAAGGCAATAGCTGGTAGTTCGGGCCGCAGGCGCAGCGTTACAGGCGCAGCCAATCGCTTCGGCTGTTGGCGCAGAGTGGGCCGCTTCAACGGGCGGCCAATCAGGGTGGTACCGCGGAAACCCCGTCCCTTATGTGGAACGGGCGTTTTTGTTTAAACGCGGCTGGTTGTCACCCTGAGGGAGTGCTTTTTACGACCGAAGGGTCTCAATCCCACACCCTAAGGGTCTTTGAGACCCTTAGGGTGTGGGGGCGAAGAAATAACAAGGAGGTTTTGCATGGAAGAAACGAATATCCTCGATCAACTGGCGCAGATGGAGCAGCGCGGGCTGGATGAGCTGGCGGCAGTCAGCGATGAAGCCGGCCTGCAAGCCTGGAAGAGTGCCCACCTGGCGAAAAGCGCCCCGGTGATGCTCGTCTTTACCCGCCTGGGCGGACTGCCCAGGGAGGAGCGGGCGGCGGTCGGCCAGCGGGCCAATGCGGCCAAACTGGCCCTGGAAGCCGCCTTTGCCGGGCGCAGCGAGCAGATCCAGCAGGCCGCGCTGGAACACTCCCTGGTTACGGAGCGGGTGGATGTGACCCTGCCCGGCCGGGCGCCCGCCCGCGGGCGGCTGCATCCCGCCACCCAGACTCTGCGCCTGCTCTACCGCGTCTTTGGCGAGATGGGCTTCCAGGTCTACCGCGCCCCGGACGTGGAGACGGACGAGAACAACTTCACCCTGCTCAACATCCCCGAGCATCACCCGGCGCGGGATATGTGGGACACCTTCTACACCACCACGCCCGGCGTGATTTTGCGCACGCACACCTCGCCTGGCCAGGTGCGGGTGATGCGCGAGCGCGCCCCGGAGCCCATCCGCGTGGTGCTGCCCGGCATGTGCTACCGCTACGAGCAGATGAACGCCACCCACGAGATCCAGTTTGACCAACTGGAGCTGCTGGCGGTCGGGCGCGGCATCACCTTTGGCGACATGAAGGGCACCCTGAACGACTTTGCCCGGCGCATGTTCGGCCAGGATGTGCGCACCCGCATGCGCCCCTCCTACTTCCCCTTCACCGAGCCGAGCGCCGAGATGGACGTGGAGTGCTTCGCCTGTCACGGCAAGGGCTGCGGCCTGTGCAAGGGCAGCGGCTGGATCGAGATCATGGGCTGCGGCATGGTCCACCCCGTGGTGCTGCAGAACGGCGGTTACGACCCGCACGAGTTCAGCGGTTTTGCCGCCGGCATCGGCCCGGAGCGCGTGGCCATGCTGCGCCACCATATCAACGACATCCGCTACTTCTGGCAGAGCGATATTCGCTTCCTGGA
>CAYOOA010000085.1:0-4403 GCA_964405455.1 uncultured Anaerolineaceae bacterium | reverse complement strand
GCCACCATATCAACGACATCCGCTACTTCTGGCAGAGCGATATTCGCTTCCTGGAGCAGTTCTAAAGACCTGTCTGCAGATGACGCAGATGAGTAGTAGAAAGAATACTCCGTGTCCTCTGTGTCTCTGTGTTTTGATTTTTCTTGACTAACAAGGAGGATTATCCATGAAGGTACCGCTTTCGTGGTTGAAGGAATACATCGATATCGATTTACCCATCCCGGAGCTGGCCTATAAGCTGACCATGGCCGGGATGGAGGTGGAAGGCATCCAGCTCATCGGCCTGCCCATGCCGGAGGGCGAAAGCTACGGCTTCACCCCCGCCGGCCTGAGTTGGGATCCGGAGAAGATCGTTGTTGCCCAGATCGACGAGGTGCTGCCGCATCCCAACGCCGATCGGCTGACCCTCTGCCGCCTGCAGGACGGCACGCAGGAGCACATCGTGCTGACCGGCGCGCCCAACCTGTACCCCTACAAGGGCAGCGGCCCGCTGACCCAGCCGATCAAGGTGGCTTACGCCAAAGAAGGCGCGCGCATCTATGACGGGCATCAGCCCGGCCAGGTGCTGACCACCCTCAAGCGGGCCAAGATCCGCGGCGTGGATTCCTACTCGATGGTCTGCTCGGAGAAAGAGTTGGGCATCTCGGAGGAGCACGAAGGCGTGATCTTCCTCGACCCGGACGCCCCGACCGGCATGCCGCTGGCGGAGTACATCGGCGATGCGGTGTTTGAAATCAGCCTGCTGCCGAACACGATCCGCAACGCCTGCATCGTGGGCATCGCCCGCGAACTCTCCGCCCTGACCGGCAAACCGCTGCGCCGCCCGCAGCCATCCCTGCCGACCCAGACCCCGTCCATTACGGGCAAGGTGTCCATCCAGATCAGCGACCCGGCCCTCAACCCGCGCTTTGTGCTCGGCCTGGTGAGCGGTGTCACCCCGCAGCCCAGCCCCTACCGGGTGCAATTGCGCCTGCGCCTGGCCGGGATGCGCCCGATCAACAGCATCGTGGATGCCACCAACTACGTCATGCTGGAACTGGGCGAGCCGCTGCACGCCTTCGATTACGATGTGCTCTTGCAGCGGGCCGGCGGCCAGGCCCCGACCATCATCACCCGCGCCGCCCAACCCGGCGAGATGCTGACCACGCTGGATAACGTGGAACACAAGCTCGATCCATTCACCGTGCTGGTCTGCGACACCGCCGGCGCGCTTTCGCTGGCGGGCGTGATGGGCGGCCTGGAAAGCGAAGTGACCGAAAATACCCGCAACGTGCTGCTGGAGGGCGCCGCCTGGAACCAGGTCAACACCCGGCGCACCCTGCAGGCGCAAAAATTCTCCTCCGAGGCGGGCTACCGCTTCGCCCGCGGCGTCCACCCGGCGCTGGCGGAAGAGGGTGTGAAGCTGGGCCTGCGCCGCATGGCCGATTGGAGCGGCGGTGAAATCGCCGCCGGGCTGGTGGATGCCTACCCGGCCCCGCGCCGCGACCCCGAAGTTGCCCTCACCCCGGCCGAGGTCAAGCGCCTGCTGGGGATCGAAATCACCCCGGCCGAGATCGCCCGCCTGCTGACCGCCCTGGAATTCACCTGCCGCATCGAGGGTGAGACGGTCATCGCCCGGACCCCGCCCCACCGCCTGGATATCGGCGAAGGTCTGACGGGCAAGGCCGACCTGATGGAAGAGATTGCCCGCCTGTACAGTTACAACAACATCCCCGCCACCCGCCTGGCGAGTGAGCTGCCCCCGCAGCGCGCCAATCCGGCCCTGGAGATGGAGGAAAAGGTGCGCGACATCCTGGTCAGCCTGGGTTTGCAGGAGGTGATTGCCTACCGTTTGACTTCCCCGGAGCGCGAGCGGCGCATCCTACCGCCGGATGTGATGGTCAAGCGGCCGGCCTACATCACCCTGAAGAACCCGATCGCCCCGGAGCGCAGCGTGATGCGCCAGAGCGTGCTGGCCACACTGCTGGAGATCCTCGAGCGCAACATCCGCCTGCGCGATACGCTGGCCCTGTTCGAGGTGGGCAGCGTCTTCCTGCCGAAAGAGGGTCAAACCCTGCCGGATGAACCGCGCCGCCTGGCCATTGCCCTGAGCGGTCTGCGCAGCGCCCCGCACTGGAGCGGCAGCCAGCCTGGTATGCTGGATTTCTTCGACCTTAAGGGCATCCTGGAGGAACTTGCGGCTGCGCTGAACCTGCCGGCCGTCACCTTTGAACCGGCTGCGGACCCCTCCTATCATCCCGGCAAGTGCGCCCGCCTGCTGAGCAGCGGGCAGGCCCTGGGCGTGTTCGGCGAGTTGCACCCCAGGGTCAAGCAGCAATTTGACTTCCTCTCCGCCCCGGTCATCGCCGCCGACCTGGACCTGGAGGTGCTGCTGGCGGCTGCCAGTGATACCGCCTCCACCCGGGCAGTGCCGACCTTCCCCTCCACGATCGAGGATATCGCCGTGGTGGTGGATGAGGACATCCCGGCCGGGCGGGTTGAGGCGCTCATCCGCCAGACCGGCGGCAAGCTGCTGGCCGGCGTGCGCCTGTTTGACATCTTCCGCTCGGAGCAAATTGGCCCCGGAAAGAAGAGCCTGGCCTATAATTTAACCTATCAGTCCTACGAGAAAACCCTGACCCCCGCCGATGCCGCCCAGATCCGCGGCCGCATCATCCGCCGCCTGGAGCAGGAGCTGGGAGCCAAACTGAGGAGCTAATCTCATGCCTGCCGTAGCCGATGTTCGTCCTTCGCCCATTGCCGGGACCTGGTATCCGGGCAACCCGGTGCGGCTGGCGCAGAGCATCGATGCTTACATTGACCAGGCCAGCCTGCCTGAACTGCCCGGCAGGGTGGTGGGAGTGATCACACCCCACGCCGGGCACCGTTATTCCGGCCGGACCGCCGGACATGCCTTCCGCGCCGTACAGGGCGCGCCCTGGGAACGCGTGGTGGTGCTTTCGCCCTACCACAACTACACCAGCGCCGCCCTGCTGACCAGCGCCCACCGCGCCTACGCCACCCCACTGGGGGAGATCCCCGTGGACCTGGAGGCGCTGCTGGAGCTGGAGGACGCCCTGCACGCCCGCAAAGGCCCGCGCCTGACCGCCGTGGCCAATGACCCGGAGCACTCGCTGGAGATCGAGCTGCCCTTTTTGCAGCGCGCCCTGCCGGGGCCGTTCAGCCTGATCCCGCTGATGGTACGCGAGAGAGATCCGGAGGCGCTGCAGATCCTGGCCGGGGCGCTGGCCGGGGTGCTCAAGACCCGCCCGGCGCTGATTGTGGCTAGCACAGACCTCTCCCACTTCTACAGCCAGACCGAGGCGGAGATCCTGGATGGCGAAATGATGCGCCAGATCACGGATTTTTCACCGGAGGGCGCCCTGGAGACCGAGTTGGAGGGGCGCGGCTTTGCCTGCGGGGTTGCGGCGGTGGCCGCAGCCCTCTGGACGGCGCAGCAGTTGGGCGCCGACCGGGCGGTGGCGCTGCATCACAGCACCTCCGCGGAGGAGACCGGCGACCGCAGCAGCGTGGTGGGTTACGGCGCTGCGGCGATTTTGAAGACAGGGTCGTAGGGGCAAGGCTTGTCCTTGCCCTGGATTGATTTACCCCCATCCCAACCTTCCCCCTGAAGGGGGGAAGGGGTTTTCCCTCTCCCTTTCAGGGAGAGGGTCAGGGTGAGGGTAAAATTCACTCTATACGTGGAGATGGTAGGAATTACCGTTCGCACAGCACTCTCGAAGGGAATCGGTCGCCCTACTAAACCACCCGGAACAGGTGAAACATGTTCGTCCAGGTGGCGGTGAATGTGCCGCAGGTCAGCGGCGTGTACGATTACCACCTGCCCGCCGAATTGGCGGACAAGGTCCTGCCCGGCTGCCTGGTGATCGTCCCCTTCGGGTCGCAGAAGGTGCAGGGGGTGGTGCTGCGCCTGGCGGAAGAGGCCGGCGTGACCGAAACCCGCCCGGTGGATGTCCTGCTGGATGAAATCCCCGTATTAACCCCTGTGCAATTACAACTGGCCGAGCGCCTGGCCGAAATCACCCTGGCCCCGCTGGCTGCCTGCATTGACCTGATGCTGCCGCCCGGCTTCAGCCAGCAGGCGGATACCCTCTACGCCCTCAATCCCACCCCGCCGGCACCCATCCAGGAGCCGCAGGGGTTGCAGGCACGCCTCATCCGCCTGCTGCAGGAGCGCGGCCCCTTGCGCGGGCGTCAACTGGATGCCGCCCTGCCGCGGATCAACTGGCGCCCGGCCGCTGCCGGTATGCTGCGGCGCGGCTGGCTGACCGCCAAACCCGTGCTGCCCCTGCCGGGGGTGCGCCCCAAGTTCATCCGCACCGCCCAACTGGCCTGCCCGCCGGAGGAAATCGAGGGCAAGGCCGAGATCGTCGGGCGGGGCGAGGCCGGCGAGCGGCGCATGG
>CAYOOA010000084.1:0-9126 GCA_964405455.1 uncultured Anaerolineaceae bacterium | reverse complement strand
CCAGCCGCGCCAGGGCTTCGCGCTCCGGCGTCAGGGCGTGGGTCTGCTGCCAGCGTTCGCGCGCTTCTGCGGGGTCTTCCTCTGGCTGGGCGGGTATAATTGGATCCATGGATGAATCAGTCATTCAACGGCTCCTAAGCCTTAACCAACAATTCTACCAGACATTCGCCACGGCTTTTTCGGCTACCCGCCAGCGCATCCAGCCCGGCATGCGCCGCCTGCTGCCGCGCCTGGCTGAATCTCCGCGCCTGCTGGATTTGGGCTGCGGCAACGGCGGCCTGGGCGCCGAGTGGCTCAAGCTCAATCCCTCCGGCGAGTATTGGGGCCTGGATGCCTCCATCGAGCTGCTCAGGGAGGCCCGCCGACTGCTGGGCCAAAAGCCGCAGGTCCACCTGCAGCCGGCCGACCTGGGCCAACCCGGCTGGGCGGAGAGCCTGCCGCCGGGCAACTGGGAGCTGATCACTGCCTTTGCCAGCCTGCACCACATCCCCGGCTTTGCCCGCCGCCTGCGCCTGCTGCAGGAGACGGCCAGCCTGCTGCCGGCGGGGGGAGTTTTCATCTTCTCCGTCTGGCAGTTCCAGAACAGCCCGCGCCTGCTGGAGCGCATCCAGCCGTGGAGCGCGGCCGGGTTGACGGATGCGGACGTGGAAGAGGGCGACACCCTGCTGGACTGGCGCGCCTTCCTGCCCGGCCAGCCGGAGCACAGCGGCCTGCGCTACGTGCACCGCTTTTCCGCGGCGGAGCTGGCGGATCTGGCTTTCGGCTGCGGCCTGCAGCGCCTCGAGGAGTTCGAGTCCGACGGCGAAGGCGGGCGCCTTGGGTTGTACCAGGTGTGGATGAAGTAGGGGCTGGTCACCGACCCGCCCGGGGTGAAGGTTGGGGTGAGGGGAAAATTAACGCGGATGTTCACGGATTGGAACGGATTGGCGCGGATAAAACATCGATACACGGAGAACACGGAAGGCACGGAATACACGGTGGGGGATTCTTACTACGAGTTGAGATTGCGAAGGAATTTGGCTAATTGAACCAGGTGCGTTGAGTGAACGCGCTCTGCCATCTGGCGTATCCCCGTAAGGGCGGGTCAGTGCCGGATTTGGATTAACTTGATCACAGCCCAGACCTGCCCGGTCTGGGTCAGGGTTGGGGTGGGCTTTAGGCTCTCTCTCCCTCATAGGGAGAGGGTTGGGGTGGGCTTTAGGCTCCCTCCCCCTGCAAGGGGGAGGGTTGGGGTGGGGGTTAATCATGAATATTACGCTAAAATAAGCGCATGCCCAGGTCAAAATCCAACCGTATTTTTCCGAATATTCTCACTCATGCCCGGGACTTGCGTCGAAACCTGACACCGGCAGAGCAAAAATTATGGGCGGTCTTGCGTCTTAAGCAAGTCGAAGGTTACCGATTCCGCCGTCAAACTCCAATGGGAATGTATATCGTCGATTTTTACTGCCCTGCGGTCAAATTGGTTGTCGAAATCGATGGCGACAGTCATGCTGACCGGGAAATACTGGATCAGGATCGGACAAATTGGTTAAACTCTCAGGGATACCGGGTAATTCGTTTCAGCAACTGGGAGGTAATGCATAATTTAAATGATGTGGTGAGGGAGATTGTTGAAGTTTGCCGGGAGCAGGAAAGAGTCTTACCCCCATCCCGGCCTTCCCCCTGGGAGGGGGAAGGTGATTAACCGCCTGGCTGCGAGCTGCAGCCCAGACCCGCCCGGTTCATAAAACAGCCTTGGGTTGGTCTGGGCTGTGAAGGTGCTGTTTGCCGGGGGCATGTTGATGGTTTTGCATTTGGCGTGGCACGTTTAAATTCGAACGCGCCCTACTTGCTCGTTTGGACGTGGGCTTGACACAATCCTGACGTATCAGAACCCTTGTTCATGAACGATGTATTCATTGAACGCGCCGTTCTTTATTTTGATCGGTTCAAACATCCTTTTCAAGAAGGGTATTAACTTCTTCAAAATCATTTAGCTTACTATCATCAAACTCGAAAAATTCAATCGTTTTTTTGGAAACCCCTATACCGTATTCAATCAATAAATCGAGCAGTTTTTCTCCATCAATTAATGTAATGGGTGCGGCTCCTTGTTCGAGCGCAGCACTTTTGGCACCAGCAGAAAATGAGCCAGTGCTAATAATCGTGCCTCTGAAGGCTTTAAACCTATGTAAAGAACCTCGTAATTGGTCCAGAACGGTTCGATTTATCGACCCCATGTGGCGTTTGACTTGAACCACCTCGCGGACAGAGCTAATACCTAATTCGATATTTGCAACTACATCCACCCCTTTATCATTTGATGGTGCAGTAACTTCAATATCGTTGTACCCCATTTCTTCTAGTAATATTCCAACCAGGTGTTCAAACTTATATGGGTCCATCTTTACCAGATAATCAAACAATTGTTTACGAGCTTCTTTGTTGTTTGATTGGATAATCCTGCGTAGTTCGTTTTGAACAGTGGTAACAGACCTGCCAGGTATTTCATTTGCGAACTTTGCTAGGTGCTGAATTCCCGACTCTGTAATTTCATATTGCACACCACTGCGACGAACAAGGCCCCGATCGATTAGGTTCATCAGTCTGTCATATAAGGAACTTTTATGTACGGCAAGACTGTGATATGTGGTATGTGTATTGCAAAAATCGATATATCCGGGGAGTATCTCGCCTCTTTTTCCAGGGCTATGCTCACTTACAATTTGTAGAAGTGTCAACAAGCCCTCCGTGCGATCAATCTCTGAAGTTAGCTCACCGTCGGTTGGGTTAAGGAATAGCTGCCCTGCTTGAGATAGTTGCAGATGGTCTGTATCATCTCGGAACAATAAATTGTGCTTGGTGCAGAAGTACCAGCTACCCCTGGTATGGCGCGGATTAACCTTTTCTTTCGATTCACGCCAAATTTTAAAAGCCAGACTCTGCTCGACTCCTGATAATCGTTCAGCTATCCATTCCTCTGGATCTGTCCAATCGACTGTTTCCTTTGGGTTGCCGATTTGTTCTAGGATTTTTTCATGCATGCTATGATATTCGGCATATGGAATGCCGGTTACCACTCTAAGAAAAGCGCGCGCCCGGGCATAGGTTGGTAGCTCAGGAGTTAAAGATAATAATGATTCCGTATCTATCATTTACCACACTCCTTTAAGGATGAGAGTTTTCCCTCTTGTGCGAATTATGATTTCCCTCATTATATATCTAATCCCCACGTAGAGAATCCAAACCTGCACCTGAATCACGCCTTGTGTCTTATCCTAATTCCCCATCCTTCCCATCAGTGCGGAGAGTTCCTCTTCCGTAAGCAGCTCCTCTGCAACCACGGTTGTGGGCTCCAGCAGTACCAGGAGCAACTCACGGGTCGTTAGCCACTCCTCACCGGGCTGCATGCTCGTCTGCGGATGGGGAATGACATCGCCGGGCCGCACTCCCTCCACGCGGTAGAGGTAGCCCGGCTGCCGGCCATTGTGGCGCAGCCGCCCGTCATTCTCTGCCGAGACCAGGCTGGGTTTATGCGAGAAGATGCGCGCCAGCTCGCGCTTTTGGGTGATGGTGCTGCCTACCTGCAGGGCGGTCAGCACCCGCGGGGAGCCGTGGTACCAGGCCTGGGAAGGGTCAAATTCCACGGATTTATTCTCCAGCCTGCGGATTGAGAATGAAGCCGATGCCGTTGAAGGGATTTCCTTCAACGGCATCCATTGGATTGCCCTGCGGGCGATTACGGCTTGGGGGCCGGCACATTGGTCTTTTTCTTCTTTTCAATCTTCTCTTGTTTCTGCTTTTGGGCCTTGGCTTTATCTTTCTTGCTACCTTTTTCTCCCATTGGGTGCCTCCTTTCCTGGTATTCCACCCGGCAAGGATCCGGGTGGGGTGCATCCCCGGGGCTCACCCGGGATGCTCTTCTCTACTATTCTATAATCTATTACCATTTTTCGCAAACTCCGCCCGGATTATGGACTGGATGGCGATTGGATTTCCGGCCGGCTAGAGGTTGGAAAAAATGCTCAGGACGATGGGAATATCCGTCCCGGCGTGGAAAAGGACGGAACCCCACAGGCTGCCGGTCTTCTGCGTCAGCCAGCCCCAGACCAGGGCCAGCGGAAACACGAAGGCCAGGAACAGCAAGCCGTCGAGGGTGTAGGGCACGCCGGTGTGGTGCAGGGTGAAGGGAATGGCGATCACCAGGTTGGAGAGAAAGCGGCCCAGCAGCGGCTCGTACTCGCCCAGGAACATGCCGCGGAAGAGCAGTTCCTCGTTGAAGGCGTTGCCAAAAATGTAGATCAGGATCCACGGCGTCCAGGCCAGCACGCGGGAAAGCGTCAGGTCGCGGGCGCCGAAAAGCCACTCCGAAAACGGGATGGAGCCCAGCGCCGCCACGCCAAAGGCGATCAACCCGACCGTCAAACCCTGCCTGAGGTTGCCCTTTTTGAGGTAGAGGGAACCCAGGGAGCGGCCGGAGACCAGGCTGAGCAGCAGGATGACCACCACGATGATCAGGCTGCTGTCCAGTTTATCCAGGGCCAGGCCGGCAGGCGTTTTCAACTGAACGCCCAGGGCCTGCAACAGCAGCTCGCGGGTGGGCAGCGTGTAATCCGCGGCGGTGGCCAACGCGGCGATGAAAAAGGCAAAGGGGATGCGCCAGTACCGGGCCATTCGCGGGATGTTCCGCACCAGCAGCGCGGCGGCCAGGCAGCCCAGCACCAGGGCCAGGCGGCCGATGTGATCCTGCTTGGCGGGCAGCACCGGCCGGAAATGACTGAAGACGAAGAAAACCAGCAGCCCCAACGCCAGGAAGAGCAGGAAAAGCCCGGCGCGCAGCCCCCATTTGCTCACGTTTGAAGGATCACTTTTCATCTTTTCCTCCACAGGAAGCCAATCCAGTCCCGGCGGTGATACCAATTTTGGCGAAAATCGCCAGGTTCGCTGCATGCAGGCGGTGTATTCGCTGCCAAAGGTTTCGATCATCATCTGTTCTTGGCGCGGCACCCGGATGAGGATGGCGCGCAAGAATTAGCCCAGGGGGGCATGGAAAACACCCGCTGGAGAGTAGGATTGCATCCGTGATGCATCCTGATTATGGCGATATTTCAAGCGGAATTCAAGCCTTTTTGTGTCCATCCGCCATCGCATGGCGGCCCGGCGGAGGGTAAAACCGAATGTGAAGGTTACCGCCGGCGTGGGCGAACTTCCCGTATCACCTGGTCCGCGGCAATTTTGCCGGTGATCAGGGAGATCGGGAATCCGGAGGGGCTGTAGGTCCACTGGCCGGCCTGGATGACACCCGGGATGGGGGTTTTTACGGCATTCATGATCCTGGGAATCCGCGATTCTGCCGGAATGGGATGATTGGAAAATGCCCAGCCGGTGATGGCGCCTTCGGCGTTGCCGGAGAGCTTTTCCATGGTCAGCGGGGTGGAGGAGAACTGGTGGATCACGGCGCTTTTAATGCCCGGATAGATGGACGCATCCAGGGTGTTGAGGATGCGGGTTTCACATAGCGTTTTGAAATCCTCGTACCAGCCCATTTCGCGGATCAATTTCGTCAGTTTGTAATCAAACAGCACGCTGATGATCAACCCGGTTTTTCCGGGCGGAGCCAGGGCGGCATCCCTTAACACCGGAATTGAAATTTCGTAAGTGGTGAGGGCAAAGAATTTCTCAAGCCAGTTTTCAATCCCCTGTCGGTCAGCAGCGCCGGGGATTTCCCCGGCGAGGGATTGACCGGAGCGGGAAGGGGTGTAGAAAAAGTGCTCGCTGGCGATGCCGGCAAAATACGCCGGGGGCAGATCCACGCCCAGGAACAGGGTGTACACGGAATCGTTGCCGGTTTTATTGGCAATCTCTTCCCGGCGGGCCTGGATGGCCTGCCTGACCCGCGGGTCAGCCAGATGATCCGTGTTGAGCACCCGGTAAAGCGTTTTCAGGTCTGCAGCCCAGATCAGCCGGCGGTAGGCGTGGGAATTGCCCTGCGCATCCGTCACCACCTGCTTCTGGGGATCCACTGCCGTAATTTCGGTGTTGGTAAGGATCTGGCCGTGATGATCTTCGATAAAGGAAACCAATTTTTGGACCACCGCCGCTGTGCCGCCCAGCGGGTAATGATAGTCGAGGTATAACTTCAGGTAGCTGAGGGCAAAGAAGGCCGGTGTATCGTGGAAGAAATGCTGTGAAATGATATCCAGCAGGGCCTGGTTGTGGGTAAATTGTTTCAGGAAATCCACCACGGGGGCGTTGAGTGCCGCGATTTTGGGGGCGGTAAAGGCGTACTTGACCATCCAGGGCAGGATCGCCCTGGCCAGGTAGGCTTGATCTTTCTTGAAATCAAGAAAAACCGGGTTATCAATGCCGTATTGAACGTCCATATAGTGCATGATTTTCTTGATTTGGACGATGATGAGATCAATCTCGGCCTTGCTCTCCGGATACAGGTCGTTGAGCAGGGTTTGATAATCCTGCAGGCTCGCTTCAGAGTTCACCCGGATCACCCGGTCTTCGATCCCGAGTGAAATCTTGTTCGGGGCAAATTCGATGTTCAACCCCAGGGCTCTTAACATGGGAAACAGCACGCCCGAGTTTTCCATCGCCCGGATGCCGCCGTCGTACTGGAAGCCGTCGCGTTCGAAGGAGTTTACCAGCCCGCCGCAGATGTTCTCTTTCTCGCAAAGCAAAACCGTCCGGTCCGCCCTGGCAAGAAAGGCCGCAGCCGTCAATCCGGCCATGCCGCTGCCAACGATTACAGCATCATAGGTCATGAGATTCCCTGCTTGAGAAGACATAGCCTGCCACCTTGGTTGATTGGTTAAAAATCATTCCTGCAGATTTAATTCCCGCAGCCAATTGGTTTCTTGCTGCGTGAAATTCAATGGAGTGCTGGATTGCGAGAGCCCGGTCAGTTCCTCACTGATTTCCCAGACCCGCCGGCCGAGGCGGCGGTCCAGGGCATGCGGGGCCGGTTTCTCGTCAATGGTCAGGTTGAAAAACCGGCCGCTGATTTCCGCCATCTCCGGCGCGGCAGCCAGGTAATAAATCGCTTCTCCGGAGATGACCGGGTCTTTTAAGATCCACCAGAGCAGGTAGCGCTGGTAGACGCGGTACAGCCAGCCGTTGTTCATCCCGATATTGGTCCTCACTTCACCGGGATGCACGGCGTTGATGGTTACGCCCGACCCTTTGAGCTGGTCCGCAAACTCCCACACAGTGAGCAGTTGGGCGACTTTGGAGGCGCCGTACGACTGGAGTCCTTTATAGCGGCGTTTCTCCCAGTTGAGGTCGTCCAGATCCAGGCCGCCAAAGCGGTGCCCCTGCGAATTGACCTGGAGGATGCGGGCAGGGGCGCTTTCCACCAGCCGGTTGAGGAGCAGCCGGGTGAAAAGGAAAGAGGCCAGGTGATTCACCGCAAAAACGATCTCAATCCCGTTCTCGTTGAGCGTGCGGTGGGTGTAATGCACCCCGGCGTTGTTGATCAATACGTCGATCCGCGGGTACCTCTGCAGGATTTCCGCGGCAGCTTTGCGCACATCACCCAAGCGGGAGAAATCCGCCTGGATGCAATCCATTTCCACCTGGAATTCCCGGGCGATCTCTTGGCGGACCCTGGCCGCCTTTTGGGCGTTGCGGCACACCATGACGATATGCGCTCCGCCCCGGGCAAGGCGCCTGACGGCCTGGTAGCCCACGCCGGAGGTGGCCCCGGTGATGATGCACACGCGCCCATCCATGCGGGCATCCGTGGTCTTTTGAACCATCCGGGCATTGGCAATAAACTGAAGTTCTTCGGGTAGTTTCAACTGAATAACCTGTTAGCCAAATTTGTCGTGTAAAAATTTCCGGTACATGCGGTGGAACCAGGGGATATTGTTGAAGATGTCACCCCACATGTCAAAGTAATCCCGTTGATGAATGATCCGGTTATCTTCGCCAATGGTTAATTTGGTGCAGCCGTAAATGGGCGTGCTCGGGTACTTCTTAAAAATCATCTCCATCTTCCATTGGAAAAACACCACGTTGCCCTCCATGACGATGGACTGGATTTCCATGGTCAGCTTTTCGCAGCGCTTGGTCAGCCGATCACACATCCGAATGAATTCTTCGATCCCCTCGATTCTCTGGATGCTGTCTTCAAAGATGATGTTCTCGTGATAGTAAGGGAAGATGTGCGACCAGTCGGGCTTTCCAAATGGGTTGTAGGTTTTGGACCAGAGGGTGCGGATTCGATCGATCGATAAAGGTTCCAGGACACCGTCCATTGCAGGATCATCCGTTGGCATGGTCTAAGTTAATTCCTTACCAGATAAGTCTTTTATATCCTCGGAGTATTATATCCCGGATTGATCCCCCAGGTTTGGACGATTTTTGATATGTACAATGATTGGACTCCCGCCGGGCTAGAGATCTTCCTCCCCGGCCAGCCAGATGGTCTGGGCCCGGGTTTCAGCCCCCAGGGTGGATTTGAGGGCCGAAACGTGAAAATGCACCGTGCGCACCGAGATCCTCAGCCGCGCGGCGATCTGGCGGGTGGTCAGGCCCTGGCGCAGCAAATCCAGCACCTGGCGCTGGCGGGCGGAAAGCGGCCGGCGGCGCAGGGGCGGCAGGTCGGGCGGGGGCGGCGTGCCCGGTTCCAGCAGCACCATCACCATCCCCTCGCGCAGCAGCACATCCCAGGCCGGCTGGCCCTCCGGGTTGAAAGCGCCGGCCTCCGGCAGGGATTCCCCCGCGCGCAGGATCCCGGCCAGTTCCTCCGCCGGGCGGGGGATGTCGAACACGGCCAGGGTATTTTCATCCAGCACAAAAAGCAGAGTGGTCATATTTGCCCCAAATTGATGATAGAACAAAGATTCTATAATAAAATGGCAGAATGTCAAGGATTTTGGAAAAGCTTAAACCGCGGAGAAGCGGAGAACACGGAGGGATTTTAAGAATGGGATCCACAGATAATGGAGGCGGGGGATTTTAACGCGGATTTGGACGGATGAAGACGGATTTACACGGATAGAACCGGGAACGCGGAAGGGGAATGAAAAAAGGCGCGTTCAAATTCGAACGCGCCCTACTTTGCTTTTTCATGACATCTCCCTCCTTGAGTATTCGAGTCAAATGATATCAAATAAAATTTGAATTCTATGG
>CAYOOA010000083.1:6126-9361 GCA_964405455.1 uncultured Anaerolineaceae bacterium | reverse complement strand
CTCATCCTGCGCCCCACCCCGGCGGAGATGGCCCACGTTGCCCTGCTCTCCCCGCTGGGCGGGCTGGCCGTTTGCACCGCCCTGGAGCAGAGCCTGGGCCTGGCCGCGCAGATCAAGTGGCCGAACGATGTGCTCCTCGGTCGGCGCAAGACCTGTGGCATCCTGGCGGAGGCGGTCTGGCAGGCCGGTGCGCTGGATTCGGTCATCCTGGGGATAGGCATCAACGTTGCCCCCGGTTCCGTGCCCCCGGCGGAGGAACTGCTCTTCCCGGCCACCTGCGTGGAGGCAGCCGCCGGCCGCCCGGTGGAGCGCTCCGCCCTGCTGGCCGCCGTGCTGGACCGCCTGGACGAGTGGCGTCCCAGGCTGGGCAGCCCGGTCTTCCTGGAAGCCTGGCAGCGCCGCCTGGCCTTCCGCAACGAGCTGGTGAGCGTCACCGCCCCGGCGGAAATGCCAATTGTTGGCCGGTTGCAAGGTGTGGATGCATCCGGAAACCTGCGTTTGGTTGTAGAATCAGGAATGGAGATCAGCGTGGCTGCCGGGGATGTGCGCCTGCGCCCCGCCGATCTGGAAGGAGACCTGCATGTTTGATGATTTACGCAATACTGCCGTAACCGTTTATGAAGAGGATGAGCAGGAAGCGGCTGCCTCCACCCAGCCGGTGGAAACCGCCCGCCCGCCCTTTTTGGGCATGACGGCCGTCCAACGCTTCGTGGTGGCGGTGCTACTCTTCCTGATGGTCCTGATCCTCTGCGCTTTCCTGCTGCTCCTCGCGGACAAGATCACCCTGCCGTTCTACTAGGCCGCCGTTGAGCGGTCCTGCCGCCAGGTCTGCCGTGCGCAGGCGGGCCAGGGAGGCAACCGCATCGCCCTTATCCACGTTCATCAGCCGCACCCCGCGCGAGGCTCGTCCCTGCTGAGAGATGTCGCGCACGCGCATGCGCAGCACCACGCCCGCGGCTGAAATCAAAGTCACTTCATCATCCGCCTGCACCACCCGCGCCGCCGTTATTTTCCCGGTGCGGGTGATTGATTTAAGGTCCGCAGTGCGTACGCCGCTTCCCGCCCGGGCATGCTGCGGATAATCCGCCAGGGCAGCCCGCTTGCCGAAGCCCTGCTCCGTCACCAGCAGCAGGTCGCCGCCCGGTTCCACCACCTCCAGGGAAGCCACCTGGTCCCCCGGGCGCAGGCGGATGCCCGCCACGCCGGCAGCCTGGCGGCCCATGACGCGCACCTGGCTTTCGTCAAAGCGCAGGGCAAAGCCGCCCGCCGTCACCAGCAGCAACTCCTCCTCGCCGGATGTCAGCCGGACCCAACCCAGTTCATCGCCGTCCTCCAGGGAAATGGCCGCCAGGCCGGAAGGCCGGACCGCCTCAAATTCGCGCAGGGCCACCCGCTTGACCCGCCCGTTGAGCGTGGCAAAGGTGCAGTATTCGGCCTGCTGGAAATCCGGCACGGCCACGGCTGCCGTGATGCGTTCGTTCTGCCCCAGGGCCAGCAGGTTGACCGCCGGGATGCCGCGGTCGGTCCGCCCGGCTTCGGGGATTTGGTAGGCCTTGAGGGCGTACACCTTGCCCCGGTCGGAGAAGAACAGTACGGTTTGCAGGGTGCGGGCGGGCGCCAGCAGCAGCACCTCGTCCTCCTCGCGCATCGTCTGACCGCTCACACCGCGCCGGCCGCGTCCCTGGGTGCGGAAAGCCGTGATGGGCGTGCGCTTGATGTAGCCGCGCGCCGTCAGGCTGATCAGGGTGGGCTCGTCGGCCACCAGGTCCTCCTCCTTGAGTTCCTCGTGCGCCTCGGCGGTCAACTCCGTCCGGCGGGCATCGCCGAACTTTTCGGCCAGTTCGTTGGTTTCCTCGCGGATGAGGACCAGGATTTTCTCCGGGTTGGCCAGCAGGTCCTCCAGGTAGTCGATCCGCTCCAGGATCTGGCGGTGTTCTTCTTCAATTTTCTGGCGCTCCAGGGCGGCCAGGCGGCGCAACTGCATATCCAGGATGGCCTGGGCTTGCACCTCGCTCAAGTGGAAGCGCTCCATCAGGCGGGTGCGGGCAGTTTCGGCATCCGGCGATTTACGGATGGTCTCAATCACGGCGTCCAGGTTGGCCAGGGCGATCAGCAGGCCGTCCAAAATGTGGGCGCGCTGGCGGGCCTTCTCCAGGTCAAATTTCGTCCGGCGGGTGATGACCTCCTGGCGGTGCTGGATGAAGAGCAGCAGGGCCTGCTTGATGGAAAGCAGGTGCGGCTCGTTGTTGACCAGGGCCAGCATTTGCACGCCAAAGGTGGATTGCAGCGGGGTGAACTTGTAAAGCTGGTTGAGCACCTGGCGCGGTTGGGCGCTGCGCTTCAACTCGATCACAATGGACATGCCGCGCCGGTCGGATTCGTCACGCAGGTCGCTGATTGCATCCAGCCGGCCGGAGCGCACCAGGTCGGCGATGCGCTCGATCAGGCTGGACTTGTTGACCTGGTAGGGAATCTCGGTAATGGTGATGGTCAGGCGGCCGCTGCGGTTCTCGTCCATGATCACCCGGCCGCGCACGGTCAGCTTGCCCCGCCCGGTGGAATAAGCCTGCAGGATGCTCTCCCGCCCGGCAATGATGCCGCCGGTGGGGAAATCCGGCCCGGGCAGGTAATGCATGATCTCCTCGGTGCTGATTTCCTCGGCCCGGGCGTAGTTTTCGATGAGGAAGCTGATGGCAGCCGCCACCTCGCGCAGATTGTGCGGCGGGATGTTGGTAGCCATGCCAACGGCGATGCCCGAGGAACCGTTCAACAGCAGGTTGGGCAGCCGCGAGGGCAGCACCAGCGGCTCGCGCAGGGTGCCGTCAAAGTTATCGCCAAAATCCACGGTATCGTGGTCGATATCCGCCAGCAATTCGGCAGCCAGCGGGTGCAGGCGCGCCTCGGTGTAACGCATGGCGGCCGGGGCGTCGCCGTCAATGGAGCCAAAGTTGCCCTGGCCGTCCACCAGCAGGTAGCGCATCGAGAAATCCTGGGCCATGCGCGCCAGGGCATCGTAGACGGAGGCGTCGCCGTGCGGGTGATACTTGCCCAGCACCTCGCCGACAATGCGGGCGGACTTCTTGTACGCGCTGCCGGGCTTCATGCCCAGTTCCTGCATGGCGAAGAGGATGCGCCGGTGGACGGGTTTCAGCCCGTCCCGGCCGTCCGGCAGGGCGCGGGCGACGATCACGCTCATCGCATAATCCAGGTACGCCGAGCGCATCTGCTGGTCAAT
>CAYOOA010000083.1:0-6026 GCA_964405455.1 uncultured Anaerolineaceae bacterium | reverse complement strand
CCCTGCGGCAGTTGCGGCAGCAGCAGGCAGCCGTTTTGAATCACGGCGGTTTGCCCGCTGAAATGCTCGCGCAGGCGGGTTCCTTCCGCCAGCCCGGCGGAGGTGATGTCCAGCGTCCCGGCCGGACGGGGCTGCGCGCCGCGCCAGGCGGTTACCAGCCAGCGCTCGCCGCCCAGGCTGCGCTGGAAGGCGATCAAATCCGCCTCCGCGGCCACCACCTGGAAACCGCCGCGCTGCAGGGCCGGCGAGGTACGGCGCAGGCGGATCAGTTCCTTGAAGAATTCGCGCAGATCCTGGTTCCAGCGCGCCGGGTCCCATTCCATGCAGGCCCGTGAGCGCAGCCCGGGCTGATCCAGCAGGCCGATCTCGTCGCCGTAATACAGGCCGGGCACGCCGGGGAAGGTCAGCAAAACGGTGACGGCCAGGCGGTGCAGGGCGTCATTGCCGCCCAGCACGGAGCGCGCCCGCGGGGTATCGTGGCTGCCGAGCAGGTTGTACTGCTGCAGCGCCACCGCCCACGGGATGGCCGCCATGCGGCTCTGCCAGGCCGCAGCCAGGGCGGAAGTGCTCAACGGCGGTCCGCCGACCGGCTCGTTCATCCCCAGGCCCTGGATTTCAGATCGGTGCAACCAGTGCAACAACGGGGTGGAAAAACCGCTGTAATTCATCACGCCGTCAAATTCATCCCCCTGCAGTTGACGGGTGGCATCAAAGAAGTTCTCGCCGATCAGGTAAGCTTGCGGGTCGGTTTCCTTGACCGCGGCGCGGATGCCGTGGGCAACCTCCCCGGCTATCTGGATTTCACCCTGCCGGCCGAGCATATTGGCCACATCCACCCGCCAGCCGTCCGCCCGGAAAGGAGGGCGCAGCCAGCGGCGGAAGACAGCCTCCGTCCCGGCGTACATCCGGCGGCGCAGCTCCGCGCTGCCGTAGTTGAGCTTAGGCAGGCTCCACACCCCCAGCCAGGCCTCGTAATCATCCGGGCGCTGATGGAAGGTGAAAAAATCCGCCTCGGGGGCATGCTCGTCGGCCCGGGCGCGCTGGAACCAGGGATGCATCCAGCCGCAGTGGTTGGGGACGATATCCAGGATGTAGCGCATGCCGCGGCGGTCCAGTTCCTGGCGCAGTTCGACCAGGGCATCATCTCCGCCGAAGTGTGGATCGACGTGCTCGTAGTCCATCACATCATACTTATGGTTGCTGAGTGCAGTGAAGACCGGCGTCAGGTAGAGGGCGTTGACGCCCAGGTCGGCCAGGTAATCAAGGTGTTGGGTGATGCCCGGCAGGTCGCCGCCGTAGAAAATGACCCCGTGGTGCTGATCGGGATCCGGCTGGACACCCCAGGGCAGGGTGTAAGGCCGGTGCCCTCGGTATTCATACTCATCTGGCTGCGGGTCGGTGGAGGGATCGCCGTTGGCAAAGCGGTCCGGGAAAACCTGGTAGAAGACGCTCTCCAGCACCCAGGCCGGCGGATTGTAGCTGGCGAGGATCTTGAAGTCGGCCGCGTCCAGCGGATTGTAATCCGTTGCGCCGGCCGCGGTGTACCACCACAGGCCGTCCGCCGCCTGGAGGAGGAAGCGGTAGTTGGTCAGCGGCTCGCGGATGGGCAGTTCCGCCGTCCAGTACTGCAGGTTTGCCGGGGCAGCCTGCCGCTTCATTTCGATGAAGGCCTGCTCGCCATCCGGGAAGATGCGCAGGCAGGCGCGCTGGATGGGTGCAGCAGCGGCCGCCTGCAGGCGAATCTGCACGCTCTGGCCCAGGGCCGGGTAGGTGTTGGAGACGAAATCCGGGCTGCCGTCGTGGTGCAGGCTGGCCAGCCAGGTGGGGGTGTGGGATGATGCCATAGCCTCTACTGGTTTTCTACCGTAGGGGCAACCTCGCGAAGCACTCCCGAAGGGAGCCGGTCGCCCCTACGAAATGTTGATGGGTATCTTTCGGCCTGTATTGTAACACGCTGCCGCAGTTTTCATTATAATAAGGCAAATACAGTCATTGAAGGATTCCCCATGCCCGATTCACGCATCCCGCGTCATGTGGCCGATTTTAAACTCCAGATCCTGGATAACGAAGCCGTCATCTTCCATCCTGCCAGCCGTAAGGTGATCCACGCCAGTACCAGCGGCGCCTTGATCTGGGAATTATGCGACGGCGTGCGCAGCGTGGATGAAATCATCGAATTGCTCGCCGGGCAGTACCCCGAAGCGCGGGCCGAAATTGAGCTGGATGTGCCCGAAACGTTGGAAATTTACGCTCAAAACGGCGTCCTGGAATGGCTCTAGCCCCGGAGGAAATTCCCCTGCGGGTTGGCTTTGCTGATACCGCCGCGGAAATCCTCTGCCGCGATGCTAAACTGAACGCCCGGTTGCAGCAAGCTTTCCAGCATTGCCCGACAGACAACCCGCCAGACATAGGCTATGTGATCGATCATTCGCAGCCGCTCCTGTGGGAAACCCGGCGCAACGGCGAACTGATCCGCCAGGATCTGCAGGAAATTGACGTGCTGGAAGGCCTGATGCACGACCTGGTGGCCCAGCTCATCACCCACACCCGGCGCCAGGCAGTCTTTCATGCTGCCGGGGTGGCACAGAACGGGCGGTCGGCCCTGCTGGTTGCGGAAAGCGGCTCCGGCAAATCCACACTGACCGGCTGGCTGGTCTCCTGCGGGCTGAATTACCTGACCGACGAGATCATCGCCTGGGACGCGGAAAGCCGGGCAGTGAGCGGCCTGGCGCGGCCGCTGCTGCTGAAGCGCGGCGCAACCGCCCTCTGGCAGGGATGGCTGACGGCTGCCGGCACACTGCAGCAAGCCCGGCCATTTGGAAACGCCACCCTCTGGCTGGACCCGGAGCTGATCCGGCCTGGCTCGATTTGCCACCAGGCAACCCCGGCCGTGCTGATCTTCCCGCACTACCAGCCCGGCGCAAATTTCCAGGCCACCCCGCTCTCCCCGGCCTGGGCGGTCTTCATGCTACTGCAGCACCTGGTCAACGGGCCCAACCTGCCCGGGGACAGCCTGGAACTCGTCCGTCGGCTGGGGCAATCCCTGCCGGCCTGGGAGGTGGCGTACGGCTCATTTTCAGACTCTTTGGGCGAATGGGTGGAGCGGGAATTAAAACTCAATTAAGAATTGGTGTCAAAACCAGTTGACTCCTTATACAAAATCTGATAAATTATTCACATATAACAAAGCCGTGGGGGCGGTTTTTCAATTTTGTTTTCATTTTCATCAAAGAGGTCCTATGGAAAAGTTAACCCGCCGTGACGTCTTAAAGGGAGCTTTGGCCACCGCTGGCGCCCTGCTGCTGGCCAATTTGCCTGGCTGGAAGAAACCCGCCCTGCATGTCGGCACCGTCCCCGCCTTTGCCCAGACTTCCCTCGGCACCGGTGACCTGCAGGTCACCCTGACCTGGGATACCGGCATACCCGAACCACCGGAAGAAACCAAGGCTGATCGAGTGGACCTGGACCTGCATGTCATCGAGCCATCCGGTTTTGAAGTGTACTTTGCAGCCAAAGTCGGCCCCACCGCCACGTTGGATCGTGATAATGTCTATGGTTTCGGACCGGAAAACATTTTCGTAGCCCCCGGCATGGCCGCGGCCGGCACGTACGATGTGTATGTGGATCAGTGGTATTGCACCACCTTCCCCACCACCGCCTCCATCCGGGTGACCTCATTTGCCAACACTGCCCAGCAAACGGTCAAGACCTACACCTACACCTGGAACCAGCCCATTCCAGACAGGCCCAACGCCGTCCAGGAAGTCCGCATGCCTTACATCTGCTCGATCGACTTCCCCTCGGGCAACATTTACGTTAAAGCCGCCAAGGTTGAACGGCCGCGCCCGACCGGCACCAAGAAGTAATTTCAGCGCCAAGAATCATTGCAAGAACCCGTCGTCAAGCGGGTTCTTGTTCATTAAAAAGGAGCCTGTGTGAATTTCTATCCACTGATGGGCCGGGCTGCCAGGGCTGAACTCTCTCCCGCTGAGCTGGCGGATTTGCGCCAGGCGGTGGAGCAACCCCATGATTGGTCCGGGCTGCTGGAGCAGGTTGAACTGCAGCGCATGGCGCCTCTGTTCTACCGGCATTCCCGCGCTGCCGGGGCCGACCTGCCGGAGGAGATCCGTCTGGCCCTGCAAGGACTGGTGCTGCGCCACGCTTCCGCCGCGGAAGTCCGCGCCGGGGTGCTCAAGGAGCTGCTGGACTGCACCCGCGCAGCCGGGGTGGAAATCATCTTGTTGAAAGGCGCGGCCACCGCCTACCTGGCCTACCCCACCCCCGCCCTGCGCCCGATGCGCGACCTGGATATCCTCGCCCGCCCGGCCGATCTGCCCGCCCTGCGGCCAGTTTTGCAGCAGATGGGATTCCACACCCCGGTCAGCCAGTCCCCATTGGTCATCTCCGACAAGCACCTGCCGCATGCCGAGTTGAAAACCGCCGGGCTGACCATCACCCTGGAGACGCACACCCGCCTGTTCGACAGCCTGTGGCGGCCGCAACAGCCCGCCGCGGAGGAACTGTTCCGGCGCACTCGGCCCTTCGAAATCGAAGGCCAGCCGGCGCTCTCCCTGACCCTGGAGGACCTGCTCTGGCACACCTACCAGCACCTGGTGATCGAGGATATCCGCCTGATCGGCATCGCCGACCTGCTCTCCCTCAGCCAGCGCTATGTGGATGAGATTGACTGGGATTTACTCCGCCGGCAATACCCGGCTTTGCTGGAAGCGCTTTCGGTGATTCACTTCCTCACCCCCCTGCCGCCAGTCGTGATGGAACGCGCCGGCATCCGCATCGGCCGCCCCCCGCGGGAGATCGGCCGGGACTGGCAGGGCTGGCCGCGCATTGCCTACGGCCGGGCGCGCGGCAACCTGGCCGGCTTCCTGAAGGAAACCTTCCTGCCCTCCGATTGGTTCCTGCGCCTGTATTACGGCGTGGGCAGTACTCGACCGCTCTGGCCGACGCGGCTGTTCCGCCACCCGGCCCACCTGGCAAGCCTGGCCTGGCTGAGGGTGGTGAAGAATAGACCTTCACCAGGGAAATAGAAGAAAAGGCCTTCACTACGGATTTCACGAAAGACACGGAGATCACAGAGAAAGATCAGAGAAAAAGAAAGCTTGATCCGTGAAAATCCGTTTGTATCCGTCCAATCCGCGTTAAAAATACAAAAATCTACCTCAACCCCCACTGGCTGCGCAATTGATCGAACACCCGGGCGCAGGCGATGCTATCTTCCAGCGGCACCAGGTCGCTTTCCAGCTTTCCCTGGCCTACCAGCCCGGCAAAATGGCGGATCTGGTGCTCAAAGCCGTCCCCTTCGGGGCCGCTGAAAGTCTCCACCAGGTTATCCTCCGCGTCGTAGCGTTCGATCTGGCGGGGAGCAAAACAACTGTCCAGCTTGATCCGGCCGGATGGACCATAAATCCACGCCTCCACCGAAGAGGTGAAATTAAATCCGCAGCCCAGGCTGGCCAGGCAGCCACTGGCAAAGCTTAGCGAAAACACGGCCGACTCATCCACCCCGCTGGGGTTGATTTGCGCCAACCCGCTGACACTTTGCGGATTCTCTCCCAGGAGGCCGGTCGTTAATTCAATCGGGTAGACTCCCAGGTCAAACAGGCTGCCCCCGCCCAGGGCGGGGTCATAAAAACGATTCCCCGGGTCAAACGGCAGGATATGACTGAAGTTGGCCGTTATACATTTGATCGGGCCAATGGTATCTTGACGGATCCATTCCCGGGCTTTCAAGTAGGCTGGCTGGCAGCGCGTCCACATGGCCTCCATCAGCAGGGTCTGGTTGGCGCGGGCCAGGTTGACAAACTCCACGGCGTCCTTCTCCGTGGTGACCAGCGGCTTCTCACACAGCACCGGCTTGTGCTGCTCCAGGCACTCCCTGCCCAGTTCCAGGTGGCGGTTGTTGAGCAGGCCGATGTAGACGGCGTCCACCGCGTCGTCGGTGATCAAATCCAGGTAATTATCATACGCCTTGCGCGCGCCGTAGGTCTGCGCAAAGGCCGCCGAGCGGG
>CAYOOA010000082.1:2074-9492 GCA_964405455.1 uncultured Anaerolineaceae bacterium | reverse complement strand
ACGGTACGGGCAGGTGTGCGCCACCTGGTCATCCAGGGAGGGTGAGATGAAGCAATCCATCCGCCTGTATTTACGCCTGATCTCCATCCAAATCCATTCCCAGATGCAATACCGCTTTTCATTCTGGATGGAAATCTTTTCTACCATGCTGTTAAGCGGTTCTTATTTTGTTGCGTTGATACTGGTACTACAGCAATTTAAAACCATTGCCGGTTGGACGGTGGGGGAGATTGCCTTCCTGGCCGGGTTGGCGGAACTGGACTTTGCCCTGATGGATATGATCTTCAGCGGTTTTGATCCGGATGGGTTCAGTCCCATGGTCTGGAAAGGCACCTTTGATCAAATGCTGCTGCGGCCGGTGCCCATCACGTTACAAGTTTTCGGTTCTCGTTTCGTGCTGCGCCGCCTGGGCCGGATCCTTGAAGGCCTGGTGATTTTTATAGCCGCGTTAATTTTAGTGAAGATACACTGGACGGTCGGAAAATTGCTCTATCTCCCCATTGTGATGGTGAGCCAGGTGATTTGTTTTGGAGCGCTTTTCATCATGGGTTCGACATTAACTTTTTGGACGGTGAAGCCAATAGAGGCGGTGAATATTGTCACCTACGGAGGCACCGAGATGATCACATATCCGATGAGCATTTACCCGACCTGGCTGCGCCGCTTCTTCACCTACGTGTTGCCGTTCATTTTGTTGAACTATTACCCGGCTTTGTATTTCCTGGACAAGCCCGATCCATTGGGCTTTCCAGCGTTTGCCCCGTTCCTGGCACCCCTGGCAGCGGCCATCGTTATGGCTGCGGCTGTGTGGTTCTGGAATTTCGGATTGCGTCAATATCAGAGCACAGGATCTTAATCCAATGGATGAAATTATTCACGTTCACGAGCTTTCGAAGACATTTCGCGTGATGGAGCGCCGGCCGGGCTGGAAGGGGGCGTTCCAGAACCTGTTCAATCCTCAATACCGCCAGGTCCAGGCAGTCCGCTCGGTCAGCTTTAGCCTGAAGGAAGGCGAGATGGTTGGCTACCTTGGACCGAACGGGGCGGGAAAATCCACCACACTCAAGGTGCTGACCGGCCTCCTGGTGCCCACCAGTGGAGAGGTGCTGGTGGACGGGCGCATCCCATGGAAGGATCGGACGGCATATGTCTCCCGGATTGGGGCGGTCTTTGGGCAGCGAACCACACTCTGGTGGGATTTGCCGGTGATTGACTCGCTGGAAGTGATGCAGGCCATGTACCGCATCCCGCCCGAGCGCTTCCGGAGTAATTTGCGTCAGTTTAGCCAATTGCTGCAACTGGATGAGTTCATCAATACGCCGGTTCGGTCGCTCTCCCTGGGACAGCGAATGCGGGCGGATCTGTGCGCTGCGCTGTTACATGAACCAAAGCTGGTCTTTCTGGATGAGCCAACCATCGGTCTGGATGTGGTCGCCAAGGAGCGCATTCGAGAGTTTATTTTGTACATCAACCAACAGCGCGGCACAACCATCATCCTGACAACGCATGATCTTTCGGATGTGGAGAAACTGTGTGACCGGGTGATGATCCTGGATAAGGGACAACTGCTATATGACGGCAGCCTGGAATCCCTGACGGCCCGTTTTGAAGGGGAGCGGATGTTAATGGTTGTCTTCGCGGAAGAATACGCGGATATTGAAGTGGAAGGAGCACGTTTATTGGAGAGAAACGGTCGGGAAGCTTGGTATGGATTTGACTGGCGCAGCCTGAGCTCCAGCGAATTGCTGGGGAGGTTGCTGGGAAAGTTTAAAGTGGCGGACCTGGAGGTACGCCGGCCGGAGTTGGAACAAACCATCCGGCGAATTTACGAAGAAGAATTATTGCTGAGATGATTCCAGCCCACGATTCTGACAGGTGGGATAAACTTATCTATAAAATTGTGACAAGGCGGAGGTGCGCATGGTGCAGGATTGGCGAAGCAAGGTGATGGATACCCTGGTCATGGCAGGAGGATTGGTGCTGGTCAGCTTTGTCCTCCTGATGGCTGTTCCGGTGGTGGAAAGGGTATACGGCCAAAATGGTCTGCTTTTCTTTGCTTTTGCCATGATCGCCTTAACGACCTTCTGCCTGGAACGGGCCACTGTCCTGCGCCTGCCGGAAACCTGGCGAGCCCGCAGTGGAACCCTGGGCGGCCTGGCTGCCTGGACGGTGGTGGAGCTAGCCATCGCCTTTGGCGGGCTGCCGGTCAGTGGAGAGACCTGGTTAATCTTGCTCACCCTGGGCGTTCTCATGGTTGTGACACTCTGGCACAGGGTGTTGGGCACCGGTGTGCAATATTTTTCTCTCACTTTCCTGTTTGGTTGGATTGGCCATACCATTTTGATCTTTTTCACTCGATTGCAGAACGGTTGGCTGGCCGGGTATGATGTTTTCTGGTGGACGGCGTTAATTTTTGGATTACTGGCCCTGGCGTTAGCGGTGTGGACATTGTTTCGCAGTCGCACTCGACTACAACGACTCATGCTGGCGGTGATGCTCTGGTTTTGCCTGTTAATGGTGATATATTCGGTTCGCGGCGGATCCATCTAATTTCATGAGATGCGAGGAGATTGGATAGTGAAGAAGCGATTTAGCGGCCTTCTGCTTTCCCGATGGAGCTATGCGATCCTGGCCCTGGCAGGGGGCTTGTGCATCCTCTTCCTGCCACAAAATCCGAGGCCCGCACCAGAGACAATGGCCTGGTTGACGGTCGGGCTTTTGGCAGGTTGGGCGTTTGGTATCGCCATTCACTCCCTTTTGCTGCACCAGGAATTTATCCGATTGCATACTGGAGAGAAAATCAGACCTGCCTGGGAAAACTGGCTGTGGTTGTTGGTCAGCGGGGTGGAGTTGCTGGCAGCCTGCTGGAAGTTGGGCAGCCTGACATTGAATCTCTTCCCGGTGGTGGGATTGCTGATAGCGGCAGTCCCGCTGGCAGAAGGACTGGGCGGGCTATCGGCTGCATCCTGGGCAGCAGCTTCCAGCCTGCCGGCCTTGATCGGCTGGGCAGCTCTCCGGCAGTCACTTTTCCAAAAAGCGGATTTACCAGCCTGGCTGATGATTTTCTTCCTTATTTTATGGATCGCTGGAAGTGAATTGATCAGTGAGGCAAGTAGGAGCAAACTTAAAGGTGATGAGAATTCCTTTCGGATAGATTTCGATTGGGCACGCATCCTCCAAATCCTTTCTCTGGCGCCACTATTTTTCCTGGGTCAGATGGAAGGATTCGGACTGATCTTCGGCATCATTTTATTTGTAATTCTCATGGTATCCGAGCGCCAGCAGCGGGCTGTGGCGAAAAAGGATCCAGCTTTCAATTCGACGCGAGCAGCGCTGGTAAATCTCAGCGTCAGCCTTCTTCTGCTGGTGGGCTGCCTGATGGGTGGGTGGATTAAATAATGGCACAGATCATCATCCGGCCCATAGAACCAGCCGACCGGGAATGGGTGAAGTGTATCCTCGCGGATTCCTGGGGCGAAGCCCGGGTGGTGGTACATGGCGTGATGTACCAGGCCGATCAACTCCCCGGCCTGATCGCCGAATTGGACACCAAGGCTGTGGGTTTGTTGACCTATCACGTTGTTTCCGCGGATTGTGAAATTGTCAGCCTGAACAGCCTGGTGGAAGGCCGTGGGGTGGGCACGGCTCTGCTCAAGGGAGCAGCCCGACAGGCTGTGTTGGAAGGCTGCACGCGCCTTTGGCTGGTCACCACCAATGATAATTTGAACGCCCTGGGTTTCTACCAGCGGCGTGGATTTCGAATTTGCGTATTACGACCCGGAGAGGTTGACCGGTCGAGACAACTAAAACCATCCATCCCGCTGATGGCCGCGAACGGTATCCCGATCCGGGATGAGATTGACCTTGAAATGGATCCGCAGGGGCTGGTAGAATAAACCCTGCAAGGAGATTTCAATCATGCGTTTTCGACGGAGCTTTCTTTTAGCGGTAGCACTTTGTGGATTAGGTTTCTGGCTAAATATTGCGACAGTTCATGCACAGGGGGCGGAGGATCCCTATTTCGGTGAGACTATTTGCCTGCCGGATGCCTATTTGCAGGTTCCGGGCAGTTGCCTGGCGTTAGGCCCATCTGAAAAATTGACCGAGTGGGCGCAAAAAGGGATCACCTATCCTTTGGTAAAACCAGCCATCATTCACCCATCGGCTGACTTGAATCAATCCCAGGAGGCTTATCTCAAGGTCACCAAGGGGAGCATCCCATTGTACGCATCGCTGGATGAAGCCATTGCCCGGCAATCCTCCCGTTCTTTGGACCCGGGTCTCAAATACCTATCGATGATGCGCCGGATGGATGTTGATAACACAGTGTATTATCAGTTACGCAACGGCTGGTGGGTGGAGGCGGGTGAGGCTGGCGCAGCCTGCTGCATTTACGGCGGGAGGTTCCAGGGCTTGGTGTTCCCCCAGGCACCCCATTCCAACCTTGGCTGGATCATGGATTACATCCGCGCCCGCAGCGGGCCTGGTTATGCTTTCCCGGAGATCGGTGAAAAGATGCCGTATGAAACGGTGGTACCGGTCTATGATGTGGTGGAAGCGGATAATACCAAGTGGTATATGATCGGCCCGGATACCTGGGTCGAGCGGCGGTTCTTCCGAATGCTGGAGGTGCACCGCCCGGCTCCCGAGGGTGTCACCAACGGGCGCTGGATCGAAGTCAACCTTTATGAGCAGACCCTTTCCGTCTTCGAAGGCTCGCGGATCGTTTTTGCCACCCTGATCGCCTCCGGACAGGATCCATTTTTCACCCGGCCGGGTCTCTTCCAGATTTATAAGAAACTGGATACGGAAACGATGAGTGGTGCTTTTGCAGCAGATCGCTCCGATTACTACTACCTGGAGGGTGTGCCCTGGACGATGTACTATGACGAAGCCCGGGCATTACACGGTGCCTACTGGCGGACGATGATGGGCTTCCCGCAATCCCATGGCTGCGTGAACCTGTCTGTGGGCGATTCTGCCTGGCTGTACAAGTGGGCAGTCGAAGGGGACTGGGTGTACGTCTGGGATCCCTCAGGACAGACACCCACCGACCCGAAGTACTACACCCCGGGCGGAGCTTGATGGAGTAAATTTATCGTAAATTTCAGCGGACAGTCTTTTTCATTGCGAAACCGGCCAGGGATGCACGCAGTGTACCCGTCGGGTAAAGCAATCTCCTATGTGCGAGAAAAACCGCCAAATAAAGATTGCTTCAGTCGCTTCGCTCCTTCGCAATGACAAAGGAAATCACCTTTTTTCCTTTCCCGAACCCATGGTAGAGTAAATTGAAAAAACCGCTCCAGGCATTAATCCATGGAGCGGTTTTTAAATTAAGGGCTAAGGCTGATGGGTACACTGAACAGGGCAACCGTTCCGGGTATGCGATTGTCGGTTTCCTGGCGCAGAACCAGGCGGACCCGGGTGAAGCGGCTTACTGTGTAAGGAACCTCGATTTCAAAAGGTACGTACAGGCGTTCCGCTGTGACCGGACCGGCATCCAGGGTGGTGGAAAGAATGATCGTGCCGGTTTCATCTACGGCTTCCAGGCTGACCGGTTGATTGCTGACCGGACTGATCATTCCATTGACCTTCAAGATCCCTCCCTTGAAGGATTCGTTCAAGTAAGGGCGGATGATGAAGAAAGGTGTACGTAGATTCACCGGGGGGTTGATTTGCTCCTCACCCATGGCGAGCAGGATCAGATCCACCGAGCTAAGCGCAATAATCCGGTTGAACCGATCCAATGAATACAGTACCAGCCTGGCTGCTTCCGCTGCCCCGGAAATCTGGAACTGGACTTCTTCCTGGATGAAGGCCTGGCTGCCCGTATATTGTGAATAGCGCAGGCTGCTTTCCACCAGCAGATTTCCATCCTCGCCGATCAAGGCCAGATGAACCCGGCCGTCAGATCCAACCAGGGCATTGGCTTCCAACCGAAATGGAGAGAGAACCCTGGAAGCTAAACCCGGTCGGGTGATGCGGATGTCTGCCAGTGAAGGTGTAGGAGTGGAAGTGGAAGTACGGGTGCGTATCACCCAACGGGGGGTATTCGTATAGGTAATCGCGGGCTGAGTTGGCTCACTGGTTTCCGTCAGGTTGGATGTGGAGGTTGGTATATCTGTCGGCGGGGATTCTGATGACAGGGGTGTAGGAGAAACGGAGGGATAAGCTGGGGGAGTTGATGTAGGTTCCAGCGAAGGTGGATTTGTGGCAGTGAGAGGTACTTCTGTGGATGCTACAGGAGTTGGCGAAGAGCAAGCCTGGAGGATGAGGGACAGGATAAAGAAAAGGAAGATGATTTTTTGAACAGGAATCTTGCGGCAGGCTGCCTGGTTCATCAGATTCCCTGGTTAGAGGGTTTGTTGGATAACAGCGGATAATTCATCCAGGCTAATGGGTTTTTGCAGGCAAAGGCTGGCACCATTTTGGATAGCCAGGTCCTTTTGATCTTCATTCAGGGCGGCACTTAGGACAATGATGGGTGTCTGATTCAGTTCAGGTGTTTGGCGGACCTTTAAAATTAATTCATCCCCGCTGGTTCCCGCCAGGTGCATATCAACGAAAATAACATCCGGGTGATTCGTCAGGGCTGTATGGATGGCTTCAGCTGCATTAAAGCAGGCAATCGAATCATGCCCAACCAGGGTCGCAGCCTGGCAGAGCAATTCAAGAGTATCCATGTTATCGTCAATAAATAAAACTCGCGCCATCAGTCCTTTGGTTGGGGGGAGGTGGAGCCTCCCCCCAAGATTAACAGGATTAGAGTTTGTACAACTCTCCGTACTTGTTGCGCAAGTAGTGCAGGTAGGGTTGCGGGTCGATTTTGCTCCCGGTAACCTTCTGGACTAATTCCTGGGGTTCATACTTGGCGCCGTGAACATGAACATTCCGGCGCAGCCAGGCCAGCAGGTCTGCAAATTGGCCGCGGGAGATTTGATTCTCGAGGTCGGGAACTTCCCGCTGAATGACTTCCCAGAGTTGGGCGGATACCAGGTTGCCCAGTGCGTAGGTCGGGAAGTAACCGAGCATCCCACCAGCCCAGTGCACATCCTGGAGAACGCCGCTGGCAGCATTGGGCGGTGTGACTCCAAGATATTCCTTGAATCGGGTATCCCATTCTCCAGGCAGGTCTTTGACAGCCAGGCTACCTTCCAGTAGCGCGATTTCCAGCTCCAGGCGCAGCATGATGTGTAAATTGTAGGTTGCTTCGTCTGCTTCCACGCGGATCAGAGACGGAGAGACCTTGTTGACCGCAGCATAGAATTCATCCAGGCCGATATTGCCAAGCTGGGATGGGAAGGCCTGCTGCAACCGGGGGTAGAAGAAAGTCCAGAAGGGTCGCGAACGGCCAACCAGGTTCTCCCACATGCGGGATTGCGACTCGTGCACAGCCAGCGAGGCTGCGCTGCCCAGGG
>CAYOOA010000082.1:0-1974 GCA_964405455.1 uncultured Anaerolineaceae bacterium | reverse complement strand
GTTTTCAAGCCGGGTTCAAAATCATCCAGCAAAGGATCATAGATGTGGTCGTAAGGGGCAAAGAACGAGGCGTACTCACGTCTCAGTTCTACAATCCGCTCGAGGTGGGGCTGGAAAATGGAAAAATCTGATTTGGCGCGGGCTTCTTCCCAGGCGGTCTGGCCGAGCACCGTGGCGCGGGTGAACGCGGCAATAAACCGCGGCGGAACGCGGGTTTCTTTGTCGAATATTCGTCGGGTGACTTTGATGAGCCGGGCATCATCCGATTCAGGGTTGAGTGAGGCGCTATTCGATTGTAGGTCATCCAGCAGCCGGGCGTTTTCATCGGTGATGAACAGTTCGTGGGTCAAAACACCCAGGGTGGCGAGGATGTCACCCCGGTCTTCTGCGCCGCCGGCGGGCATATTGACCTGTTGATCCCAGCCAAGGACGGATTGAGCGTAATTCAAATCTGCAAGTTTTTGCAGGCGCTCTTTGAGGAGATCCAGTTTTTCAGGCATGTGGTCTTGATCTTCCTTTTAGGCGACTTTCCAGCGCAGTGGTTGGCCATTCAGGGCTGCCAGCACTTCGGTGCCGATATCTTCTGCAGCGCGTGCCTGGGCTTCCACAGTCTGGGCTCCGACATGGGGAGTGCAGACCACACGGGGGTGGGCAACCAGTTCAGTCAAACCCGGCGGTTCGGTTGCAAAGACGTCCAAACCGGCAGCGGTCACCTTGCCGGAGTTCAGGGCAGCCAGGAGGGCAGCCTCATCAATCACACCGCCACGGGCAGCGCAGACGATGCGAACACCGGTCTTCATCTTATCAAAGGCAGCCGTGCTGAGCAGGTTCTTGGAGTCTGCAGTCAGAGGCAGGTGCATGGTGATCACATCGGATTCAGCCAGCAGTTCATCCATTGAAACCGGGATGCCACCGCGTGATTTGATTTCGTCCGGTTTGATCAGCGGATCATAACCGAGGACTTTCATGCCAAAAGCAGCCGCCCGCACACCTACAGCGGAACCAATCCGGCCGAAACCAATGACACCCAGGGTCTTCTTATACAGCTCGTTGCCTTCGAGTTCCTTCTTCAGCCATTTTCCACCCTTCATGCCAGCATCTGCCCGCGGGATTTCGCGCATGACAGACAGCATCAAACCCATGGTCAATTCTGCAACGGCGATCGTTGTCGCAATGGGGGCATTGACTACGGTGACTTTGTGTTCTTTGGCAGCGTTGAGATCGATGTTATCCACGCCAACACCGGAACGGCCAACCACTTTCAGCTTTTTCCCCGCTTCAAAGACTGCTGCTGTCACTTTGGTGCGGCCGCGTACAACCAGGGCGTCATATTCACCGATGACGGTCAGCAACTCTTCAGGGGTGATGTTATTCCGGTTGTCAACTTGCGCAGAAGCGCGCATAATGGCCTGGCCGTTCTCTTCCAGTCCATCGGTCAGCAGGATCTTCCAAGTCATGGTCAACTCTCCTTTGGGATGTATTGATACAGGATTCTGGGTGGTTTTCCCACCTGGTTTCATTGTACACCAGATTATTGGGTTTTGAAACGTGATGAAAATCAAGTGATTTGTCAGGAATAGTCCTGAAAGATGGGAATCCTCAAGAAAAAATCAACCCCTGCTGGTTGAGCAGGGGTTGATCAGGAGATTATTCAGCAACTGGTCTGCGCTTGGGAGCCAGTCGGGCTACGCTTAGCAAGATCACCAGGCCCACCACGAGGAATAGAATGATACTGCCCACTCCCCAGAGCATGCCTTGCTGTTCAGCCTGTAAACTGGCCAACCCGTGGTTGACATAATAATTATGCATGCGGAACGAGATGGTTCCAAAAACCAGCGGGCCGATGAACGTGGATGTCCGTCCTGCCACGGTCAGGAAGCCGTAAAACTCCGTTGTCTTGGAGGTCGGGGCGAGTTGACTGACAAACGTGCGGCTGACAGCCTGGACGCCGGAGAGGAAGAAGCCCGCCAGGGC
>CAYOOA010000081.1:0-9576 GCA_964405455.1 uncultured Anaerolineaceae bacterium | reverse complement strand
GAGGTGGAGGAGGGTGAACCCCAGCCTGGGCCTGAGGTGGAGGCGGCGGAAGAATCCGCCAGCCCCGCCGAAACGACGGCAGGCGATGAAGAACCCATCCTGGGAGAGACGCGCGCCATTGCCACGGAGCCTGCGGAAGCGCCCATCCTGGGTGAAACGCGGGCAACTGCCGTGGAATCCCCGGCCGCCGGGCGAACGCCCACCCAGCAGATCTGCCCGCGCTGCGGCAATGTCAACCCGATGGAAGCCCGCTTCTGCGGCGTGTGCGGAAACCAGTTGAGGGATTGAAAATTCATAACAGGCATGGGATGTTGCCATCCCATGCCTGCTGAAAAAAACTGTTTTCCAAAAAAGTACTGATTTGTAAATTAGCGCCACCTGCCGATCCTGATTAAATTGCTCCCGGTTGTACAACCCCCTCTGAGTACAGCCATCTCCTGTCTGCGGGAAAAGCAGCTTAGATTGTAGATTGCTTCAGTCGCTTCGCTCCTTCGCAGTGACACATGCTGCCATCTTTTCGCTTTTCCCGAATTGACGAACATTACTTCCCCTCCAAGTAATTGACAAGCGCGCCTGTACCGCGGTATAATATGGGCGCAATTTTCCAGATTGTACGGAGGTTCTTGGGAGCGTACCGGGCAGAAAAAACCTGATGAAGCAATTCACTCGGCTGCCTTCTTGTGAACCCCGCAGCCGAGTTTTTATTTGCCAGGCGGCTTAGCCCATTGGAAGAACGGAGGTGAATCAAATGCCAGCAGTCGTGCTTCGTCCCAACGAATCCCAGGACCAACTGCTCAAGCGCTTTCGCAAGAAAGTCGTGAAGAGTGGCGTTCTGAGCACCGTCCGCCGCAAGCGCTGGTTCGTCTCCAAGAGTGAACTACGCCGTGTCGAGGCGAAGAAATCCATGCGCCGCGTCAAGCGCCGCCAGATGGGCAAAATGGGTGAATAATTCCACCCGGTCAGGGTTGTCAGCCAGGAGGTAAGATGGCTAAAGAAGAAGATAAAATTCAGGTCGAAGGTACGATCATCGAGGCACTGCCCGGCACGCAATTCCGCGTCAAGCTGGAAAACGGCCACGTGGTGCTGGCGTACCTGTCCGGCCGGATGCGCAAGTATTATATCCGCATCCTGCTGGGAGATCATGTGCGCGTGGAGATGTCACCCTACGATTTGACCCGCGGGCGCATCGTCTACCGCGCCAAGAAGCCCAACGAAGCCATCCCGGATGAAGTGTAACCCTGTTTGAGATTGCTTTCATTCACCGCCCCGCCCTGTCGGGGCGGTGTTGATTCCAGTCCCGCCCGGTTTCACTCCCCCAGCCAGTGGATTTTTCTTTATAATATTAACAAAGAATTATTCATTCAACATCCACCCGCAGCAGTCTTCCGCGGTGCAGAACCCCTCAAACAAAGGAGCCTGATTCCATGCTCAACCACCTGCTCTCCCCGAAAAGCATCGCCGTCATCGGCGGCAGTGACGATCTGAGTAAGCCCGGCGGCAACCTGGTTCGCAACATCCTGGTCAACCATTATGCCGGGGACTTGCTGATTGTCAATCCAAAGTCCCCGGTTGTGCAGGGAATCCGCACCTACCCGACGGTGAAGGACCTGCCCTTTGCCCCGGAGCTGGCCATGATCGTCATCCCCGCCCCGCTGGTGGAGCAAACCGTACTGGACCTGGCGGAAATGGGCACCCCGGCGGTGATCGTGATGAGCGCCGGCTTCAGCGAGGTCAGCCCGGAGGGCAAACAGGCTGAGCAGCGCCTGGCGGAAATTGCCCGCAGCCGCGGCATGATCCTGCTGGGACCGAACTGCCTGGGGGTGGCCTCCGCCCACCATGCCGGGTTGTTTGCCGGGCTGACGCCCTCCCTGGCCCCCGGCGGAATTGATTTCCTCAGCGGCTCCGGGGCCACCATCGTCTTCCTGGCCGAGCCGGCCGTCAAGCGCGGCCTGTTGTTCAACTCCTGCCTGAGTGTGGGCAATTCTGCCCTGACCGGGGTGGAGGAATTGCTTGACCTGTTCGACCAGGAGCACGATGAAACCAGTTCACCTTACAAGATTCTCTACATGGAGGGCATCAAGCAGCCCGGCCAGTTCCTGCGGGCGGCGCGCAGCCTGAATCAAAAGGGCTGCGTGCTGGCAGCCATCAAGGGCGGCACCACCGGCGCCGGCAGCCGGGCGGCTGCCAGCCACACCGGCGCCATGGCCACCAACGACACCGCCGTCCAGGCCCTGCTGGACAAGGCCGGCATCATCCGCGTCCAGTCGCGCCCGGAGCTGATTGACGTGGCAACCGTGCTGACCTGCACCCGCGGCAAACTGGACGGCCGCCGCGTGGCGATCGTCACGGATGCCGGCGGGCCGGGCGTGCTGCTGGCGGATGAACTCAACCGCCAGGGCTTCGAAGTCCCGCCCTTCAAGCCCTCCACCCGCGAAAAGCTCAACCAGGTGCTGCTGCCCGGCTCCAGCTCGGCCAACCCGGTGGACTGCCTGCCCGCCCGTAATGGGCGGATGATGGCCCAAATCCTGGAAATCATCCGCACTGAAGAAGCGGATAATATTGACTACATTCTTTGTGTGGACGGTGACTCACACCTTTCCGACAACTGGGAGGTCTACCAGGCCATTTTGAAAGAAATGGAAACCGGCACCATCCCGATCCTGCCCTCCTTCTGCACCATCATTTCTTCCCATAATGCCCTGGAGAAGTTCAAGCAGGCCGGCAAGTGTTACTTTGATGATGAAGTTGCCATGGCCCGCGCCCTGGGCGCCGTGGTCAACCGGCCCCGGGTGAGCGCCCCCGTGCTGGAGCTGCCCGGTTTTGACCGTGCCCGCATCGCCGGGCTGCTGGAAGGCCAGCGCGGCATCCTGCCGGCTGGGCTGACCCGCCAGGTGCTGGAGGCGGCCGGGCTGCGGTTCCCCGGCCAGGTGGAGTTAACCTCCGTGACGGAACTGGAGCGGGTGCCCTTTGGTTTCCCCTGGGTGATGAAGGTGATGGGCCCGGTCCACAAGACCGATGTGGGCGGCGTGCGTCTGAAGATCCAATCGCTGGAGGAGGCCCGCAAGACGTGGGCCGAGTTGCAGCAAATCCCTGGCGCGAGCGGCTGCCTGGTGCAGCAAATGGTCAACGGATCCGAGGTGCTGCTGGGCGCCAACCGCGAGGAGGGCTACGGCCACCTGGTGGCCTTTGGCCTGGGCGGCATTTACACCGAGGCGCTCAAGGACGTTCATTTTGCCCTGGCACCTCTCTCCGCGGAGGAAGGCGGGCGGCTGATCCGCTCCCTGCGCGCCCTGCCGCTCATCAAGGGCGTCCGCGGCGAGGCCGGCATGGACCTGGAACAGCTCATGGATGCCCTGCTGCGCGTCAGCCTGCTGGTGACACACTTCCCGCAGATCAAGGAGATGGATCTCAACCCGCTCAAGGGCTCCGGCCGGGACCTGTTCACGGTGGATGCCCGGCTGATTCTCGACTCTTAAGCAAACCTTGATTGACTTTCAGACTGAAAAGTTCTACTATCGAGTTACATACGGACTGAAATTGCCGTTGATCTGCTGACAGTTCACAAGACACCTTCTTCGTAGTTCAACCCACTCTCTTCCCAAATCAACGCCCGACCTGCCGGCAGGTCGGGCGTTTCAATTTTCAATGACCAAGCCGATAAGAAAAAGGAGAATTCCAATGCGAGAACCTGTGAAAGGACCCACGGAAGGCGGTCGGATGATCAAATTTAACGCTGAATTTGATCAAAAGCCCGAAAAAGCCATCCCGGTTTTTGCCTGTCTCTTTGACCGCCGCGGACAATTGCTGGCGAAAGAAGCCGTGAAGGATGGCACGGTTGAAATTCCGCTGGAACTGGTCAAACAACCGGGCACGCGCCTGTTCTTTGTCCCCTTCGAAGAAGTACCGGAAATCATCACCCTGCCGGACATGGAACGCCTGCATGCCTACGAACCGATCTGGGAGTTCGATCCCAAAAAGTTGAATTACAAACTGCAACCCTTCCCCTACGATATCTGGAAGTGGTGGCTGAAATGCAAATGCCGGGTGCGCGGCCAGGTGGTCAAGCCGATCATCATCAACGGCACGGTGGTCGACAAGCCCGTCTGCGATGCCCGGGTGCACATCTGTGAGGTGGATAAGTTCTGGCTGCTCATCCCGCACCTGCCGGATCATATCATCTGGCGCCTGCGGGATGAACTGGTGGCCGAGCTGAAAAAGCCGCCGCACATCCCAGAGCCCGACCCGGAAATCTTCCGTTGGCCGCCGCCCCTGCCGGATCCGCCGCGCATTTTCCCGCATGACGGCCTGAACTGGCTGAACCCGCAGCCCGAACCGCCCCTGCCGATTGAAAACAGCCTGCCCCTCACTGATTGGCGCACCCTGCGCGTGACCCAGGCGTTCCAAAGTCAATCAACGGAGGGGGTGCAAACCACCGCCCTGGAATTGAAACCGGATATTTTGCCGTCCTCCAACCTGACCAGCCTGGACCGGCTGCCCCTGCAAACCCGCGCCGACCTGCTCTCCGCCTCCACCGTCACCATCCGCAAGGTATTGGCCGATAACTACAAGCTGATCCTGCCCTACATCTGCCTGTGGCCGTGGCTGCACCCCTACTTCTGCCACTACGACGAAATCACCACGGTCATCACCAACCATGCCGGCAAATTCGATCTCTACATCACCTACCCCTGCTTCGGCGATCACCCGGACCTGTACTTCTGGGTGGAATACCCGGTGGATGGCGTCTGGACCACCGTCTACAAGCCCAAGTACATCTGCTGCCACACCTGGTGGAACTATGTTTGCGGCACCGAAGTCATCCTCCATGTTACGGATCCGCGCGTGCACTGGTGCGGCGAAGTGCCCGACCTGGAGGGTCTGAACGTGGTGATCACCACCATCGGCAACGCCATCAGCATGAGCGAAATTGACGACACTCCGGGCGCAACGATGGGTCACACCACCGCCGGGGAGCCGTTTGCCGGGACGCTGGAATTGCGCATGGATCTCAGCCGGAGCAACCTGATTGCCCTCGGCGTCACCCACTACCGCTGGTCTTACAAGCGCACCACCAAGGGAGACGGCACCACGGCCGTCAGTGATACCTGGCACGTGATGAAGCACCCGGTCGACCGCTTCTACAAGGTGATGGTGCCCAATCCCACCCCGCCGCCCGCCCTCAAGCCCTACTATCCATCCGACCGGATGGGCCCCGACCCGGCCTTCCCCGGCTTGAACCTGTTCCGCATCCAGCCGGTCAGCCCGCCGGCGCCCGGTATCGAATGGAGCATGATCAACGAGCATGTGGATATGGCTTACGCCTATTTTGAGACCGCCAGCCTGTATGAATCGGACGGCGTCACCCTGGCCAGCGGGCAGTATGAGCTGAAGCTGGAGTTATTCAACAACACCGGCAACCTGGTCAAGTGGAACAACCCCACCGGCGGTGCTCCCGCCCAGCCCATCTACGCCTTCATGTCGTCCAATGCTGCCCCGTTCTCGCCGCCGGTCGGCATGACCACCGTTCTGGCCCCGGCCGCCAACCTGATCCAGGACGGCGCCGGCAACACCTGGGGCTTCAAGATGACCGTCTACGTGGACAACAACCCCTGCCAGGCGTTCATCTACGATACCTGGGCGGATATCTCCACCAAGCAGGCCGGACCGTGCGGGTTCATCCTGTTCGATGATGTCAACACGTCCGAGGCGCACCTGCGGTTCATCGCCAGCCAGGCATTTGATCACGGCCGCTTCCTCTTTGAAGTGGTCAAGGGCAGTTCCGGAGACATCCCGATTGCCACCGCCGGCTGGAACTACATCGGCGGCTATGCCTACTATGCCCCGGTGGGAATCAGCCCGATCAACGGGTACGCCAAGTCCGGCGGCATCTGGGAGAAAGCCATCAAGGTCAAGGACCTGTTGAATGCCAACGGATTCAACTGTACCCAGGCTGCCTTTGCGGAAACCCTGTATGTCTATTGCACCGCTGTGAACGGTTACTCCCGCGCCTACTGGTTGGATGCTTCGGCTACGCCGCGCGCCTTTGCCCTGGCCCCCAAGCCGTAATCCGCTCAGCGGAAAGTCACCACTCAAAACAAACCCCGCGCTCAAACGAACGCGGGGTTTGATTATGATACGAGGGCAGAGATTGATCTACTTGCGAAAATGCTTGATGGCATTGATCAAGCTGTTGGTGGAAGAATCATGTCCGGCAGCCGGGGCATCCCCGGTTAATTCCGGCAGGATTTTCTTCGCTAATTGCTTGCCCAACTCCACGCCCATTTGGTCAAACGAGTTGATGTTCCAGATCACGCCCTGGGTGAAGATCTTGTGCTCATAGAAGGCGATCAGCGAGCCCAGCACCTCCGGCGTTAATTTCGGGTAGAGGAAGGAATTGGTCGGCCGGTTGCCGGGGAAGGTTTTGGCCCGGGCCAGCAGTTCCAACTGTTCCCCCTTCACCCCTTGCCGGCGCAATTCAACGCGCGCCTCCGCGGTGGTCTTGCCGCGCATCAGGGCCTCGGTCTGGGCCAGGAAGTTGGAAAGCAGGATGGGGTGGTGCTCGCCAAGGGGATTGTGGCTGTTAGCCGCCGCCAGAAAATCACAGGGAATCAATTGCGTACCCTGGTGGATGAGCTGGTAGAAGGCGTGCTGGCCGTTGGTGCCGGGTTGGCCCCAGATGACCGGCCCGGTATCGTAGCGAACCGGTCGGCCCTGCAAATCCACGCCCTTGCCGTTGCTTTCCATGTCGCCCTGCTGGAAGTAGCTGGCGAAGTGCAGCAGGTACTGGTCATACGGCAGGATGGCGTGGCTGCGGGCGCCGTAGAAGTTGTTGTACCACACCCCCAGCAGGCCCATGATGACCGGGATATTGCGCTCAAAGGGAGCGGTGCGGAAATGCACATCCACCCGGTGAGCGCCGGCCAGCAGTTCCTCAAAGTGTTCCATGCCGATATAAATGGCAATCGAAAGCCCAATCGCCGACCAGAGCGAATAGCGGCCGCCGACCCAATCCCAAAATTCAAACATGTTGGCCGGGTCGATGCCGAAGGCCTGGACGGCCGGCGTGTTGGTGGACATGGCTGCAAAATGCCGGGCAATCGCGGCCTCATCCCCGGCCGCGGCCAGGAACCACTCCCGCGCCGAGTGGGCATTGGCCATCGTCTCCTGGGTGGTGAAGGTCTTGGAGGCCACCAGGAAGAGGGTGGTTTCGGGATGGACCTGTTTGAGGGTTTCCACCAGGTCGGTGGAATCAACGTTGGAGACAAAATGGACGCGCAGGCCGGGCTTGCCGTAGGGCTTGAGCGCCTCGCAGACCATCTTGGGGCCCAGGTCCGAGCCGCCGATACCGATGTTGACCACATCGCAGATCGGCTTGCCGGTGAAGCCCTTCCAGGCGCCGCTGCGCACGGCCTCAGAGAAGGCGCGCATGTGCTCCAGCACCCGGTTGACTTCCGGCATCACGTCCTGGCCGTCCACGTAGACGGGGGTGTTGGTGCGGTTACGCAGGGCTGTGTGCAGCACGGCCCGGTTCTCGGTGATATTGATCTTCTGGCCGGTGAACATGGCCTCGATCTTCTCCGCCAGCCCGGCCTGGCGGGCCAGCCCAAAGAGCAGCGGCAGGGTTTCTTCGGTGATGCGGTTCTTGGAGAAATCGAACAGGATATCGCCCAGGGAGAGTGAAAATTTCTCAAATCGCTGCGGATCGGCAGCAAATTGGTTGCGCATGTGCAGGTGTTTGGTCTGGCGCTGGTGCTGCTTGAGCATCAGCCAGGCGGGGGATTGATCAAGACGCGGCATAATTACTCCTTAAAAAACTTCACCACAGAGACACGGAGGGAACTGAGGGCACAGAGAAATGTTTTATTAAGCACTTTCCGTGGAAATCCGTGTTAAAAAGCCAATAACCGTCACCACAGAGGAACGGAGATTACGGAGGGCACGGGGGAATTATTTAGGATGCTTTTTCCGTGTTCTTCCGTTGTTTCCGTGTAAATCCGGGTTAAGAATCTGCCAATAACTATCCCAAAGCTGCATCGACGATGGCCTGGGCTTCCTCCTGGATGCGCGCCAGGTGCTCTTCGCTGACGAAGCTCTCGGCGTAGATCTTGTAGACATTCTCCGTTCCGGAGGGACGGGCAGCGAACCAGCCGGCCTGGGTCATCACCTTCAAGCCGCCCAGCGGGGCGTGATTGTAGGGCGCGTAGGTCAGCTTGGCCGTGATGCGCTCGCCGACCAGCTCGGAGGCGGCCACCTTCTCCGGCGAGAGGCTGGAGAGAGCCTTCTTGCCCTCCGGGGTGACCGGGGCGTCGCGGCGGGCGTACCAGGTCCGGCCGAACAGGTGCTCCAGCTCCTGGTAATGTTCGCCCGGGTCGCGCCCGGTGACTGCCAGGATTTCAGCAGCCAGCAGGTCGAGCAGGAAACCGTCCTTGTCGGTCGTCCAGACGGTGCCGTCCAGGCGCAGGAAGGAAGCCCCGGCCGATTCCTCGCCGCCAAAGCCAAAAGAGCCGTCCAGCAGACCGTCGACGAAATACTTGAATCCGACCGGAACCTCGTAGAGCGGTCGTTTCAGACTGTCTGCCACGCGGTCGATCATCGAGCTGGAAACCAGCGTCTTGCCGATGCCCACCCCCTGGCCCCAGGCCGGGCGGTGCTGGAAAAGGTACCAGATGGCCGTCGCCAGGTAATGATTGGGATTCATCAGCCCCACGCTGCGAGTGACGATGCCGTGCCGGTCGTAGTCGGTGTCATTGCCGAAGGAGATATCAAATTGATCCTTCAACCCGACCAGGCTAGCCATGGCGTACGGCGAGGAACAATCCATGCGGATGCGGCCATCGTGATCCAGGGTCATGAAGGAGAAGGTCGGATCCACCCGCGGGTTGACGATTTCAAGATGCAGCCCGTAGCGCTCGGCAATCGGCTCCCAGAAGGCGATGCCGGAGCCGCCCATGGGATCCACCCCGATCTTCAGGCCGGCCGCGGCAATCGCCGGCAGGTTGATCACGTTTTGCAGGTCGGCCACGTACGGCTGGATGTAATCCACCTGGTGAGTGGTTTCTACCTGCAGGGCCTTCTCCAATGAGAGCCGTTTCACAGCCTGCATACCTTGCGCGATAATCTGGTTGGCGCGGTCCTGGATCCATTTGGTCGTTTCCGTGCCGGCCGGGCCGGCTTCGGGCGGATTGTACTTGAAGCCGCCGTCCTCCGGCGGATTATGCGAGGGAGTGATCACCACGCCGTCCGCCAGGCCGGTAGTGCGGCCGCGGTTGTAAGCCAGGATGGCGTGCGAAATGACCGGCGTGGGGGTGTAACCCAACCCCTGCTGGATGACAATTTCCACCCCGTTGGCGGCAAACACCTCAACGGCCGTATACAGCGCCGGTTCGGAGAGGGCGTGTGTATCCATGCCGATGTAGAGCGGGCCGGAATAGCCGCGCGCGGCACGGTACTCGCAAATGGCCTGACTGACGGCCAGGATGTGAGTTTCATTGAAGCTGCCGTTGGTTGAGGTGCCGCGGTGTCCGGAGGTGCCAAAAGCCACCCGCTGGGCGGGATTTTCCACGTCCGGCTGGCGGG
>CAYOOA010000080.1:4640-9609 GCA_964405455.1 uncultured Anaerolineaceae bacterium | reverse complement strand
ACACCCAGCAGCAGGGTGATGGCCAGGGCAATAGGCAGTTGCAGGCGCAGCCCGCCGGCTCCGGCCACCAGCAAACCCAGGTAGATCTCCTGGTTAGCATAAGCGACCGAGGAGAGCGCATCCGGCGAGAAGGCAGCCAGCGCCCGCACTTTATTCAGCCGCTTGTGGGCCATCATTTCGTTCGGCAGGGGCGAACCAATCAGCAGGTACTTAAATTTGTTGAGCATGTTTGATTATGAAAATTTGAACACCAGATTCCCCACCTCAAGTGCAGGCAAAAGGTGGTTTACCTCATTTGAAGACAAAAACATTCTGTCTGGATGCGTTCTGACAGCCGATGAGATCATCATAGCACGTTTTGAGATTGGAAGATAAGAAATCGGCCGGGTATCCAAGCAGGGAGAGCCTGCGGATACCCGGCCGATGCTTGGCTCTACTTCACTTGATATACATCACCACCAGGGTCTGGTTGGAACCTTCCCCGGCTGTCAGGTTCATTTGCACATCCCGGTCACCCTTGGTGAAGTCAAAATACACCGCCGTGTCGGAGGGGCGGTCGGTGGCTAGCTTCCAACCCAGGCCGGGCATATTGCTGCGGTAAAACTCGGCGATGGTTGCGAGGTCCTGCGTGGTGTTGTAGGAGATCATATCTGTGACGACGAAAATATTGGTCACTTCGCTCTCCGCCGGCATGGGGATATCCGCCGGTACGCCCTCAAATGCTGAAGAGCCTGTGCTGCCCGAACTTCCCGCTGCGCCGGAAGAGCCGCTGCCGCCTTGACCGGCACAGGCATCGGGCATACGTACCTGCAGGGCACCGGGTTGGTAATAAGTTTGCTCAAACAGGTAAGTCCATTTCTCCTGCTTGGAAGCGTCAAACTCTTTTTCATAGGCGCTGCCCGCCCAAATCTGGTACATTGCGCTGAACTCAAATTTCACCAGGTAACCACCGTCCTGGGCCCGGTACAGGCTGCCGGAGAGCACTTCCACGACGGAGGATGTTTTGATATTCTTTTTGGCGATTTCATAACGGTCGGTCAGAACGCCATTTACCATCACCCCGGTTTCAACTCGCTTGAGTGTCCCCTGCAGCTCCTGCAGGTAAACGGAGGGCTGCACGGCCGGCTCATGTTTGGTTTGGTCTTCGCGTGTCTGGCAGGTGTACTGGTCGTTGACTGAGAAATTCTGCCCGTTATGGATCGCAAATTCCGAGAAATCGAAGGTCTCACCGTTACGCAAAACGCCCCGGTAGTAATACTGCGCCCATTCCGGCTCAGTCTGCACCTGCTGGGTGATCTCCTGGGCAATGGTGTGTGGATTGCCGGATGCATCCACCCCCTCGATGATCCAGTAATTATGTTGATCGACATTGGCGGTGTATTCCGCGTTCAGGGCTGGATCAGCCACGCTCAACGTTTTAGGCCCCGGATTGCCTTTACCAGTGCTGCCGCCCGAGACATCGGTGGGCTGCCCGCTGGAATTGTTCTCACTCTGCCCACTCGAATTCGAGCCCAGGTCCACGGTATTGCCAGGTAGTAAATTGCAGGCCAGCATAAAAATCATCACAATGGCAAGAATAAAGAGAATCCTGGATTTCATGATCACCCTCCCGCTGATTTGAAGTATGAAATTGATTATAGCGATTTCAGGCGGCTTGAACAACAGGTATCTGATATGAAAACTGGTCTGGCGGATGGTTTGCAACTCAGCCGTGGAAACAGCGTATATAAATTAAAGTGTAGTAATACCCAAAGGAGTAAGAATGACGACTGAAACGAACCAAATCAGGGCAGAACATCCGCGGACCAGGGTGATTCACCGCGGCGGATCGGAGGCTGTCTACGGCCTGGGTATGATCGGCGCCTGGGTGTATTTCATCGGCCAGGCCACCACCTTCTGGGTGGGTGTGCTGGGCTTCCTCAAGGGCATCGTCTGGCCGGCCATCCTGGTCTTCGAGCTGCTCAAATATCTCCACCTGTAGGCCCTCCTCATTGAAAAACCCGGGGCTGGGATCCATCAACCAGCCCCGCACTTTTTGATTTCCCTCGGGCCGGTGGATCCTCAAATTCAGAAATTATCAAGATTTCTGAATTCTATTTTTCGACTGTAGATGCATAAGTATCTCCAGTGGGGGAGGTGGATTAAAGAATTCTCATCCAATTTCTATAATTACATCTTGACAAAGAATATCAATAGTTGTATTATCTTGATATCAAAATATCTCAAACAGAGAGAATGAAATGCCAACCCACTACAAGGGAACTCCACAGGAAGAACAGGCGCTGGATGCCTACATCAAGCTGACCCGGGCGGTCAACTCGCTCGAAGCGCGGATTACCCGGCGCGGCCAGACGGAAGATCTGACCACCAGCCAGTTCGGCGTGCTGGAGACCTTGATGCACCTCGGCCCGATGTGCCCCGGCGAGCTTTCCACCAAGTTGCTCAAGTCCACCGGCAACATGACCCTGGTGCTGGACAACCTGGAAAAACGCGGCCTGATCCGGCGCGTGCGCGAGAGCGAAGACCGCCGCCAGATCCGCATTTACCTGACCCCCGAGGGGGATGCGCTCATCCGGCGCATTTTCCCCGGCCAGGCGCAGGCCATTACGCAAGAGATGTCCGCCCTGACTGCTGAGGAACAGCAGCAACTGGGCCATTTATGCCGCAAGTTGGGCAGAAAAGCCTGACCCGGCTGCCGTATCCACCGCCGCTTATCCCGGCGGAAAAAATTGCAGAAATATCTTGATATCAAATTACAATAACTAAAGGAGATTTGCCATGTACCAGATCGATTTCGCCCACAGCCAGGTCCAGTTTGTTGTCCGCCACATGATGCTTTCCAAGGTGCGCGGTGTGTTTGAAAAGTTCTCCGGTTCAGTCGAGTTGGATGAAGCCAACCCGGCCAATACCAAAGTGGATGTCAACATCGAAACCGCCAGCATCAACACCCGTGAGCCCAACCGTGATAACCACCTGCGCTCGGCGGATTTCTTCCAGTCTGATACCTACCCGGCCATGACTTTCCGCAGCACCCGCGTGGAGCAGACTGATGCCCTGCATGCCAACCTGTACGGCGATCTGACCATCCGCGGCATTTCCCGCCCGGTCAAGTTGGCCGTGGAATTCCTCGGTTCCGCCAAAAGCCCGTGGGGTACCACTTCCTTTGGCTTTGCCGCCAGCACGAAGATCAACCGCAAGGATTGGGGTTTGACCTGGAACCAGGCCCTGGAGACCGGCGGTGTGTTGGTCAGCGAGGAAGTTGAGATCAACATCGAGTTGGAACTGGTCAAGGTTGCCGAACCTGCCCAGAGCCAGGCGTAACGCAACCTAAATCACGAGCGGAGGGAGCCAATCTGGCTCCCTCTGTTTTTTTGTTCATTTCAGGGCTGTCTCAAGAAATCTGCGTCTATCTGTGTAATCGGTGGTCGCTTTCTAATGAATGTATTGGCTGATCATCAGCGAGGAGGGGGCATTATCCGCCAGGCAGGGCGGATTGGCGCTGGCATCGCTTGGGATGAGCAAATCGGCCGTATCCAGCTTCAGGCGTACCGCCAGGCTGGGAACCAGGTTGCCGCACCAGTTACTCCAGATCAGGAAGACGCGCACTGATTCACCCGGCTGCAGGTCGATCGTCTCGGCCATCAACTGGGAGAATTGCTCCGCCTGGGCGGTCGGCTCCAGGGTGGGCGCGCCGGGTGTGGCCAGGCTGCACAGGAAGCAGGCGTAGTACGGATTGAGCTGCAGGTTGTCCGTCTTGCCGGGTTGCGCCAGGAAGAACTTGGCCGGGTTGGGCATCCGACAGGCCGCGGCGGACTTGTTGGTCAGTTTCACATTAAACGTCAGGCTGCCGGTGGCCACATCTGTAATCGCGCTGGCCGTCAAATCCTCCGGCTTGCAGGCGGACACCCCTGCCGGTGGGGTGAAGGAAGGTACGGCAATCGTCGGCAGGGTGGGCACCAGCGTGGCGGTGGGCAGGGCCGGGGTATCCGTGGCCAGGGGCAGGATGGACTGGGTTGTGGCGGTGGGCAGGGTCTTGGATCCGCCCCAACAGGAGGTCAACAGGAACAAACACAGGATCAGCACAAGATATTTCTTCATACTTTAATTATACAACGTTGAGAAAGCTTTAAATGTTCCCTCGCGCTGGATCTATTCTCCCGGGCCTGCTTGGGAGGGCAAATATCAGGGTTGTACTCCTCTGCGCTGATCGGTGAATCTACGGATTGATTGCTCAGTGGAATGCAGCAGAACCAGGATCGTTACAGTTCCGTCACGTTGTGCTGGACGAAGGCCAACACGGCCGCGATCAGGAACAGGATGATCGCTGAGATCATCCAGCCCCGCCCGGCCAGCATGGAAACGCCCACCATCCCACCGATCCCGGCGAAGTACAGCATCACGAAGGCGATCACCATCCAGCGTGTCTGGCGGAAATCCACCTTGAAGGCAAAATCCACCAGGTACAGCAGGATAATCCAGCCGAGCATGAGGCCTAATTGCAGGTAATAGAGGAAAGGACGGTTAAACTCACCAGCACGCAGCAGAAGGTAGAGCAATGGGAAGGCCATCAGCAGCAGGGGAATACCCACCCAGTGACCGGGATGAACTTTGAACAGGATGCGGGCGCCAAAGGTGATGATGCTGGAAATGAAGATGATATGGGCGACGATTGCGCCCAGCAGGTTCAGGTTGTTTTGCATGGCTGCACCTCCTCCGATCGGTCGCCCGGACTGGCCCGGACGGTTTGCCAGAAAAAGGCTTACTCCATTCACATTATAGCCACGAAGGCCGTGGAATCCAACTGTGGTTTAGTTGTCCGGTTCGGGTTCTTCCAGGATGAACTTGGTCGGGTCTTCGGTGAATTGCGTCCAGGCCAGCACCTGGCGCGGGATGACAATGAACAGGCCGCCGTTATCCCACTGCTCCGGCCCTGGAGCATACCCCAGCCCGGCGTACTTGGCGGTGTAGG
>CAYOOA010000080.1:0-4540 GCA_964405455.1 uncultured Anaerolineaceae bacterium | reverse complement strand
TCCCACTGCTCCGGCCCTGGAGCATACCCCAGCCCGGCGTACTTGGCGGTGTAGGCGGCAGCGATCTTGCGTGCCAGCTCCGGCGCCGGCCGCTCCACAGCGGCAGCCGCCCCCTCCACGATTACCACGTCCGTGCCGCTTTCCAGGTGCACGACCACCTGCGGATTGAGGGCAATATTGCGCGCATGCCGGGTCTGCGGGCTGCCGTCGAAATAAATCCGCCCCTCCACCCATACCGCCCACTTGGGCACGGCATGCGGGCGTCCGTCCGGGCGGACGCTGCACAGCCAGTAGTTCACGGCCTCTGCCAGGCGCTGCTCCACGTGGCTCCAGGGCAGCAGGGCGGTGGGGTTTTCCAGGTATCCTTCCGGGAAATGCGGGCGGGTGATTTTGGGTGATTTTTTCATGGGGTTTCTTTCCTTGAGTCAGGGCGATCGCGGAGCATCCCTTTGGGAAGCGGCCGGGAAAATTCAACCCGGCTGCTTCACCCCTGCCACCGGCCGCGTATGCACGCATTTATTTTGCGCATCCCACCAGCCCGGCCAGGGACTGGGCCAGGGCGGTGCTGCCGGCGGGGGTCAGGTGGATGGCGCTGTTGGTGAACTCCGTTTTGGGCAGCAGGTCCCAGCGGTCAACCAGGCTCCAGCCGCCGGAGGCGGCCTGCTGCAGCAGCAGCCCGCGGTACTGGTCATACGCCCAGCGCGGGTAGAAGAAGTTGTAACGCAGGTCGCTGTTCTTTCCGTCGCTAATCAAAATCGGCTCGTTGATCACGGTCAGGGGCACATCCCCCAGCAGTTTGGCCCCGGCATCCAGCACGCCCAGGGCCAGGCTGGAGGCATCCAGCGTCGGCGGCTGGCGGTCGTGGAAACTGGCGTCCGCTTCCAGGTCCAGCGCCGCGGGGGGATAATCCGCCGGGTAGACCTGGTCAATCCCGGTGGCAGACCACATCACGCCGTACAATTGCAGGCGCAGCCAGTCGGCCAGCGGGCGGCGCAGGCCCAGGATGGTGCGTCCCCAGAAATCCGGGCGGATGATGGCCGGGTCGGCGGCGTTCACCACCCCGGTCTCAGCCGCCAGGCCGTCCAGGCGGGCCGGGTTGTTGGCCGCCAGTGGGGAGGCCAACTGCTTTTCGTTTGGCAGGCCTTCCAGCGTCACCAGCCACCAGACCGCGTCCGGGTCGTAGCGGCGGGCTTCGTCCAGGATCATCAAATCCTTGGTGACCGAGAGGGTGGGATAGCCCAGGTTGTAAGCGCGCACCGTGCGGCCGTCACAGGTTTTGAGCCCCAGGGCGTTGATCTGCCCGGCCAGCGTTTCCTCCGGCTTAAGCAGCGTGCCCCACACCGAGGAATCGCCCAGCAGCAGCAAGCGGTATTCACCCGCCGGGGCGGGGGTCGGCTGTCCGCTCAACTCGTGTGCGGCGAACATGGCTTCGAGGGAATAGAGCGAGAAATTGTAGGCCTGCTGCGGATCCTCGCCGAAGGGGAAGCGCTCCCGGCCGGGGAAGACGTGGTTATAGAGCGAAATCCGTCCCAGGCCAGGCAGCGGGTTGCCGGCCGCCAGCAGCAGGTTCAGGAGGATGAAAATCAGCAGGGTCTTAATCAGGATACGGCGCATTTATAACTTCATTTCACCGCGGAGTCGCGGAGGACACGGAGGTCGCAGAGAAAGACAGTTCGATCGAATTTGTTCATAAAAATTTTCTTTCGTGGTCATCCGTCAGTTCCGTGTTTATCCGTGTTAGAAGAGCCGGGCGAAGACAGAGATGGCCTGCCCCAGGGGCAGGGCAAACCAGACCCATCCCAGGGCCACGTAGTGGAAAGTCAGCAGGGTGGAAGCGACGGTCAGGGCCGTCCGCACGGCCGGGCGCTCGTTGGCGGCAGCCAGGCGCGGGCGGATGAACTCCGTCCAGCGGTTTTGCAGGAATAACCCCAGGCCGTGCCACAATCCCCACAGCACAAAGTTCCAGGTAATGCCGTGCCACAGGCCAATCAGCAGGAAGGTGGCCAGTTGAGTCAGCAGGATCATGCTCCAGGCGGGCAGCGGCCGTTTGGCCTGGCGCAGCGCGCGCGTCAGCGGGTTGAAGAAATACGCCCGGAACCACTGGGTCAGGGTCATGTGCCAGTTGTTCCAGAACTGGGTCAGGTTGGGTTTTAGGTAGGGTGCCTTGAAGTTCTCCGGCAGTTGGATGCCGAACAGCCGCCCGATGCCAATGGCCAGGTCGGTGTAGCCGCTGAAATCGAGGTAAATCTGCAGGCTGTAGGCGTACAGAGCCAGCCACATCCAGCCGGAGGTGCGGATTTGGCCTGCGTTGACCGGGGAGAGGGCGGCCAGCGCCAGCAGGTCCGCCAGGACAAACTTCTTGAACAGGCCCATAGCCAGGCGCGGCAAGGCGGCCGCCAGGTCGGTGGCCGGGGCAGCCAGCGGGGCGCGCAGATCTTTCAGGAAGCGTTCAAGCCGGTCAATTGGCCCGGCGGAGAGGGCCGGGAAGAAAACCAGGTAGGTAAGGTATTCCGGCAGCGAGCAGGCCGGCAGCCGCCCGGTCTGGCGGTCGCGCAGGGTGTGGATGAGGCGGAAGGCGATGTAGCTGAAACCCAGCCAGCGCAGGTCGGTTCCGGCAGCCCGTTCCACGGCCTGCCCGGCCAGGGCGCGCAGCCCGGCGGCGGCCAGACCCGTCAGGGCGGGCAGCTTGAGCACGATGAAGATGCCCAGCAGAACGACAATCCCGGACCACAGCAGCCCCGGCCGCGGCTTGCGCAGCAGCAGGGTAATCCACCCGGCAGCCAGCAGCAGCACCAGCGCAATCCACTGCGCCTGCGGCGGGCGGCCGGCGGTCAGGATGCCGGAGAGGGAGAGATAGCGGGTCAGGCCAAGCAGCAAGACCAGGCCAGCCAGGACCAACCCGCCGGGCAGCACCCGCCGCCATTCCCGCTCCTGCGGAGCGGCGGTCAGTGCCCAGCCGGCCGCTGCCAGAATCAACGTGGCAGTCGGCAGCCAGAAATCCAGCCCGCGGATGGGCAGGGCCGGCTGCAGCCAGTACACGGCCAGGATGCTGAGTATATACACCACCCACAGACGGATGGAGGGACCATTCAGCCCTTGGGGACGGGGTTCAGCCCCGCCTGATTGGGGTTTTCCCGGACGGTGGAGGAACCAGGCCGCCACCTGCCAGGCCAGGCCCAGCCCGACGGCGATCAGCAGGTCGGTCAGCTGCATCTAAAAGCCCTGGTAGATCCACAGGGGGGAGGTGTCTGCCGTGGCAATCAACACCGCCAGGATCAACAGGGCCAGCAGCAGGGCCAGCAGGTTCTCGCGGCTGAAGATTGCCCGCAGGATTTTTAGCGGTAGCCGCATACCAGCCAGTTGCCGCTTTGCTGCACCAACTCGTAGGTGCGCTGGGAGAGATCAAACTCCTGCTTCTCGTTGCCATAACTGGCCACGATCTTGCCGGTGCACTGAACGAGCGTCTTGTCGCCATCCGTGCCGGTTTCCGCGCAGGCTATATCCTGCAGCTGAGTTTCCACGCCCTGGAAGGAATCCACCTCCAGCAGCGCCTGGGGCTCCCAGGCCTTGCAGCTCAACGTGGAAGTGAGGTTGGCGTCCTTGGCCACAAAGGCCTTCAGGTAGCTCTCCATGGCCTGCACCGCGGCGGATTTTTTGGATCCGCTGCAGGCGGTCAGGAGGGCTGCTGCCAGCAGGATGATAAATACAATTCGACGTTTCATGCGGAGCTTCCTCCGGATTTTCTTTAAGATGTGTCCGATTTTAACACGAAATGGGCGGACTTAACCTAAAAACCCAGCACCGGGCGGGCTGGAAAGGTGGATTGCCATTTGGATGGATTGGAAAATCAGGACAGGCTTGTGATCAGCAGGATGACGGCCGACACCAGCCCGATGGCCCCGAAGATGATCCCGAAGACCAGGGTTGTAGTGGTGTTGGGCGCCGCCGGGTCCAGCACGGAATCAGCCGGGTTCTCGGTGTTGTAATAAACCGGCACGGCCTGCCCCGCCGGGTAGCGATCCAGGATGGCCTGGGCTTTGTCATGCGCAAAGCTGCGCAATCCAAAGCAGACCCGCTTGCCGCTGTACGGTGTTCCCATCACGGTGTAGGTGTACTCCACCTTGGGTTCGTAGGTGGTGGTAGTCGTGTGGGTGCGGGAGTTGTGGCTGCGGTGGATTTGCATCTCGGCGGATGTCACTGTGCCCGGGGCTGTGGGCCAGGTGGCGGCGCGTTCTGCATCCCGGCGGGTGCGGATACTGCTGAAGATCATCCACGCCCCGACCAACGCGAGGATCGCCGGCACCAATACCAGCATTAGTGTCTGTCCCATATGTGTAGCCCTCCCTGATTATTAGAATCGATTTCAACTTGTTTCAGGCCGAAAAAGGTACTTTCGGCGTAAAAACCAATCCTGATTGAAGCGCGATACAGCCCGCCCGGCGTCAGGGCTGTTGCGGCCAGCCGTGCCAGGTGATCCCGGGGACATTTGCGAAGCGCTGCGCCATCACCTCCAGGGCCTGCGGGTTGTCATCCACCAGGC
>CAYOOA010000079.1:0-9635 GCA_964405455.1 uncultured Anaerolineaceae bacterium | reverse complement strand
GGCTGCACCGGGGTTAAGCGATGATCCCAACAATAACGGCGCCATCGCCAGCGAGATCTTCAAGGGCAACCTGTATTGGGGAGTTGTGAATGGTGCGACCGGCGCCCAACTCTGGAAAACCAACGGAAAGGTACTCAAACCTGTGGTCACCGACGGATTTGGAAATCCGGATAACGGCATCATTTCTGCTCTCTCCAGGTTCGGGAATTTCCTGTACGCCGGGGTGGGCTCTTCATCCGGCTCAGCTGTCTGGCGTTCGGCGGACGGCGTTAACTGGAGCCAGGTGTTCGTAAGTGACCCTGAAATTTATGGAAATATCAGCGCCCTGGAAGTTTTCCACGAACAACTATACGTGGTCCTGCAAAACTATAATGGATTCGGGGTGGAAGTCTACCGGACAGCCAACGGCACCGATTGGGAGCAGGTGGGCTTTGACGGCTTTGGCGATGGAAACAATGTTGAGGCGTACTGGGATAACGGCATGACCGTCTTCCGCGATCGATTGTATGTCGGCATCACCAATTGGTGGTCATCAGGTGAAATCTGGGAGATGTGCATCGGCAATTGCAAGTAAGTTGAACGGAAACGAAAAACGGAGGCAACCCCACTTGCCCAGCGAAGGGCAGGTGGGGAATTGCCATCCTGATTGAAGAGATCCACAACAGGAGGCTAAAATGTTTCGTGGATTTTGTCTGCTCAGCCTGGTGCTTGTCCTGGCTGCTTGCCAGGGTTTTCCTTTCAGCGCTCCAACCCCGACGATCACCCCCATCCCTACGGCTACCCTGACACCTACGCCGCTCCCGACCTCAACGCCAACACCGTTTCCCGAGGAATTTACCAGCGAGGTGAAAGTGGGGGATTATCAAATGACGATCACCTGCAAGGGGACGGGAGAACCAACCATCATCCTGGAAAACGGGATGGATTACATCAGTTGGTCTTCCCCTCGTTTTAGCAATATCAGTCGAACCTGTATTTATCCACGGGTCGGAATGGGGGGGATAAAAGCAAATGGTCCACGTACAACACTCGACCAGGTGAATGATTTACATGAATTACTGAGACTGACGGGCATTCCAGGGCCGTACATCCTGGTTGGGCATTCGATCGCGGGCTATAACCTGCTCCTGTACACCAACCAGTACCCTGAGGAGGTTGTGGGTTTGGTTTGTTTAGATTGTAGATATCCCATTTTCATCGATCTCTTTATAGAAAAACTAAAGACCGCATATGCAAACAATCCGGATTCTGAAACAAAGATCAAGCAACAAATACTTGCTTTTTATATGGATGAAGAAGTGCTTAATAAAACAAACTGGCCGAATACTATGGAGAAAGTAGACTTATATCAAAGTGCCCTTCAAGTCCGCGAAGTGACAAGCCTTGGTGATCGGCCATTTGTTGTTTTGGTCTCTGACTATACTCAGACCTCTCCAATAGACGAGTGGAATTATTTCAACGCTTCCTGGAATGAGGGACAAGTATTGCTCAGCCAATTATCAACCCAGGGCAGAACCCAAGTATTGTATGGTACAACCCATACATCCATGCTTTATCATAAGGTTGTCACGACAGCCATTCAGGAGGTTTACGATAAAGTAACAAAGCCATAACCAAGGTTGGTGCATTCCGTCAGGAATGTTTTGGGGCAGGGACAAGCCCTGCCCCTACCGGTTACCGTTTATATTCGTACAGCCAGAAGAGCGGCTCGTTCTTAGGCGTGTAATATTCCGTCCAGGTTCCACCGGGATACTCGATCTGCATGACGACGGAGTCGTTCTCGTGATCAGGCAGGAAAGCGAAGAGTATATGCTCACCGGTGGGGCGGGGCGTATCCGCGCTGCCCCACGGCTGCTGGACGTTGTAGAACTGGATCTGTTGAGCCAGGTAGGGCAGGCTGGCGATGGAATCATAATTCATGTAAGGATAACCGCAGAATACCACTTCCGTGCCGAGGGGTTCATTTTCCAGGCGGTTGGCCAACTGTTGGGCCACTTCGCCGTTGAACCCGGCAAAATCGCTTTTCGGAGTGTATTCCAGGTAGTAAAAGCGGGCATCATCCACTGCCAGGAGGATGACCAGCACCAGCAGGCCGACCTCCACCCAGCGCCGGCGGCGGGGCCACAGGCGGATGCACAGATCACCGAAATTTTGTAAAATCCAGGCAATCAACAGTGCCACGGCCGGTGCGGCTGCTACATATCGTTGCGCAGCCGGCGTGCTCTCGCTCAAACCGCCGGTCACGCCGATCCATACCAGCCAGATCAGCAATAGCTGGCTGCGGTTGTCCTTGATGCGCAGCAGCAACAAGACCAGGCCGAGTAGAAAAATGACGCCCGGCACGGTGCGCAGCATGGGTACATCTGGTGTGTACCAGGCGCGCAGGGGAATTTCCACGAAACCCAGCATTCCCTGCCAGAGTTGGTCCAGGATGATTAAAATGGGGGATTTGTGGGTAATCTCGGCTGTTACTTTCAACCAGTCGCCAAAGATGGTGACCCGGTTCATGGGGGCTAAAAATTCGCCCGGGTGCTTCAGATAGAACCAGGCCAGGGGCAGCACAACAATGAACGCTGCCCACAGCATCAACAGCAAACCGGGGATGGCATGCCGGAAGCGTTTGCGATCGAACAGGCCGGCCACCAACAGCCAGACGACGATCACCATGAACAGCACCCGCCCGGTGGTATAGAAGTACTGGGCCAACCCCAACCCAACCCCGGCCAGCAGGTAACCCGCCCGGCGTTCCCGCTGCCAGCCGATCCACAGCGCACCCAACACCAGGGCAAAGAATAAGCCGTCCCAAATATTATTCAGGCCAATCCGGCTGAAGTGATTGTGAAAATGAAAGCCGATCAAGAAAATGGCAGCCATCCAACCGGTCAGGTTGCCAAACATGGCCCGCCCGGAAAAGAATACAAGTCCCACCGTTAATGCACCGGCCAGGGCAGAAAGCAGGCGTAAAGCCTGGGTGGTCTGGCCAAAGATGGCAATGGATATGGACTGTAAGAAGTTGTGAAAAGTGGGAAACGAGAACCAGGCGGTGATAAAAAGATTATCAAGCTGGCCGCGTAAAAATGAAACAGATGTCAATGCGGACCCCGCCTCATCTCCGGAGAGCACAACAGGGATATGAGCCGTGTTCACCCCACGTAGAATCAGGGCAATGCCAAAAAGTCCAAGGCCAGCAAAAATGGCTTTTTTTGCCACCGACAGGCGCGGAAGAAGCAAATCCCAGCCGCCGTAGACCGCCAGTAGAATGGCAGCCCCCCAGCACAGCACCGCGGGTTGGGGGCTGAGCATTCGGAAAGAGGACCCGGCCGCCACCGTCGCGAGGATGCTGAAAACCAGGCTAAATAGCAGGCTAAAAAACTGTCCGGCAGTGATACCCAACCGCGCGGCAACCGCCTGTGTACCGGTTTCCACCCAGCCAGGCAGGCCGCCTTTCTCCACCGACCAAATACCGAGGAAGAACAGCGCCAGGTTGAACGGGATCATCAGCAGTGGGATCAGGCGCAATTCGTGTGGCAAATCCGCCCGCATGATCTGGCTGGCAATCAGCGCGGCCGCTGCGGAAAAGATCAATACCACCTGTGGGCGCACACCGCCGGAACGAATAGCAGATTCAGGGGCGCGCAGGCGCTCCAGCCAGAGGGGATGCTTTTTCGAAGCTGTGGGGCAGGGAGGATCTTCCATAGAATGATTATATGCCGACCGCTTTCTGAGGCAAGCGTCAAAATATGGTATTTTTAGAGGTTTTAGGGTATGCTTAACAGGTAAGAATTCCATCAGGAGGCCCTATGATAAAAGAAATCGTGAAAGACGCTGAAGCCCGCATGCGCGGCGCCATCCAGTCCCTGGAAGAGGACCTGTCGGGGATACGCACCGGACGCGCCAACCCGGCCCTGGTGGAAAAATTGCAGGTTGAATATTACGGCATGCCGACCGCCCTGATGCAACTGGCGACCATCAGTGTGCCGGAACCGCGCGTCCTGCTCATCCGCCCGTTCGACCCCACCACCCTGAAGACAATCGAGCGCGGCATCCTGGCCTCGGACCTGGGACTGACGCCCAACAATGACGGCAAGGTTATCCGCCTGACGCTGCCTGTCCTCACCGAAGAGCGCCGTCGCGACCTGGTCAAGGTGGTCCACCACCGCCTGGAAGAGGCCCGCGTGGCCATCCGCAACGTGCGCCGGGACCTGATGAAGGACCTGCGCGATTTTGAAAAAGAAAAAATGATTTCGGAAGATGAACTCAAACAAGGGGAAGAAGAATTGCAGAAGCTGACCGATAAGATGATCCAGCAGATCGACACCATCGGTGAGCACAAGCAAAAAGAAATCATGGAAGTCTGACCGCGGGAGAAGAATGGCCGATCCTGCCAGTCTGGAACCCCTGTCAAAAATCCCGACCCATGTCGCCATCATCATGGACGGCAATGGGCGCTGGGCCAGCGCGCGCGGTTTGCCGCGCCTGGCCGGGCACCGTGCCGGCACCGAAAACCTGCGCCGGGTCATCCGCGCCTGCGTGGAGTTTGGCGTCCAGTACCTGACCATCTATGCCTTTTCCACGGAAAACTGGGGCCGCCCCAAAGACGAGGTGGAGGGGCTGCTGATTATCCTGGAGAACGTGATTGACCAGGAACTGGATGAGCTGAAGGAGGAGGGCGTCCAGATTCGCCACCTGGGCCACCTGGATAAGTTCAGCCCCACTCTGCGCGCAAAAATCGAACATTCCATTGAAACCACCCGCAACAACACCCGCCTGACCCTCTGCCTGGCCTTCAATTACGGCGGGCGGGATGAAATTGTGTGCGCCATCCAGCGCATCATCGAGGAGAAAATCCCGGCGGAGCAGATCACCCCGGAACTGGTCAGCGGCCATATGTTCACCGCCGATATCCCGGATCCTGACTTGATTATCCGCACCAGCGGTGAGTACCGCATCAGCAATTTTTTGATCTGGCAGGGAGCCTATTCGGAGTGGTACATCACCCCCACGCTCTGGCCGGATTTTGACCGCGAGGAGTTGTACAAGGCACTACAGGCTTACGCCCAGCGCGACCGTCGTTTCGGGCGAATCTCTTCCGAACCATAGAGGCCCCATTGAAACAACGGTTTCTGACCGTGATCGTCCTGGTACCCATCCTGACCCTGGTAATTGTCTTGGGCGGATGGGTGCTAGCTTTATTTTTAACCGCCCTGATGGCCGTTGGTGCGGATGAGTACTGGCGGTTGTTTAAATCCGGCGGTTATTCCCCTTCGCGGGTTGTCCTGGTGGGCGGAACAACGGTCCTTTTGCTTGTTTTCCAATTGTTTGGATTTTCCGGGGCGCAGGTTGTGCTGGGCCTGGTGATCCTGCTGGCGATGGGCCTGGGCGTATTTGCCTATGAACGCGGCGGGGAAACACCGGCCTCGGATTTTGCCATCACCGTGGGTGGGGTGCTGTACCTGGGCTGGCTGGCCTGCTACGTGTTGGCCATGCGCCGCCTGCCGGACGGCCAGTGGTGGATGCTGACGGCCTTCCCGGCCATTTGGTTCGCCGACGGTGGAGCCTACCTGATCGGCAGCCGGTTGGGGCGGCATAAGATGGCCCCGCGCACCAGCCCCAAGAAATCCTGGGAGGGCTACATCGGCGGGATTGTGGTCGGCGCCCTGGCGACCATGCTGCTGGCCGGATTGTGGGGCTTGCGCGCACCGGAGATCACCCTGCTGCGCGGCCTGGTACTGGGCGCGGTGATCAGCACCCTGGCGCCCCTGGGAGACCTGGGTGAGAGCATGCTCAAGCGCCAGTTCAATCAAAAGGATTCGGGTGCCCTCTTCCCCGGCCACGGCGGCGCGCTGGACCGGGCTGATTCCAGCCTGTGGGCTGCAATTATTGGTTATTTGATCATCACACTGTTTTGGTTGTAGCGCGGGGGTGAGCCCTGCGGGCTTGAAGTGAACAATTCTCCATCCAAACCCTGATTCCTGGAAAGAGGTGAAAGATGATGGATACTCGTCCCACTCGAAACCTGGCTCTAGACCTGGTGCGCGTCACCGAAGCGGCCGCGCTGGGCGCCGGGCGCTTTATGGGCCGCGGCGACAAGAACGCAGCCGATAAGGCAGCCGTGGACGGCATGCGCCTGATGCTGAACACCGTCCAGATGGACGGCGTCATCGTGATCGGCGAAGGTGAGAAGGATGAGGCCCCCATGCTCTACAACGGGGAACACCTGGGCACCGGCGAGCCTCCCGAGTTGGATATAGCGGTGGACCCGATTGACGGCACGCGCCCGCTGGCCCACGGTCTCGGTAATTCGATTGCCACCGTGGCGCTGGCCCCGCGCGGTACCATGTTCAACCCCGGTCCCTGTGTTTATATGGATAAAATTGCCGTCGGTCCGGCTGCCCGGGATGCGATCGACATTGAAAAACCGGTTGAGGATAACCTGCGCGCCATCGCCCGCGCCAGGGGCGAGCGGGTGGAGTACCTGACCGTGGTCATTCTCGACCGCCCGCGGCATGCGGATCTGATTGCCGAGGTCCGGCGGGTGGGCGCGCGCATCAGCCTGATCCCGGATGGCGACGTTTCCGGCGCGTTGATGACCTGCCTGCCGGAAACCGGCGTGGATGTGCTGATGGGCGTTGGCGGTACTCCCGAGGGCGTGTTGGTGGCGGCCGCGCTGCGTTGCATGGGCGGCAACATCCAGGGCCGGCTGTATTTCCGCAGCGAGGATGAACGCCGCCGGGCGCTGGATGCCGGCATGGATTGCGACAAAGTGCTGACCATCAACGACCTGGTTGCCTCGGAAGATACCTTCTTTGCCGCCACCGGCATCACCAACGGCGACTTGCTGCGCGGGGTGGATTACTTCCCGGACGGTGCCCGCACCGACAGCCTGGTGATGCGCGGCCTGACCGGCACCACCCGCCGGATCACCGCCACCCACCGATTGTCCAAACTGGGTGCAATTTCCAGTATTCCGTATTAATTTACAGCGGCAATTGGCCGCTTTTCATGGAGGAATGGGTATGAATGAAGTCGTAATTGTGGATGCCGTGCGCACGCCGATCGGTGCTCTGGGCGGCTCCCTGGCTGCCGTGCGCCCCGATGACCTGGCAGCGCATGTCATCCGGACGCTGCTCCAGCGCAACGGGCTGGAGCCGTCTCTTGTCGAAGAGGTCTACCTGGGCTGCGCCAATCAGGCCGGGGAGGATAACCGCAACGTGGCCCGCATGGCTTTGCTGCTGGCCGGCCTGCCGGTGGAAGTGGCCGGGGTGACCTTCAACCGCCTGTGCGCCAGCGGGTTGACGGCCGTCAACATGGCCGCCCGTGCCATCCGGGCTGGAGAGGGTGAGATTTTCATTGCCGGCGGCGTGGAAAGCATGTCGCGCGCGCCGTATTCCCTGCCCAAGGCCGAAAACGGCTACCCCTTTGGCAATTTAACTGCCTATGATACCGCGCTGGGTTGGCGCTACCCCAACCCGCGCATGACCGAACTTTTCGGCACCGAGGCGATGGGTGAAACCGCCGAAAACATCGCCGAGCAGACCGGCATCACCCGCGAGCAGCAGGATGCCTTTGCGGTGGAAAGCCACCGCCGGGCCCTGGCTGCCCAGGATGCCGGGAAGTTCGCCGAAGAAATCGTGCCGGTGCCCGTCCCGCAGAAAAAGGGCGACCCGCTGCTGGTGGAGAAGGATGAACGCCCCCGCCGGGATACATCCATGGAATCGCTGGCCCGGCTGCGCCCGGCCTTCCGCAAGAACGGCACGGTCACGGCGGGCAATTCCAGCGGCATGAACGACGGCGCCGCCGCCCTGCTGATCATGAGCGCCGGCCGCGCACTGTCCCTGGGCCTCAAGCCGCTTGCACGAGTCATCGGTTCGGCTGCTGCCGGCGTGCCGCCGCGCGTGATGGGCCTGGGACCGGTTCCCGCGGTGCGCAAGCTGCTCCACCGCACCGGCCGCCAGGTGGAGGATTTGAACCTGGTTGAGATCAACGAGGCCTTTGCCGTGCAGACCCTGGCGGTCATGCAGGAGCTGGGCCTGCCGCACGAGCAGGTCAATGTGAACGGCGGGGCGGTTGCCCTCGGCCACCCACTGGGCTGCTCCGGGGCGCGCATCCTGACCACGTTGCTGCACGAGATGCGCCGCCGGGCGCCGCAAATGCCGCGCCCGTTCCACGGGCTGGCTACGCTGTGCGTGGGCGTCGGGCAGGGTGAAGCCACCCTGATTGAATGGATTGATTAAGTGAGAATCCTGGTCACCGGTTCCACCGGGTTTATTGGCGGGGCGCTCTGCCGGGAATTGTGCCGGCAGGGGCACTCCGTTGTTGCCTTTCACCGCCCCTCCAGCAACCTCAGGCTGCTGGAGGGGCTGGCGGTGGAACATGCCGTCGGCGATCTGACCCAACCGGCCACCATCCAGGCGGCCATGGATGGGGTGGAGGCGGTTTTCCATGTTGGCGCGCTGCTGGGCAGCCGCCAGATGGCGCGCAGTTACGCCGTCATCGTGGAAGGCACCCAGAGCATCCTGCAGGCAGCCCGGGTGGCCGGGGTGCGCCGGGTCGTCTACACGTCCTCGGTGGCCGCCCTGGGCATTCCCGAATACGGCCGGCATGACGGCAGCGGCCCGATGACGGAAACCCACGCCTGGAACTACCGCCCGGATTACTGGCCGTACGGGTATGCCAAATACCTGGCTGAGATCGAAATTCAGCGCGCGGTCAGCCTGGGGCAGGATGTGGTCATCGTTAATCCAAGCGTGGTGTACGGCCCCGGCGATATCTACCGACAATCCAGTTCGGTCATCGTCCAGGTGGCCCGCCAGCGCCTGCCTTTTATCACTGAAGGCGGGGTGAACGTGGTCCACGTGGATGATGTGGTAGCCGGGCACCTGGCCGCCCTGGAGCGCGGCCGGCGAGGCGAGCGTTACATCCTGGGTGGCGAAAATATCGGCATTGAACGACTGGTGGCCCTGGTTGCCGAAGAGGCCGGGGTTGCTGCCCCGGGGTTGGTGCTGCCGCCCGGTTTGGTGCGCGGGTTGAGCGGGGTGCTTGGGCTGCTGCAATCCTTCCTGCACCTGCCGCTGGGAGTGAACGAACTGCGCCTGGCCGGTTACGATTTCTATTTCGATTCGCGCAAAGCCTTGCTGGAGCTGGGCCTGCCCGCACCCAAATCCGCCCGCCAGGCGGTGGCGGATGCCCTGGCCTGGTTCATCGAAGTGGGGGCGTTGACGAAGAAGCAGTAATTTTCATCGATTGCTGTTGCAGGGGCGAAGCGGCCGGAGAAGATCGTATCCATCTAGGATAACCACAATTTCGGCTGCTTCGCCCTTACATTTTCTGTTATACGACCTCCGTGATCTCCGTTTCTCCGGGGTAAAAACACCCTGTTGACATTCTAATATAACAGTGTTATAATTACACTGTAATTTACAGGAGCTGTCAAATGGACGAAACCCGTTATACCATCCAGGATCTGTGCGACCGCACCGGGCTGCCGCGGCGCACGATCCACTTTTACACCGGCCAGGATCTGCTGCCCCCGCCGGTCGGCGCCGGGCCGGGCGCGTATTACACCGCCGAACACCTGGCTCGCCTGCGCCTGATTCCCCTGCTGCGCCGCCAGGGCCTGCGCCTGGATGAAATCC
>CAYOOA010000078.1:0-9703 GCA_964405455.1 uncultured Anaerolineaceae bacterium | reverse complement strand
AAATCATGGTTTGAAAATCAAGCGGTTGCGGCATAACTGCTCCGGGGTTTTAAGAGTTGACGAAGAGTAATTATAAGGGAGAATCGGGGATTCGGGAGAAATTTTTAACACGGATGGCACGGACGCAGGCGCACGGATTTTCACGGATAGGACAAAAAAAGTACTGGAATAATCATGATAAGATCATCTCAAATCTTGATAGAGGGACTTGAATGACCGTAGAAGAACCCATTGTTTTTGACTCGCCCCCGCAGGAACCCCCGTCCCAGGGTCCCCGGCCGTTCTCAGAAATCGCCGGTTTATGGCCGCGCCCCTGGGAGATGACCGAGGAGTTCTTTCGCCGGGAAATCACCCGCACCAGCGTCCCGAACACCCTCTACGGTGTGCTGATCTTTGCGATCCTGACGACCCTGATTTCAGCCTTCACCCTGCCGCTCTCCAGCAGCCGGGCTACCCTCCAGGAACTAGCCTCCCTGTTGAACATTGGAAATACGACTGCCATGGCAGGCATGGTGGTCAGCCTCAGCCTGTGCGGGATCATCACAGCCCCCATCTTTTTTTATATCAACAATGGCGTCTACTACCTTTGTGCGCAAATCTTCGGGGGCAAGGGTCAGTTCGCCCAGCAGGCTTATTTGAATTCCCTTTACCTGGTACCCTTTGGCGTCTTGTCTGCTCTGGGCAGCCTGCTTGGGCTGATCCCATTTATAGGTTTTTTCATATCCCTGCCCTTTGCCCTGGTGATCATGGTTTTCCAACTGGTCATCACGGTGCGGATGCTGAAGGCGGTGCATGAATTGAGCACCGGAAAAGTGGTGGGGGTGATCTTACTGCCCCTGGTGCTGGTGATCATTCCCATCTGCCTGGTGCTTACCCTAGCCTTGATGGGCCCCGGCATTGGCAGTGTCTTTTCCACCATCATCTCGTTGACCACCACACCGATGCCGTAAATTTATCGCAAAGTAACAAGATTTTCAATGTGCAATGCACCTATGAGGTGCATTGCACATTGTTGATGAAGACCTTATTTTTTGGGTTTTCTCAATCCCCGCACCTCGGCCTTCGTCCAGCGGTAACCGCTGAGCGCCCAGAGCAGCACGTTGGCACCGTAAAAAACCCAGACGAAGCAAAAGAAGAGATTGGAAACGGTTCCCAGGCCCAGGTTGTAGATTTCACCGAAGATTTCGGTGGCGAACCAGCAGGTGGCGGCGACGGCCACCAGCCAGGCATTGGGCGCCGGGTAAAGCTTGCGCTTGACCGTCTCCCACGCAAGCCACATGGTGGTGCAGAAGAAGGCGGTGTAGATCGGCCCAATGACCGCATGCCCCACCCGCACCAGGTCCTTCCACAGGATGATGACAATCACGGCCGCAATACCGTAGATCAGCGCCGGCAACCAGAGGTCTTTCCAGGTGAATTTCTTGACGGCCGCCCAGCCGCGGCTGACGCGCAGGATGAGGAACACGTGCGCAATGATCGAGAGCACGCCGCCGGCCATGAAGACCCAGCCGCCCACGCCCAGGGTGGGGCTGACCACCACCAGGCTCATCAGGATATCTGTAGGAAGCATGCAGCAAAAGGCCAGCAGCAGCAGGGTCCAGTCACGCTGCTCCAGCTTGTTGCGGCCGGTGATCAGCACCAGGGTGAACGCCAGCAGGGTGATGAACGGCTTGGCGACCGCCGGATAGAGGGCGCCGCTCTGGTAGGTGAAATTCATCCAATCGGCGGCATAGACCGAGCCGGCCAGCAGCAGGGTTGCGCCCAGCACGGCTAAAATCCAGTTGACCTTACGGTCGCGGGTAACGGGTTCCAGGCTGAGGGTCATGGGAATTGCTCCAGGATTGCAGGGGGATGATAAAAATTATAGTATGGATGTGAAAAATGGCTTGAGGTATTTGGAGATTATTTATTGAGTCACAAGATCGTTCTCGGTCTCGCCTCCCTACGGGGGTGCTGCGTGAAGACCGGAACGATCTGACGAACTATCAAATAAGGAAAAACCCCGCCGGATTCGGCGGGGTCTTATATTCGAGCTTAGATTTAGAAACGTCTGTTTCCACCGCCACGATTGCGGTCGTTCGATCGGTTAAACGGTCGATTGCCACCGGGGCGTTCCTCGCGGGGTTTGGCGGTGTTGACAGTCAGCGGGCGCCCGTCAACTTCCTTACCATTGAACATGCCGATGGCCTTCTCGGCATCTGCCTGGCTGCCCATCGTAATAAATGCGAAACCTTTGGGCCTTCCGGAATCACGGTCCTTGATCACATCCACGGCGACAACAGTGCCGGCTGTGGTGAACAGGGTGCGGAGCTGATCCTCAGTCGTATCATAGCTCATATTACCAACGTACAGTTTTACTTCCAACTTTTCCTCGTCTTTCAATAGTTCAGACCTGGGTTAAACATAAATGCCGCCATCGTTATAATGAGGGATGGTGGCATCGCGCAAACACAACTCTGATTATAAAACGGAGTTATTCTATCATAAAATTAGATTTAATGATAGGACTATCGGATCGTTCGGTTGAGAGCAGGATAATGCCATTGGGAAAAAGCCCTTAAATCATCCCCCCGATCTTCTCCCTCACCCATTCCGCCGTCAGGAGAACGAAAAACTTTTAGGGCAATATCACAATCTTCCCCGCTATTGCCTGGACAGGGTAGGAGGTGGCGATCGGACCGATAAAGGTAATTTCAACCGAATCCCCAATCTCCAGGTCTGTCATTTTTCCTTCGGATATCCCGTTTGCTGACCGTATCCCAATTTGCGTGGATTGGTTGATTCCAACCAAAGCCTTGTCATACTGAGTATCAGCTTCAATTTTGCCTTCAACGATTATTCCCATGGATCCATCATCGTGAAAAGATAAATTGGTGATGATGCCCCGAATATGGGGATGGGGAAATTCTGTGGGCGTTGAAGTTGTATTGCCTCCATTGGAACAACCGGCCAGGATCAAGACCGCCAGGAACCATACGAAAACTCTCATTGTGATGGATTTAATCATATCAATCCCTCCTGTCATGCCATCAGGACAATCTTCTCCCTCACCCACTCCGCCGTGCCCGGGTGCGGGCAGCGCCCTGCATCGTAAATGGCCCAGGCGAAGGCCTCGGCAAAATAATCCGCGGTGGAAAGGTCGCCGCACTCGGTCAGGGAGGCACCCGGCGCCGTCCAGCAGAAAGGAGCCGGGATGCCGCAGGTGCCGTTCGTCCAACGCAAACCCCTGGGCTGTCCGCCGAGGAACTGGGTCAGCCGGTCGCCGTGCCCTTTGCCGAACCAAATCGCGGGCAGCCAACCGCCGGAGCAGTTATCCAGCACGTGGCCGATCTCGTGGGCCAGGTGCTGGTGCGGGCGGGTGTAATGGTCAAAATCCGGCGTCAGCCAGATGTCGCGGACGGGGAAAACCAGCGAGGTGGGCTGCCGGTTGACCACGCTGACCAGCCACTGCGGCAGTCCACCGCGGTGCAGGCGGGTCCGGCCCAGGTTGCGCTGCATCCAGGCTGCCCCGCCGCCCGGCAGCAGGGCTTCGACGTAGTCGCGGATCTCCCGCCCGACCGCCAGGATGGTTTGCAGCTCCGAGGTGGTAAAGCCGGCGCTGGTCTTCCAGCTGAATTCATCCAAAATGGTCTGACGTATGGGATCCATGAAAGTCCTTTCACCACGGAGTCGCGGAGAACGCGGAGGGGCACGGAGAAAGAAAAATTGGAAAGCCAAGAAAATCCAACCACCAATGTCGCAAATATAACAGATGGATAAAGATGATAAAACCTTTCACCGGGGATCGAACGGGTGCTTCACGAAACACTGAGGGCACGGAGGATACGGAGCAATCAGTGAAAACCGAAAAATATCCTAAAAGATTTAATCTATTCCAAACTTTTCTCTGTGTTTCAAGCCCTTCTCCGTGTCCTCCGCGTTCTCCGGACCTCCGCGGTTAATTCTTTACCCGCGCACCTCGTTCAGGAAATCCGGGGAGTTCAGGCCGCGCTCGAGCACGTAGGTGATGTAGTGCTGCAGCAGGGCTTCCATCTCGCGCTGGACGGGTGGGGAAAGCTGGGCGCGGGCGGCCTCGGGATAGCTGCTGCGCTGCAGGTGGCGCATGTACTTGAGCGTATCCAGCGAGACGGGGTGGGCGCCGCGGGCGCGCGAGGCACAGTTCGGACAGATCACGCCGCCCTGCTGGGCGGAGAAAAACTGGTCCTGCGGGCGGATCTCCTCGCCGCCGATCACGCAGCGGAAGAGCTCCGGGCGGAAGCCGACAAAATCCAGCAAGTGCAACTCAAAGTAGCGCACCGCCAGGAAGGCATCCTCCAGGGTGTCAATCCGCTGCAGCGTATCCACCAGCAGGGCGAACAGCCCGCGGTTTTCGCCCTCATCGTAGGTGAAGCGGTCCACCAACTCGATCACATAGGCGGCGTAGCCGGTGCGCACCAGGTCCTCGCGCAGCGGCAGGTAGGCATCCAGCGTCTCGGCCTGGGTGACCAGCCAGAAATCCCGGCCGCGGGCCAGCATCAGGGCGGCGCGGGTGAACGGCTCCAGGTGGCCGGCCTTGCGCGAGCGCAGGCGGCGCACCCCCTTGGCGATACAGCGCAGCTTGCCCCGCTCCCGGCTGAAGAGGGTCAAAAGGCGGTCGGCCTCGCCCCAATCGGAATGGCGCAGGACGACCGCCTCAACCCGCAGGGTATGCTCGGCGCTCATGTCCGTCCGGAAGGATCAGCCCAGCAGGTGCTGGGGTAAAAAGGCGCCCGGCAGCAGGCCGCCCACCGTGGTCTCGGTGACCACGTTACCGGCGGCATCGCACAGCAGGACGATGGTATCCAGGCCCCACTCGGCCAGCACCTGGCGGCAGGCACCGCAGGGGGAACCGCCGTTGGACGTGGCGACAGCCAGCGCCACGAACTTGCGCTCGCCCTCCGAAACGGCCTTGAAAACCGCCACCCGCTCGGCGCAGATGCCGGAGGGGTAGGCTGCGTTTTCGATGTTCACGCCGTCGTAAATCTTGCCCGATTCGGTCAGCAAGGCCGCCCCGACCAGGAACTTGGAATAGGGAGCATAAGCCCACTGGCGTACCTCCACGGCTGCGGCGATCAGCTGCTGGCGGGTTTCAGCGTTTAGGGTCATCTTTTTTCTCCTCGTTGATATCAGGGGTTGGCAGGCGGCGGGCGCGTACCCGGCGGATGCGCCGTCCGGCCACCTGTTCCACGTTAAATGTCCAATCATCAGCGGCGACCTGTTCACCGCCAGTCGGCACGCGGCCGATCTCGGCGGCGATGAAGCCGCCCAGCGTATCGGCAAATTCGCGCTCCAGGTGGGTGCCGAGCAGGTCGTTCACATCCTCCACGTCGGTGCGGCCGTTGAAAATGAACTCATCCGGGCCGAGCTGCTGGTAGGGCTGCTCCTCGGCCTGGTCGTATTCATCACGGATCTCGCCGACAATCTCTTCGACGATATCCTCCAGGGTCACCAACCCGGCCACGCCGCCGTATTCATCCACCACGATGGCCATGTGAAAGCGGCGCGACTGCATTTCGGCCAACAGTTCGTCGGCCTTCTTGGCCTCGGGGACAAAATAGGCCGGCCGCAGCAGCTCGCGGATCGAATCGACCGGCTTGTCGCCGTCCACCACGCGCAGCAAGTCTTTGGCGTACAGCAGGCCGAGGATGTTGTCGATCGAATCTTCATACACCGGCAGGCGCGAATGGCCCCACTTGCGCATCACGGTCACGGCTTCGCTGACGGAGGTGTTGACATCCAGCGCCACCACGTCAATACGCGGGATCATGATCTCGCGGCACAGCGTCTCGCCGAACTGGAAGATCGAGTAGATCATGCGCCGCTCGTCCTTTTCCAGGCTGCCCTCGGGCTGGCCGACCTCGACCCAGTTTTTGAGTTCCTCCTCGATTTCCGTCGGCTGGCGGCCCTGCAGCGCCCCCACCGAGCCCCACAGCTCCAGGTAAATCCAGGTGAAGGGGATCATCAGCCAGTCCAGCAGGCGGGTGAAGGGCGAAAGATGGATCGTCCATTCCTCCAGGTTGCGCAGGATCAGGCCCTCAAGGGCAAACTCCAGCGCCAGCACACCCAGCGCCAGGGCAGCGGCAATCCACAGCGCCCGCCCCAGGGCGGGCAGGCTTTTGGCGGAGGCAACCACGTACCAGGTGAGCGCAGCCGCCAGCAGGAAATGGGTGGCGGCGATGGCCAGGCGCAGGGCGGCCCGGCTGCGCGGCGTTTCCAGCAGCTTGAGGGCGCGCTCCGCCCCGGCCGGATGTTTTTCGCGCAGGTTAATCAAATACGGCAGGCGCGCATTGACCAGGCTGGCGCGCGCCAGCGCCACGGCCAGGTCCACCAGGACGAGAATGGGGAAGACAATCCAGAAGACCTGGTTAATCACGCGGCTCCCATTTCTTCAAGAAGCGGGCCGGCACGCCGACCACCACCGTGTACGGCTCCACGTCGCGGATCACCACGCTGCCGGCGCCGGTGCGGGCACCCTCGCCGATCTTGAGCGGCGCAACCAGCATGGTATCCGAGCCGATGAAAACGTTGGCCCCGATCTCCGTCTTGTGTTTGCGCTTGCCGTCAAAGTTGCAGGTGATCGTCCCGGCGCCGATGTTGGTCTCTTCGCCAATGGTGGCATCGCCGATGTAGGAGAAATGACCCATCTTCACACCGGCAGCCAGGTAGCTGCTCTTGACCTCGCCAAAGTTGCCCATGTGGACGCCCTGGCCCAGGTGCGCCCCGGGGCGCAGGTGGGCAAACGGCCCCATGTGGACCTCATCCTCAACGATGGACTGTTCCAGCACCGAGGACAGGATGGTGCACAGGTCGCCGATGCGGCAGTCTTCGATGATCGTGTTCGGCCCAATCTGGCAGCCCTCGCCGATGAAGGTCTGGCCGCGCAGGTGGGTGTTGGGCTGGAGGATCGTATCCTGCCCGATTTTCACATCCACGCCGATGTAGGTTGAAAGGGGATCCACGATGGTGACACCGTTCAGCATGTGTTCAGTCAGGATGCGGCGGCGCAGGATCGCCTCTGCCTCGGCCAGGTGGACGCGGGTGTTGATGCCGATGGCTTCTTCTGCATCCGCCACCACCAGCGCCTCCACGTTCAGGCCCTCGCCAACCGCCAGACCGACCGTATCGGTCAGGTAATATTCACCCTTGGGGGAAAGCGGGATGCGCGCCAGGGCATCCCACAGCCAATCGGCGCGGAAACAGTAGGCGCCGACGTTGACTTCCTTGATCTCCAACTGCTGCGGGGTGGCCTGGGCTTCCTCCACGATGGCCTGCACCCGGCCGTCCGCGCCGCGCACGATGCGCCCGAAGCCGTGCGAATCCTCCTGCACCACGGTCAGCAGGGTGACCGGTCCGGGGTTGGCCTGGCCGGCTTCCACCAGCCTGACGAGCGTTTGCGGGCGGAAGAGGGGCATATCCGCGCTGATGACCAGCACGTAATCCGCCTGGCCGCGCAGCAGCGGCTCGGCGGTGCGCACGGCATGAGCGGTGCCAAGCTGCTGGTCCTGCAGGGCGCAAACCGCCTGCCCGCCGACCGCCTTTTGCACCTGCTCCGCGCCGTGACCGACGATCACGACCGGTCTTTCCAGCCCGGCCGCCTCCACCACGCGCAGGGAGTATTGCACCAGCGGCAGGCCGGCCAGCAGGTGCAGGACCTTGGGCAGGTCAGAGCGCATGCGCGTGCCCTGCCCGGCAGCCAAAATTACAGGGGTTGTTTTCATGGGTCACTCTCCCAAATCGGTAGGTTCGGTCGGGTCGATACAGAGACGAAAAGAAGCCCAGCGGCTGAAACGGCCATCCCGGGCCTGGCGGGACCCAACGTTAACAAAGTCATGCTTAAGAAAATTATACCTTAAAGCACAAACGAGCCTTGCTTTGCAAGGCCCGTCCGGTAAAGGCTGGGGCGCCTGGGCTCGAACCAAGATCCACAGCTCCAAAGGCTGGTGTGCTGCCATTGCACTACGCCCCAATTCATTCGAGGATGAATTGTATCATTATTTTGAAATTTTAACCACGGATGGCGCAGAGGAATTGGGGGATTAACCTGCCGGGTTATTCCTCTTTCAGATCCACTCCCAAGCGGCTGGCCTCCTCAAAGCTGATTGCATCCGGGCGGTCCACCCGGGTGGGGGCCTGGCGGGCGGCATCCGCCCAGAAGGCATCCGCATCCGCGGCCGGGGTGGAAGGGGCTTGCAGCGCGGCGGCAAATTCATTCAAATCCGGCTCGGGCAGGGGCGCGGGTTCGGCTTTTGCCACCGGGATTGTTTGGGGCTCGGCAGCCGCCGGGGTTTGCTGCGCGGCGGGCGCGGGGGCCGGCGCACCGGTCAGTTGGAGCAATTCCTCCACGGCCAGCGCCGCGCGCAGGGCGGAAGGCCCGCTGCGCAGCACCAGCACCAGGGTGTTCTCACCGTGGGCGGCCAGGGCCAGGTCAAACTCGCCGCAGCGCAGCAGTTGCACCGCCGCGCCGCCGTTGGGGTTCAGGCGGCGGGTCAGGATATCCGCCGAAGCCAGGGAACCCACCGCCAATTCGCGCCATTCCGGGCGTTCCAGCACGGCCGGCAGTTCTCCAGTCCGCACCAATACCTGACCGCGCGGGTTCACTGCCAGGGCAGCCAGCGCCCCCAGCCGGGAGCGCAGACCATTCAGCACATCCTCCAGGCGGAGCGGTGCGCCGGACTGCGCAGTCGGAACGGCCTTGCCGGCGGCCTGCGGACGGGTGGACTCCACCCCCAGCAGGCTGGTCACGGCATCCAGGAATTGGGGAATCTCCAGCGGTTTGCGGAAGAATAGGTCCGCCCCGGCATCCTGGGCCTGCTGGGAAAGGCGGGCATCCGTCATACCGGTGACGATGATGACCTTGATCTTGGGCTGCTGGGCGCGGATCTTGCGGGACAGTTCAAAGCCGGTCATGCCGGGCAGGCGGTAATCCGACACCAGCAGGTCCACCGGGTAGCGGCCGGCCTCCAGCAGGGCCTCCTCGGCCGAGGGTACCACTGCCACGGCCATGCCGTGGCCCAGCACCGCCAGGGCGGTTTGCAACAGGCGGCCAAACTCCAACGCATCGTCAACAATCAGGACATGTTTCATGCTAAAAGTATAGCGTAAAATCCAGCCAGGGTTGCTTTACGGTTTTGAAAGCAGGCCGTGCCTGGTTTCCCGGGCGGGGATAGGTAAGGGCACGGGGGATCGTCTGCGGCCTTGATCAGCAACACAATCCCCGTGCCCTTACGGCACAGGCGAGGGCGGGTCTAGGTAACCGATGGGGTCGGCATCCACCACCATCAACCCCCAGGGCGGTGCTTCGCGACCCGCCCTTACGGCGCATCTTTAGGGATCTCCCGGGCAGAGATGGGTAAGGGTGCGGTGAGGTAATGGTCGTAGGGGTTGGTCTGTGAATCCCTGCTGCCACACCCACCCAACATCCAGACCAACCCCGGTTTAATCAAAAAACACGGAATGGACAACATTCCGTGTTTTGGGTGATATCCATTTCCAGGAGGAAAATAACGTCAGGCCACCCGCCAGCAAGCCACCGAATGCTCCGGGCTGACTTCCTTGAAGGGCGGTTCCTGCACCTTGCAGTGCTCCATGGCTACCGGGCAGCGCGGGTGAAAACGGCAGCCGGAGGGCGGACGCAGCGGGCTGGGCACATCCCCCTTGAGGATGATCCGCTCGCGGCGGATCTTCG
>CAYOOA010000077.1:0-9854 GCA_964405455.1 uncultured Anaerolineaceae bacterium | reverse complement strand
GGACTGGCCGTCAAACATCTTCAGGATGGGCTTTAACTGGAGCAGTTCGCCGATGGTGGAAAGGGCGGCATTCATGCGGCCGCTGCGGCGCAGGAACTCCAGCGTATCCAGGGCCGCACCGACATGGGTTCTTTTGATCTGCGCCTCCAGCCGGGGCAGGATTTCGGCAACAGTCATCCCGGCCTGGGCCAATTCGGCAGCCGTCTGGACCAGGAACCCGGTGCCCAGGCTGAGCTGGCGGGAATCAAATACGGTTACCGGCACGGAGGTGGTTTCACGGGCGGCTACCTGGGCAACATTGTAAATGCCGCTCAATGTCTGAGAGATATGGATGGAGAGAACTTCTGTAGCGCCTTCATCCGCCAGGGCATTGTAAATGGCGCGGAATTTCTGCGGTGAAGGCACGGCCGTGGTTGGCTGATCACGGAAGGAAGGCAGCTTGTGATAAAACTCCTCACGGGTGATGTCCACTCCGTCCAGGAAGCTTTCCGACCCGACGTTGATGTACAATGGCAGGACGTAAATCCGTAGGTTGGAAATGACTTTAGCGGGCAGATCACAGGTGCTGTCGGTGACAATTCGGACGGTCATGGCAATCCCCTCATAGAACCAGGATGATACCCAGGACAATTTCGATCGCCAGGCTGATCAGGTTGGATTGGGCAGTCGAGTGATCGAAAAAGATCGAGAACAGCCGCGCCACGGCGATGCCCAGGTAGACGATACCCAGCATGCGAAAAGCGGGCTGGCCCAGGAAGAGTGGGGCAATGCCCAGGGCGATTAATAGTCCGCCGAAGATGGCACGGATTTCGGAGATCCCGCGCGGGCCGTTTGCCATCAGGCCGGTGAAGCCGTACACGGCAGTGGGCTTGACCAGGGCCAGCAAGCCGGTGGCGGCTGTAGCCAGGGCGGCAATGATTTTCAATATCGCTAATAGGTTCACACATCCCTCCGATATGTTTATTTCGATAATTAATTACTATTATGTAGGATTACCTGTAAAAAATCAAGAAATCCGAAAAAGTGTACAATCTTTGTATAAAAGAAGTTCTATAAGATAATACCTCCGGGCTACAGGTGGGATTAATTACGAATTTATCTTCGAAAAACTCTTTTTTACAGGAATGGTCCACTTTTGATCAGGCTTTGACTGGAGGTCAGAGCCTACAAACATTGTACAAAAATTCTGCAGCTTGGATCAATTCGAATATAATTCAGTTACCAAAGTCTATTTTGATGAGGAGAACCATGCCAAAAAAGAAGCAATTAAATTTTAATCGCGCCGCCCCCGATGTGACCCTGCTGGATACCGCCGGACGGCCGGTGCAGCTCTCCAGCCTGTGGGTGGAGAAGCCGCTGCTGCTGGCCTTCACCCGCCACTTTGGCTGCACCCAGTGCAAGGAGATGCTGGATGAACTGGCGGCCGGCCGGGAGCGGATCGAACAGGCCGGGCTGGCCCTGGCCGTGGTGACCCAGGGTACGCCGGAGTCCACTGCGGCTTTCGCGGCCGAATTTGCCCCCGGGCTGCTCTGCCTGGCTGATCCGGAACGCAAGGCCTATGCGGCCTACGGCCTGGAGCGAGGAGACTTATTCCAGACCTTCTTGAATCCGAAAGTCTGGGCAGCCATACGAAAATCCGGCCGCAAGGGGTACCACGTGGAACCGCCGCCAGCCGGGCAGGATGCGATGCAGATGTCAGGCACGTTCATCATCAGCCGGGCGGGGCGGATTGAACTGCCGTATTACTATGACCATATCGCGGATCACCCCCCGCTGGATTTGCTGCTGAACGGAGTGCTTTCCTCGCGCTGGGATCAGCCGTTTGACGGTCCGGTTGGACCTGCTGAGAAGTAAATCAATTATAGACATCATGGAGATTTTAAAAATGAAGAAAGTGACCCTTACCATCCTTTTACTCACCATTGCGGCCATCCTGTTGACGGCCTGCAGTGCCAAAACCGAAGCTGCCACACCCGCCCCAACTACTTCCCAGTCGGACCTGTTAATTTCGGAAGGCCGGTTGGTGCCAACCAACACCATGGATCAATCCTTTGCCATCCCCGGCCAGGTGGCCGAAGTGCTGGTTAAGGACGGCGAGGTTGTCCAGGCCGGCCAGGTGCTGGCCCGGCTGACCAGCCCGGCCGATTTTCAGGCCGCCTTGATACGGGCGCAGCAGGAAGTTCTGCTGGCCCAGCAGGCGCTGGATGCGCTGAAAACATCCGCCGATTTGAACCTGGCCCAGGCTAAACTGGCTGTGATCAATGCCGGCGAAGCGCTGGAAAAAGCCCAGACCCGCTATGATGGGGATAAATCCGACAAGAACCTTGCCCTGCTGGATGAAGCCAAAGCCCAGCTGAAGCTGGCCGAAGATACCCAGGCCAAACTGCAAGCCGGCCAGGGTGTGGATCCGGATGCCCTGGCAGCCGCCGAGGCCCGCCTGACTTCTGCCAATGCCGGACTGAAAAGCGCTCAATCCGCCCTGGATAACCTGGAATTGAAGGCCAGCCTGGCCGGTACGATCGTGGATCTGAACCTGCTGGCCGGCCAGCGGGTGACCGCCGGGCAACCCGCGCTGAGCGTGGCGGATTTCAGCCAGTGGCTGGTGAAAACCGACAACCTGACCGAGACGGACGTGGTCAATCTCAAGGTTGGTCAGAAAGCCAACATCGTTTTCGATGCGCTGCCCGGCAAGACCCTGACGGCCGAGGTGACCCACATTAACCAATTGTTTGAGGAAAAGCGCGGTGATATCACCTACACCGTCACACTGGCCCTGACCCAGACGGACCCGGCCCTGCGCTGGGGCATGACCGCCGCGGTCCAGTTCATCCCCTAGGCCGGACAGGATCAAACCCATGAAACAGTTCTTATCCATTTCAGGCTACCTGGCCATCAAGGAAATCTGGCGCAACCGCGGCCGCTTCCTGCTGGTCAGCCTGGTGATTGCCCTGATCACCCTGTTGGTGCTGTTCATTGCAGCACTGGGAGAGGGGCTGGGCAACGGCAACCGGGAATACATCTCCAAGCTGGATGCGCAGTTGATCGTCTACCAGGCCAAGTCGGAGTATTTGATTAACGCCAGCCGCCTGGGGCGGGACCGCCTGGCGGCCGTGCGGCGGGTGGACGGCGTAGCGGATGCAGGCATGCTCGGCACCGCCAGCGCCACCCTGGTCCTCCCGGACGGCGCTAAGACCCTCAAGGTGGCCCTGCTGGGCGTGGAACCGGGCCGGGTGGGAGAGCCGCGGGTGGAGGAAGGCCGCCAGTTGAGTACTGACCTGGCCGAAGAAGTAATGATTGACCGCAACACGGCCCTGCGCAGCAACCTGGCTGTGGGTGATACGTTGACCATCCGCGTGACGCAGGGCACCCGGGATGAGTTCTTCAAACTGCGCGTGGTGGGCATCACGGACGGCGAGCAGTATTCGCTGCAGCCCTCCATCTTCGTCCCCTTCTTTACCTGGGATCGCATCCGGCCGAAATCCGAGGCCGAGGTGAACAGTTCCAACCCGGTGGCGAATGTCATCCTGGTTAAACTGTCGGACCCTACCCAACTGGATGCCGTGCGCCAGCGCCTGACCGCGCAGGTTAACAACGTGGAAGCCGCCACGCTGAAAGAAGCCATCCAGGCCCTGCCGGGCTACTCCGCCCAGCAGAGCACCCTCAATACGCAGGGCGCCTTCACCCTGTTCATTGGCGTACTGGTGATCGGCGGATTCTTCCAGATCCAGATCCTGCAGAAGGTGGCCCAGATCGGCGTGCTCAAGGCCATTGGCACGGCCAACCCGGCCGTGGCGGCCGCTGCAGTCATCCAGATCGTAGTGATCACTGTGATCGGTGTGGCCATCGGTGGGCTGCTGACCTTCCTGTTCTCGCTAACCTTCCCGCCGACCGTGCCGATCGTCTTCAATGGGACGACCTCGGCCCTGGCGCTGGCAGCCCTGCTGCTGATCGGCCCGCTGGGCGGGTTGGTATCCATCCGTTATGCGGTACAGATCGAGCCGCTTAAAGCCCTGGGGCTATCTTCCTGATGGAGGCTGCGATGACAACTTATGCACTGGAAACAAAATCGGTCATCAAGACCTATCAGAGCGATTCCGGCACCATCCAAGCCGTGGATGATGTATCCTTGCGGGTTGCCGCCGGCGAGTTTGTCGCCCTGGTCGGGCCGAGCGGATCCGGCAAGACCACCATGCTTTCCATCCTGGCAGCGCTGCTCAAGCCGACCTCTGGCCAGGTGCTGCTGGACGGCCAGGATTTGGCCGGGATGGACGATAAGGCGCGGGTGGCCATGCGCCGTGAGAAAATCGGTTTCACCTTCCAGGCCAATAACCTGGTGCCGTATTTGAGCGCGGTGGAAAACGTGGAGTTGATGCTGCGCCTGAACAACCGGTTGGATAAAACCGGCATGCTGCGGGCGCGGGAACTGCTGGCCCGGTTGGGACTGGGAGAACGGTTAAACAACCTGCCCGGGCAGATGTCCGGCGGACAGCAGCAGCGCGTGGCGATTGCCCGCGCCCTGATCCACAATCCCAGCCTGGTACTGGCCGATGAGCCCACCGCCAGCCTGGATACCGAACGAGCCTACCAGGTGGTGGAAACCTTTGCCGGCTTGATCCACGAGCAAAACCGGGCCGGCATCATGGTCACCCATGATTTGCGCATGTGCGAGTTCGTTGATCGGGTGCTGCAAATGCAGGATGGAAAACTGGTGCGCATTTATGCCACGCGGGATGAAATCCTGGAACTCGTCCGCGGCGGACGGCACTAAAAAACATATAAAGCATATCAAAAGCGCCTTCTGGAAGTGAAGGCGCTTTTTGATTTCAAGCTCAACCATTGACCCAGACGGTCATCTGTGATTCGCCCCGGTTGCCCCAGCGGAAGTAGGGGATGAAGGTCAGCGGTTCGCCGTGGTCGGTCCTGGCGAGAATTTTCACCATCCCACCGAGCAGGGATGGATCGAATTCAGCTTGCAGGGTTTCGGGGTCCAGTCGGGCGGAGAAAATATCGATGCCGGGATTATCCACCGATTCCAGGCAGTAGACCAATGGGCCGCGTGTCACGGCCACCTTGCCGGCATGTCCCCTTAGCCTGGGGTGGGTGCGGCGGAGCTGTATCTGCATGGGGAGGTGGATTTCGATCTCATCCCCGGCAGCCCATTCCCGGCGGAAGCTGGTCCAACCCGCCAGGCGCGGATCATAGCCGGAGGCGGTGGAAGGGAATTGCTCGCCGCCAGAGACCGGGGGATTGTCGGGGATTGCCGGTTCACGGTTGATGGCAACCGGTATCCCGTCCGCCCAGGATGGCCGGCGCAGGCTGATTTCAAAGAGCCCGTCCGGCGCGGCATTGATTTTCAACCGTACATTGCCCTGCCAGGGCAATTCCGATTGCATTTCCAGTGATAGTCCTGCCCGGCTACAGGCGCTGCTGACATACTGGTGAACGACCATTGCACCCGGCTGTACGGAGTAGATATATTTTCCCAGGCTGGCCCAGGTGCGGGATAGGTTTGAGGGGCAGCACGGGCACGAATACCAGGCCTGGCGGGTTTTCCCACCCCGTACGACCAGCGGATTGTTGTACAGATAGGTGGTGCCTTCGGCGCCCATGCCGACCGCCGCGGCATTGTAGAGCTGCCACTCAAACAGGTCGGAATATTGGGCCTGGCCGGTCATTTGCGCCATTTCCCAGTTCCAGAACAGGCTGCCCAGGGCTGCACAGGTTTCGGCGTAAGCGAACTCGGGGTCCAGCTCGTAATCCCGACCGAACCCTTCGAGTGAATCCAGGCTGCCGATGCCCCCGGTGACGAACATGCGCCGGGTGATCATCCGCTCCCAGGCGCGCTCCAACGTTTGGCGCAGATCGGCATCCCAACCGGAGCGGGCGAGCATGGCGGCGGCTGTTTCCAGGTAGGTAAAGCGGACGGTGTGGCCGACCGGGGTGGTTTGGCGGCGGATGGGGGCGTGCTGCTGGAAATATTTCCCCTGCAGGGAACTGATATACCAGCGCAGCTTGCTAAACGGCGCGGCTTTGACCTGGTTATGCCCGGGTAATTGAAAAGGTTTGAAATCCGGATGGGCGGCCAGATATTGAGTTTTCTGATCCTGGATGAACCGGGTGCGCCGGTTGGCGCTGTTGTTCTGGCGGTAGATGGAAATGGCAAAGAAAGGCGTGCGGCCGCGCTGCTCGACGAACTGGCGCGCCAGGTCATAATAGCGCGGATCAGCGGTCACCTGGTGTAAACGCAGCAGGGCGATCTCGATCTCTTCGTGGCCGGGGGTGTAGGCGGGGCCCTTTTTGTTGAAATCGGTAACAATGCGGTCCGCAGCCCGCCGGGCAATAATCAGCAGGTCCTCCCGGCCGGTGGCCTCGAAATGGGAGATGCCGGCTTCGATCAGGTGGCCGTGGCAGTAAAGTTCATGTTCCACCTGCAGGTTTTTCCAACGGTCAGCCGGAAAGTGGATTTGGTTATAAGTGAAGATATAGCCGTCTGGCATCTGGGCGCGTCCCAGCAGGGCGATGAAATCGTCCATGAGTCGTTCCAGTCCAGGGTCCGCCTGGCAGGCCCAGATGCGGGCAGCGGCATCCAGCCACTTATAGGCGTCGGAATCGGCAAAGTAATATCCTTCGCGGAAGCCTACGACCTCTCCGGCGGCGATGCGGAAGTTCTCGATGCAGCCGGAAGCCTCCAACTGCTGCCACTGGTGGAAGATGGCCCGCCGGGCATTGACCTGTTGTTGATCCAACCAGAAGCCCGGTTGGATAACCGCCAACTTCATCTCATTTCTCCCGGCGAATGAAGGCCAGCGGGATAAGCGCCAGTAGGGAGATCAGCGAACCCACCTGGAAGATGATCGGTACCGGGATGAAACCGGGTTGACCGTTCAGCACGGTGGGGATGCCGAAGCGCTGAATCAGCATGGATCCGAGCCACGGACCAACCACCATCGGGATTGCAATCCAAAAGATCATGCGGATGCCGAGGAACTTGCCGCGGTTCTGCTCCGGCAGCAGGTCCTTGAGCCAGGCCACCGAGGCAATACCGGAGGCCACGGAAAAAGCCTGCCAGAGCAGACCGGTGAGGGCCAGCAGCGGCAGGCTGCGTACCAGCGAAAGCAGGATCCCACCCAGGCTGCTGAGGACGATGGCAACGGCCATCATCAGTTGTTTGCTGAACCGGTCGGCGAGAATGCCAAAGGGGATGGCGAATACCGCGCTGCCGACCATTACCGCCCCACCGATGATGCTGAAATCCGTCTTACTGACGCCGATGTAATTATTCAGGTAAATGATCAGGTAGGGGAAGGAGACCTGCATGCCGATGCTGCTGAGCATGATGAAGAGCAGCAGGATGAACAGCTTGCGGTTCTGGCGCAGGGTCTCCAGGCTGAAGAGCTCGCCGAACTCGGCCCAGAAGGAGCGGCGGGGATTCTCATCCAGGGGTGGGTTGACATCCTGCAGCAGGCTGCCGGCGATCAAGCCCACCACCAGGACAATGCCGCCCAGCACATAGAAGAATGTGAAATATCCCACCTGGTCGATCAGCATGCCGGCCGCCACCATGGAGATGATCTGGGCGATGAAGACGCACATGTTGAGCACGCCCTCCACGCGGCCGCGGGTCTGGCTGCTGGCAATGTCGGCCGTCCAGGCGTTGAAGGCGGCATCGTTGGCGGTGGAGCCGAAGAAGGTCATCAGCGAATCCGCCACCACCACCATAATGACAGCGATGCTGGTGGCCTTGATATAGGCCACGGTGGGAAAGAGAGCGGTGGAAATGCCCCAGAGAATATAGCCGAGCAGGATGAAGGGACGGCGGCGCCCCCAGCGGGTGCGGGTTCGGTCGCTAAGCGTGCCCATGATCAGCGTGGTCAGCGTGGCGGTGATGGCGCTGAAGGCCACCATCCAGGCCACCGGGCGCGGATCGGGGGTGATAGTATCGTACACGAAGGTATTGAACCAGGAGTTCTCCACGGCCCAGGCGATCTGCCCGGTGACGGCCAGCGCGGCCAGGATGATCCAGGTACGCAGGGGGATGGTGCGGGAAGGGGAGTTTTGCATTGCGGCGCCTTTCCAAGTTTGAACAGAGGGGAGAATGAAATTATTTTATACCAGCTTTGGGAAATGGCTGGTTTTCCGGTGAATACTGTGCAATAATGAAAAGATATGGGAGGTGTCATGATGGGCAAGCGAGATTTATTCACCAAAATCCTGGCCATTGGCGGCACGATCCTGGTTGGATTCCCGGTTGTGGCGCCGATCTTCTTCGGCATCCTGCACCTGGTACGAGCCGGACGGTTGATGGTGGATTACCTGATGCCGGCTGAGCTGGGATTCCTGGTGCTGGCCGGGGCGCTCCTGCTGCTCTGGGCAGCCATCCGAGCCAGGGCGTATATCAAGTGGATTGCCTGGTGCATGGGCAGCGCCGTTGTGCTGGTGGTGGGAGCGCAATGGCTGGCCGTGGCCACTGGGCTGGCCTCCGGGGCGGTACAAGAGGGCGGCTGGGAATCAGCAGTGGTGTACGGCGGAATCATCGGATACGACCTGGCGGTGCTCACACTGTTTGTGGGCGGCGTATTGTTGATACGCAAGTTATTTACCAAAACCCAATCGGAATAACCTGTCTGCATTCATGAAAGTCACTCCCTCCGATTCTGGAGGGAGCGACTTTTTAATTGTATGACGGGACTGAAACGCTTGCCCGCGGGATCTCAACTGCGCGGCAGCAGGCCCAGTTGGGCGATCAGCGCGAAACGGTCCGGGGAGCCCCAATGTTCTACAATTCGGTCGTTCTCAAAGCGGACCAGGTCGAACACACTGATGGCGAAGGTTTTACCATTGGGTGGGCCCATAAAACCACCCGTGTTGGTACCGCGGGCGGTCATGCGGGCCCAGACTTTATCTCCGACGGTCGCCAACTCATCGATTGTCAAAGAGAAATCAGGGAACGAGGTGTGTAAAAACTCAATATCTGCCTGGATCCCGGCCAGGGTGGGGTGCAAGCCAAATTGATGCTCAATAAAATCGGGATTGAACAATTCGGGCAGGACGGCGAAGTTTTGTTTGTTGAAAACCTCGCTGATGACCCGGCGAAATACGATTTCCATCTGCCTTGCTTCCATTTCTAAATTCCTTTCACTTTATCTTCTTGCACAGCTGCGCCGGCTTGCTTTTCCAATGAACTGTGCTAAACTATATCTATATTCAATAAAGTATTACTTTATTGAATATAGATATAGTATATCCAATTTATCAAAAAGTCAATAGGCAATGTCAGAAAATCCTACCCAAAAACGAACCTATAACTCCATCCGACGCCGCCAGCAGGCCAATCAAACCCGCATGGCCATCCTGGAGGCTGCCCGCAAGCTGTTCACCGAGCGGGGTTACGCCAGCGCAACCATCGAGGCCATTGCAGAGGAGGCCGGGGTGGCGGCGGATACCATTTATGCGGTTTTCGGCAACAAGCCGTCCATCCTGCGCAGCCTGGTCCAGGTGACGCTGGTGGGGGATGATCGACCGGTGCCGCTGCTGGAACGGCCGTATGTTCAAGAAAACATCCAGGCGGTTGACCAGCGAAACATGATCCGCGGTTTCGCCCGGGACATGTACCAAATTATGGGCCGGATGAGCCCGATGTTTCGCCTGCTGCGCAGCGCAGCCAGCGCGGATACCGATATTGCTGAAATGTTGAATAAGTTGCTGGCCGAACGCTTGCGCAACATGTCCTTCCTGCTCGATCATCTGCGCCGGCTGGGACCCCTACGAGAATTGCCGATCGAAAACCAGGCCAATGTGACGGTTTGGTCACTATCCAGCGGGGAAATGTACGACCTGCTCATCCACGACCTGGG
>CAYOOA010000076.1:8323-10055 GCA_964405455.1 uncultured Anaerolineaceae bacterium | reverse complement strand
CTCCCGCCGCATCGTTGAATTCTTTGGCCTGAAGAAGAATATCGTGGCCCTGATGGCGATGGTCATCCTGGTCGGGCTGGGTGAAAAGATGGCCGAGCGTTTCCTGCCGCTCTACCTGCTGGCTTTGGGCGGGGGAGCCTTCTCGGTGGGCTTGCTCAACGGGTTGGACAACCTGCTCAGCGCCCTGTATTCCCTGCCGGGCGGCTACGCCAGCGACAAACTGGGCCACAAGCGTGCCTTGCTGCTCTTCAACCTGATCGCCATGGCCGGTTACCTGGTGGTGATCTTCATCCCGCGTTGGCAGGCAGTCATCCTGGGGGCTTTCCTGTTCATTTCCTGGACGGCCATCTCCCTGCCGGCGACGATGGACATGGTGGCCACCGTGCTGCCCAAGAACAAGCGCACCATGGGCGTCTCGCTGCATTCCTTTGTGAGGCGGGTGCCGATGGCGTTGGGGCCGGTGATCGGCGGCGCGCTGATCGGGGCCTATGGCGAAACCAGGGGCATCCGGATTGCCTTCATCGTGGCCCTGGCGCTGGCCGGGGTCTCCCTGCTGCTCCAGCAAATCATGTTTGATGACACCCGTAAAGCTCCGGAAGAGAATGGAGCGAAAAACCGCTACGGCCTTTCGCTCATCGGGCCCAATTTGCGCAACCTGTTGGTGTCGGATATCCTGGTGCGCTTTTGCGAGCAGATCCCCTATGCCTTTGTGGTGGTGTGGTGCGTCACCCTCAACAAAATCACCCCGCTGCAATTCGGCATCCTGACCACGGTGGAGATGGTCACCGCCATGCTGGTCTACCTCCCGGTGGCCTACCTGGCAGATAAGACCACCAAGAAGCCGTTCGTGGTGATCACCTTCCTGTTCTTTACCGCATTCCCGCTGGTGCTGCTCTTTTCCCGCTCGTTCTGGATGATGGTGATCGCCTTCATCATCCGCGGTCTGAAGGAGTTTGGCGAGCCCACCCGCAAGGCACTCATCCTGGACCTGGCGCCGGAGGGACGCAAGGCGGCCACTTTCGGAATCTACTACCTGGTGCGGGATGTGATCGTGTCCATCGCCGCCTTCGGTGGGGCCTTCCTGTGGGACCCGTCGACTGCCCAAACGGTGGTCTCCTGGCTGGGTACCGGCCATCCCTTGATCGCTTTTTTCCAGTCTTTTGCTTCTCCAACGACGAATTTCCTGGCGGCCTTTGCCTTTGGTCTGCTGGGAACCATTTTCTTTGCGCTCTTTGGCCGGGACCTGGGCCGGGCGGCGCAGCCTGCACCTCAAGAAAGGAAAGCTGAGTCATGATCTGGGTAACCCGTTCGCATGTGCATGTGGACCGCGTAGCGTGTCCGTGGTTGATCAGCCGCTTCATCGATTCCGAAGCGGAGTTTATCTTTGTGGCTAAAAACCAGGTGGAGCGCGTGGTCCGCGAGACCGGCGCCATCCCGTTTGACGTTCCCAACGTGGAACTGGGCCACAAGGATGGCAAGTGTTCGTTCGAGTCGATTCTCGAAAAGTACGAGCTGAAGGATCCGGCCCTGGTGCGCCTGGCTAAAATCGTTCATGCCGCGGATGTCGAGTCAGACCGCAACACGGATTCCATCGCCCCAGGCCTGGAGGCGATTGCCGCGGGTTTCAGCCTGCGCTTTCCGGATGACCTGGAAAACCTGGAACACCAGTTTGAAGTCTATGACGCATTGTATGCCTGGTGCCGGCTGGATGTAAAATAAAGAAAAATCAATG
>CAYOOA010000076.1:6653-8223 GCA_964405455.1 uncultured Anaerolineaceae bacterium | reverse complement strand
ATCGTCCCGCGCTACGCGCAGGAGCCGGAGCAATACCTGCACAACACGCCCTGGTCCTACCCGCCGGAGGTGATCAACGGGACGAACTTTGATGCAGCGAGGGATTGTTCCTTGCAGCAGGAGTTGGCCGCAGCCATCCAGAAACGGATCGGATAAATCCGTCGAGATGAATGGCTGGTCGCTATAAAAAGATTATTCCCTTAATTTCGCAGGGGCGGGTCCTGGACCCGCCCCTGCGAATTATCTCGTAGTAATGACGTCAGCCGATTATTTTGCCTTGATAAACGTTCCGTCGCGCAGCTCGCGCATGGCGGTTTGCAACTCCTCGGAGGTGTTCATCACGATTGGGCCGTACCAGGCCACCGGCTCGCGTAGCGGTCGGCCGGAGATGAGCAGGAAACGCAAGCCGGAGCTGCCCGCCCGCACATTCACCTGGTCGCCGTTGGCATAGATGACCAATTCACGGTTGCTCAACCACATTTTATTCTGCGGGTCAAACAATCCGTCGCCTTCAAAGACGTAGGCGATCGCTGTCCGGTCAGACGGTATGGCGTGCGTCCACTCCAAACCGGCAGGCAGTTCCACGTCCAGGTATTCCGGGTCGATGCTCACTTCCTCCACCGGCCCGCGCACCCCATCCAACTCCCCGCAGATCACCTTGATGCGCGCGCCGCCGGCCTGCACCACCTCCGGGATCTGGCTGCTGGTGTAGCCCTGGTAGCGCGGCGCGGTCATTTTGCGGGCGCGCGGCAGGTTGGCCCACAGTTGAAAGCCGTACATGCGCCCCTGGGGATCACCGCTTGGCATCTCCTGGTGGATGATGCCGCTGCCGGCGGTCATCCATTGCACATCCCCCGGGCCGATGACGCCCTTATTGCCCATGCTGTCGCCGTGTTCCACATTCCCGGCCAGCACGTAGGTGATGGTTTCAATCCCGCGGTGCGGATGCCAGGGGAAGCCCTTGATGTAGTCTGCAGGCGCATCCCCGCGGAAATCATCCAACAACAGGAAGGGATCGGTGGTCTTGGTGTCCCCAAAGCCAAAGGCGCGGTGCAGGCGCACGCCGGCGCCTTCCAGGGTCGATTGACTTTGGGATGTTTTCAGGATCGAGCGGGTGATGGGCATTTTACCTCCGGTATGAAAGGGGCGGCAGTCAGCCGCCCGCATCCTGTTTAAAAGCGGCATGCTTCGGCCGCCGGGAAAGGACGATTAAAATTAGCGCCGTCCGCGGCGGAACAGGCGCAGGATGAAGAGCAGGATCACCGCGCCAACAAACGACGAGACGATCTGGGCCAGGATGGTAGAACCGAGCGAGATGCCGAGCAGCCCAAACAGCCAGCTGCCGATGAAACCGCCCAGCACGCCGACGATGATCGCGCCGAGCAGGCCCAGGCGGATGCCCTTGACGACATAATCCGCCAGCAGACCGGCTGCTGCGCCGATGACAATCGCGATCAGGATCTGTTGTAACGACATGCTTTCCTCCTGTAAATTGGTTTACTTTATTGTAGCACAACCTTCACGGCCGAAGGCGCAGCAGGGACGGCCACGAAGTGCGCTGGATGGATGA
>CAYOOA010000076.1:0-6553 GCA_964405455.1 uncultured Anaerolineaceae bacterium | reverse complement strand
CGGAAGATTTGCGGGGTGATCCAGCCGGCACAGGGCTTGAAGCGCGGAAATTGTGCCTGGTCCAGCACGAGCACCTGCCTTCCGGCCTGGACCAAGCGGCCGGCACAGGTCGCCCCGGCCGGCCCGCCGCCCACGATAATGACCTCCGCCTCGAGCATGGTTCTTCCCTAGGAAAAGCGGCAGTCGGGCTGGGGCGTGCCCTGGCGGGTGAAGACAATCTGCCAGAGCTGCTGGCTGCGCGAGCGAAATCCCCCGGCGCTGCTGAGAAGATAATAGCGCCACATGCGGAAGAAGCGTTCGCCGTATTTTGGCTTCAACTCCGGCCAGGCTGCCTCAAAATTGGCATACCAGGCCATCAGGGTTGGATCGTAATGCGGGCCGATATTTTGCAAATCCTCGATGACGAAGCGATTCTCCATGGCGGCGGCCAGGTTGCGGATGGAAGGCAGGACACCGTTGGGGAAGATGTAGCGGTCCGTCCAGGGTTCGCCGCTGGTCAGGCTAATGTTGGCGCCGATGGTATGGACGAACCCGACGCCGCCCGGCTTGAGGCAGCGCTCCACCACCTGCATGTAAGTGGGATAATTGCGCGGGCCCACATGCTCCATGATGCCGATCGAGATGACGGCATCGAACTGGCCCTGGACCGCGCGGTAATCCTGCAGGCGCAATTCCACTGGCAGCCCCTGGCAGAGTTCCATGCCCAGGGCTACCTGCTCCTTTGAAACGGTCACCCCCAGCACGGAGGCGCCGTATTTTTCGGCGGCATATTTGGCAAAGCTGCCCCAGCCGCAGCCCAGTTCCAGCACCTGCATGCCGGGTTTCAGCCCAATCTTGCGGCAGACCAGGTCCAGCTTGGCCTCCTGGGCTTCATCCAGGTTGCGGGCATTCTTCCAGTAAGCGCAGGTGTAGTTAAGGCGCTTGTCGAGCATGGCCCGGTAAAGATCGTTGCCCAGGTCGTAGTGCTGCTCGCCGACCTGGTAGGCCCGCCCGCGGGATTGGCGGTTAAACAGCCGGGCGCGCAGGGTCTGGTAGAAATAGCGGGCATTGTTGCGCACCTTTTCATCCAGGCGGGCCAGCAGCACCCGGTTGATCATTTCGTCCAGGGCGGGGCAGTCCCACCAGCCGTCCATATAGGATTCACCCAGGCCGAGCGAGGCATCCGTCAGGATGCGCTCGTAGAATCGCGGATCGTGGACCTGCACATCCCAGGGCCGGCTGCCGTTGATTTCGACCCCGGCCAGCGCCAGCAGTTCGCGAAGGGTCTTTTCAGATTTCTCCATGGCGCACCTCCTGTGCAATGGCGGAGAATATAAAACAATCATACGATTCCTTTTAACTGATTTCAACCCGGCGGAGAGTGATTCGTTACTCTACCACCTAAAGGTTTTAGTTGATTCTTTGAGCAACAGCCGGGGAAATGACATTTTGATACTTTCAAGGTAAAATCAGTTGAATTGATTGTGGGATGTTTGAATGAAACCCTCACTCCAGCCTGCTCCTCCTGGGAGCGGAAGAGATTGAGGGGATTTTTCCGAATCATGCCGGATTCTGTCAGACAAGCTTCAGCCTGTGCTGAATAACCGCCTGAAACCTGTCTTTTATGAGAGGATATTGTAATTTTATGAATTTGCGGTACAATAAATCAAACAAATGTTCTAATTTTCAGGGAGAATAACCTGTCATGGGCCGTTACAGTGCGGATCAAATTGTGGAGCTGGAGTTCCTGGAGGCGGTGCGTCGCCGCCCGGGTATGTATATTGGCAACAACAACGTTCATGGGTTGCATCACATCCTGCTGGAGGTGCTGGACAACTCGGTGGATGAGTGCATGGGCGGCTACGCCAGCACCATCCAGGTCACCATCGCCAAAGATGGCGCGGTGACCATCACGGATGACGGCCGCGGCATCCCGGTGGATTACAAGCCCGAAAGCGGTATGAGCGCCCTGACCCAGGTCATGCTCAAGCCGCATGCCGGCGGCAAGTTCGGCGGAGATGAATCCGCCTACTCGTCCTCCGGCGGCCTGCACGGCATCGGCCTGAAGTGCACCAACGCCTTCTCGCTCTACATGGACGCCGAAATTCACCGCCACGGGTTGATCTTCCGCCAGCGCTTTGTCAACGGCGGCGTGCCGGCCACGGAAGTGGAAATCTTCGACCAGACCGGCAAGGTGGGCGAGATCAACGAGAACACCACCCTTAACCTCGACCGCAAGGAAAATGCCACCTCCCTGCAGGTGAGCGGCAAGCGGGTCAAGGTGGAGACGATCCCCGGGCTGAAGAACGGCACCAGCCTGCGCTTCCGCCCCAACCGGGCCTGGTTTGCCCACGAGATGGAATGGCCGAACCCGGAAACCTCCGTTCCGTGGGACGAGGACCGCCTGGACACGCGCTTCCGCCAAATCGCCCACCTGTATCCCGGCGTGCACATCGAGTTCCTCGACCAGCGCCAGCCCCACCCGGAGATGCAAGTCTACTACTCCAAGAACGGCCTGGTGGATTATATCGCCTACCTTAATGAGGGCTATGATGCCCTGCATAAGCCGATCATCTTCAAGGACAAGGTGGAGATCGAGGTCGAGGGCGCCAAGCAGACTATTGAGATTGAGGTCGCCATCCAGTATGCCGGCGAGGAAACCCAGATTTACTCGTTCGTCAACGCCATTCCCACTCCGCTGGGCGGCACGCATGTCACCGCCTTCAAGGCCGGCCTGACCAAGGCCGTCAAGCAGTTTGCCTCGTCCAAGAAGCTGATTAAGGGCGAGGATGATGTGCGCGGCGATGACGCCCTGCTCGGTCTGACCGCCATTATCAAAGTGACCATGACCAGCACGCCGCAGTTCCTCTCCCAGACCAAGGAGAGCCTGACCAGCCCGGAGGCCTACGGCCCGGTGCTTTCCACAACCTACGGCTTCATGATGGAATACCTGGAAAAGAACATCCCGGTGGGCAAGGTGATCGTCAACCAGGCCGTGGCTGCCTCGCGCGGGCGGGAAGCGGCCGCCCAGGCCCGCCGCCTGGTGATCAAGAAGTCCGCCATGGACGCGGGCGAGTTTGTGCTTGGCAAGCTGGCGGATATCCAGCGCCGCGGCGGCAACCCGGTCGTCCCGCTGGAATTTACCGCCCTCTACATTGTTGAAGGCGACAGCGCCGGCGGCTCGTGCAAACAGGGCCGCGACTCGCGCTACCACGCCATCCTGCCGCTGCGCGGTAAGATCCCCAACGTGGAGAAGATGAACATCAACGAGATCCTCAAGAACCGGGAAATTGCGGCCATCATCGCCGCGGTGGGCACCGGCGTGGGCTCGGATTGCGACATCAACGCCATGCGTTATGGGCGCATCTCGGTCCTGGTGGATGCGGATGTGGACGGCAGCCATATTGCCACGCTGCTCTCCACCCTGTTCTGGCGCAGCATGCGGCCGGTGATCGAGGCCGGGCGCTTCTTTGTGGCCCGCCCGCCGCTTTACCTGGTGCGCAACAGCAAGACGAAGGAAGAACTCTACGCCTATACCGAGGAAGAACGGGCTGAGCTGGAGAAGAAGTGGGGCGCGGCCAACATCACCATCCAGCGCTACAAGGGGTTGGGTGAAATGAACCCCGAGCAGCTGCGCGAGACGGTCTTCGTACTGCCCGGCAGTTCGGGAGAAAAGGGCAAAAAGCACAAGGAATCCCCGGCTGAACGGCCGTTGACGGTGGCGGATTTTGCCCAGCGCGATCTGCGCATGGTGATTGACGATGTGCACCGCACCCGCTCGATCATCGAGCAGTTGATGGGCGCGGAAGTGGGTCCGCGCAAGGAATGGCTGATGGCGGTGGATTGGACGGAAGAGGAATAACGCATGGCAACTCAAGCAGAATTAATCCCTGAACACGAAATTCAAGAACAGCCGCTTGACCGCTTCATCGAAGATGCGTACAAGCGTTACGCAGTCCTGACCATCCTGGATCGGGCGCTGCCGGATGTGCGCGACGGGCTAAAGCCGGTGCAGCGCCGCATCCTGTATGCCATGGGCGACCTGGGGCTGGTGCATTCCAGCCCGCACAAGAAATCCGCCCGCGTGGTCGGTGAAGTGCTGGGCAAGTACCACCCGCACGGCGATCAGTCCGTCTATGATGCCATGGTACGCATGGCCCAGGATTTCTCCATGCGCCTGCCGCTGATCGACGGCCAGGGCAACTACGGCTCGATTGACGGTGACGGGGCGGCGGCCATGCGCTACACCGAGGCCCGCCTGGCTGCCCTGGGCGAGTTCATGATGGAGGATTTGGAGAAAGACACCGTGGCCTGGCGGCCCAACTTTGACGGCTCGCTCAAGGAGCCGGCGGTGCTGCCGACCCGCTTCCCCAACCTGCTGGTGAACGGTGCTTCGGGCATTGCAGTGGGCATGTCCACCAACATGCTGCCGCACAACCTGGCGGAAGTCTGCGATGCGGTCATCTACCTGGCCAAGAACTGGAAGAAGCGCGAAAAAGTAACCGTGGCCGAGTTGATGAAATTCATCCCCGGCCCGGACCTGCCGACCGGCGGTCTGCTTTACCGCTACCGCGTCAACGGCGATGAGAAAAAAGTGGACATGATCCAGCGCGCCTATGAAACGGGCTCCGCCACCCTGGTCTGCCAGGCCAAGGCGGATATCCAGGACATCGGCGGCGGCAAATCCGAGATTATCGTCACCGAGCTGCCCTACCAGGTGCAGAAAACCACCATCCTGGAGCGCATCGCCGCCAACCGGGATAAATTTGCCGGCATCACCGATGTGCGTGACGAATCCGATTACAAGGGTATGCGCGTGGTGTTTGAAGTGGCCCGCGGCACGGATCCCAACGAGGTGCTGGACCGCCTGCTGACGCACACCCAGATGCGCGCCAGCCTTTCCTACAATGCCCTGGCGCTCGTCACGGATGCCGAGGGCAAGGCCGCCCCGCGCCTGCTCACCCTGCCGGACCTGCTGCGCGAGTTCATCGCCCACCGCCTGGTGGTGATCACCCGCCGCTCCAAGTTTGAGCTGGCCAAGGCGGAAGCCCGCCTGCACATCCTGGAAGGCCTGCTCAAGGCCCTCTCGATGATTGACGAGGTGATTGATATCATTCGCCACTCGCAAACCGTCGAGACCGCCAAAGCCAACCTGATGAAGAAACTCACCCTGACCGATATCCAGGCCCAGGCCATTTTGGATATGCCGCTGCGCCGCCTGGCTTCGCTGGAACGCAAGAAGCTGGAAGACGAGCGCAAGGAACTGGCTGCCCGCGTAAAGGACCTGAAGGACATCCTGGCCCGCGAAGAGCGCCGCCTGGAAATCATGATTGAAGAAACCACCGATGTCAAGACCCGCTTCGGCGACCCGCGCCGGACGATCATCGTGGATGCCGAGGAAGGCCACCAGGCGGTCATCACCGTCTCCGACCTGGTCACCCCGACCGAACCGCAACTGGTGCTGGTCAGCCAGGCGGGTGTGCAGCGCGTCAACGCCAAGGATTATAAAGAAAGTGTGACTGCCGGCAAACCGACAACCCGCGCGGTGGACTTCCCCATCCTGCGCCAGCGGGTGGACGTGGAAGAGCAGCTCGTGCTGATCAGCAGTGCCGGGCGGATGTGGCATGCCAACCCCGGCCGCCTGCCGCTGCAATCTTCCCTGGCCGACCTGGGACTGAAGGGCGGCGAAACCATTGTCGGCTGCGGCGTGCCGAAGAAGGGCCAGAAGCTGGTGCTGGTCACCCGCTCCGGCTTGATTAAGCGCACCGCCGTGGAGGACCTGCCCAACGGGCGCACCGAAGGCACCTGGACACCCGTCATCGGGCTGGAAGGCAAGGACGATGCCGTCATCCTGGCCGGGTTCGCCAGCGATAAGGCCACGGTACTGATCTGCACCAGCGGCAGCCGGGAGACCACCGCCCGCGCTTTACGCTTTGAGAGCGGAACGGTCAACACCCAGGTGGCGCCTTCCGCCAAGGGCGTGGCGGCCATCAAGATGCTGGATGATGCCCTGGTTGGTGGGGCGCTGATTGAACCCGCCATGGAAAAGGGCTTTGTCATCCTGCTCAGCGCCGAGGGGCACGTCAAGCGCATCAGCCTGGAGGAATTCCCCGTGCAGGGGCGCGCCGGGCAAGGTGTGCAGAGCTGGAAAACCAACGACTCCACCGGCGCGGTGACTGCCTGCTGCGTGTGCAAGGAATCCGACAACCTGGATATCTATTCCGAAAAGGGTAAACGGCTGCGCATCAAGGCAAAGGAGTTGCAGCAAGTGACGCGGGCCATCAAGGGCATCAACCTGCCCGCCCACCTCAAGCTGCCTGAAGGCCTCTTCGGCGAGGATGCGGTCGAGGGCGTGGCGGTGGTGTAGGATTTTGTAACCATCCGTACAACATATCAGACACCCTAAGGGTCTTCGAGACCCTTAGGGTGTCTTTTTTCTGTGGATAACCCGGGCGGGTCGCACTATGAATATGGTTTGGGTAAGGGCGAAGCGGCCGGATGCAATAAACCGTATGGTAGGCACGATGATCCCCGGCTGCTTCGCCCCTACCGAATCTGGCGTAGGGGTTGGTCT
>CAYOOA010000075.1:0-10169 GCA_964405455.1 uncultured Anaerolineaceae bacterium | reverse complement strand
CATTGGTGAACATCCTCAACAAGGCTGGCGCAAGTCCGAGGGTCTTCACGCTCTGCAGCGGGCTTTCGTCGACCTGGGTGCTATTCAATGCGGTTATTGTACCCCGGCGATGATTTTGGCAGCGAAGAATTTGCTTGAAAAAGAACCAAACCCGACTGAAGAAGATGTCCGAGAAGCGCTCAGTGGGATCCTGTGCCGTTGCACTGCATACTTGAAACCAGTCCAGGCGGTTATGCGTGCTAGCGCCATTCTGCGCGGAGAAATCCCTGACGATGAAGAGCCAATTGCATTGCCAGAAGATTGGGGGATGGCTCCAGAGCAACCGAAGGGACCTGAGTTGGGAAATGAAACCGTTCAGACTAGTACCCGCACAAATGTATTGCCTATCATCCTGACAACTCCACAAACGGGTACATACAGCACGGTTGGCAAACCAGAGCCAAAAGTAGATGCAGTGAAACTGGTCCAAGGTAAACCGGCTTTTGCGGCTGATATTGAAATGCGAGGCATGCTGATTGCCCGGGTGCTGCACAGCCCTGTGGCACATGCCCGGATTAAGCGGATCGATGTAAGCAAGGCCAGAGCATTGCCTGGAGTGGCGGCAGTTTTGACCTGGCAAGACATTCCGCGCGTAGTCTACTCCACGGCGGGACAATCGGACCCGATTCCAGGACCGCTGGATTCGTTTTCGCTGGACAACAAAGTACGGTTTGTAGGCGACCGGGTGGCATTTGTGGCTGCAGAAACCGCTGAAATTGCCGAAGCTGCCCTGAAATTAATCGAGGTGGATTACGAACCGCTCCCGGCCATTCTGGATATGGGCGAGGCAATGCAACCTGGAGCGCCCATTCTGCATGACGAACCGGAATATGTCAATTTTGCCGGGTCCAATCCGAAAAAGAACCTGGCAGCGGATATTCGGATTGACATTGGAGATGTGGAAAAAGGATTTTTAGAGGCGGATGTCATCGTTGAGGGTGACTACGAGGTGCCCAAGGTACAACAGGCTCATATCGAACCACATGTGGCGGTCACCTACTGGGATGAAGATGACCGCCTGGTGATTCGTACCAGCACACAGGTTCCATTCCATGCCCGCCGGGTCCTTGCTCCTGTACTAGGATTGCCGGTGAAGCGCATCCGGGTGATCAAACCGCGGATCGGTGGGGGCTTTGGCGGCAAGCAGGAAATCCTAATGGAAGATGTACCTGCCCATCTTACAATTGCTACGCGGCGGCCCGTCATATATGAATACACACGGGAAGAAGAATTTATTGCTGCCCGCTCTCGGCATCCCATGCGAATTCACATGAAGACGGGGGTGAAAAGGGATGGGACAATCACCGCCAATGAAATGTATGCATTGAGCGATACTGGTGCTTACGGCTGCCATGCGTTGACGGTAACTGGAAACACCGGCCACAAAGCCATGGCGTTGTATGTTGGCGACGGTTCATATCGTAAGGCGCCCAATATTCGCTTCTATGCGGATGTTGTCTACACTAATACTCCACCAGCAGGCGCTTTTCGGGGTTATGGGGTTCCGCAGGGATACTGGGCATTGGAACGCCACATGGAAAAAATATGCCGGCAACTTGGTTTGGATCCAATTGAATTCCGCTTAAAGAATGCCCTCCGACCCGGTGAATTGCATCCCTTCTCTACAGCCTGGTCGGAGGGGCGTGAACCCCGGCCTGAAATTATTCATACAGTTGGACTGGAGGAATGTGTTCGGCAGGCTAAATCGGTGATCGGCTGGGATCAAAAATTCAACAACCCGGACTGGCATATCGTTCCAGGACAACCTCACTTGAAACGAGGGATCGGGGTGGCGACCATGATGCAGGGGACCGCGATTCCCTACCTGGACATGGGTGGAGCCAGCCTTAAGATGAATGATGATGGATCCTTCAACCTGCTGATTGGAGCGACTGACCTGGGCACCGGTTCGGATACGGTTCTTGCCCAGATGGCTGCAGAAGTGCTGGGAGTACCGGTCGAGGATATGATTGTCTATTCTTCTGACACGGATTTTACTCCATTTGATAAAGGTGCCTATGCATCCAGCACTACTTATATCTCCGGGACTGCCGCCGTGCGGGCAGCTGAAAAGGTCGCCGAAAGAATCCGCATCCGTGCGGCCACGATGATTACAGAAAAAGGTGGAGCGCCGGTTGGCGAGCAGGAGATCCGATTAAACGATCGAAAGGCGTATGCTCCAGATGGACGCTTCGTAACCATGCAGGAGATTGCTTACAACTCCCTGCACCATGCCAACCAGGAGCAAATCATGGGCGTCGCCTCCTTTGTTTCAGAGTCGTCACCTCCGCCATTTGCAGCGCAATTTGCTGAAGTTATAGTCGATACGGAAACCGGCCAGGTGACTGTTGAGCACCTGGTAATGGCCGTAGATGGCGGTGTAATTGTTAATCCAATCACAGCCAGTGGGCAGGTGGAAGGTGGTATGGCCCAGGCGCTTGGTTATGCCGTATGTGAGGAAATGAGATACGACGAACACGGTGCAGCCTTGGAAAAGGACCTGGAGGATTATCATATCTTCCGGGCGCATGAGATGCCCAGGATGGATACGGTGTTTGTCGAAACGTTTGAACCTTCACATCCATTCGGTGCAAAGGCAGTAGCTGAAATTCCTATGGACGGTGTAGCGCCCGCAGTAGGGAATGCCATCCTGGATGCCTGCGGCGCAAACGTCGACCAGAACCCGACTACTCCAGAACGAGTTTGGCGAGCCATACAAGAAGCACAGTCCATCTAGAGCGGAGAAGAAGAGATCCCATGGCATCCCCTGTTTATGTAGTTGGTCATGTGAACCCCGATACTGATTCAATCGCTGCTGCCATGGGGTATGCCTGGGTATTGCGGGAGAGAGACGGACTGGATACCGTCGCAGCCAGGGCTGGGGCATTAAATCCTCAAACCGCCTGGGTTCTGAAATTCCTCGGGTTGGAGCCCCCAATTTTATTGACGGATGCTTCTCCGAGGTTTGATTCAGTCATGCGTCGGCTGGATACCACCTTACGGGATAAACCGCTGCGGGAGGCCTGGGGGATCGCCAGCAAAGCCGGTGGGATTGCGCCCATCTTGAACCCGGATGGAACCCCTTACGGCCTGATGACCGGACGCAGTCTGTTTCATTTCGTTAATCAAATGGTCGGGCCGCTGATGCGCCAAAAACAGATGCACCTGGATGATATCCTCGACCGGCCTTGCCAGGATGCGGCGGATATTCACATTCCCAAGGTCCAGGCAAACGCCCGGATTCGGGATGTTCTAAACCGCCTGCTGCGCGAAGAAGGGGATGAATTCTGGGTCGTGGATGAGCGAGGGGTCTACCTGGGCATCTGCCGGCAGCGGGATTTGCTAAATCCCCCGCGGTTGCGGATCATCTTGGTGGATCACAATGAAGCAGGACAGGCTGTTGCTGCCCTGGACGAAGCAGAATTGCTGGAAATTCTGGACCATCACCGTCTTGGCAATCCTTCCACGCATGTCCCGATTCGTTTTACCGTGGATATTGTCGGCTCGACCAGCACGCTGGTATCAGAACGAATTGCTGATGCAGGCCTCAGCGCCCCTCCGGGACTGGCCGGCATGATGTTGGCTGGTTTGCTTTCCGACACACTAATCCTGACCTCACCAACCACCACAGAACGCGACCGTCAGGCCGCGGAACGATTGGCTCGATGGGCATTTGTTGGCGGAAGTGTGTTGGTGAATGAGACCATTCAAACCTACGGCCAAAAGCTTCTGGCGGCAGGTGCAGGACTTTCAGCCCGGGCACCCAGTGAAATTGTGCGCACAGATATGAAGCTCTATTCAGGTGGGCAATACCAGTTCTCAATCTCGCAAGCAGAAGTCAGCGACCTGTACGAAGTAACCGGATACCTGACAGAACTTCAGAAGGCGTTGAGTGAATTACGCGAATCAAAAGGTCTGAATTTCTCCATGTTGATGGTGACTGATGTTGTGCGTGGATCCAGCCGACTGATGCTGGATAACACTCCACCTGAGCTGGAAAATTTGCCTTATCCATTGCAGAATGATGGAACGCGCCTGGCAGAAGGAGTTGTTTCAAGGAAGAAGCAATTGCTCCCACTGGTTTTGGGTTTACTGGAGAATTAAAAATGACCAGCATATATCAACGCGTGGCCCAATTGGAAGCGGAAGGGAAGGGCGGAGTTCTTTGCACCATCATTAGCAGTAGAGGCTCAACCCCCCGGCACGCCGGGAGTAAGATGTTAGTCTTTCCCGATGGCAACTTTATTGGTTCGGTAGGCGGGGGTGAAATTGAGAACCGCGTGTTGCAGGAAGCAAAAGCAGCTTACCTCGATGGGAGAACCCGAAAACTGGTTTATAACATGGTAAATCCGGCTGAAGGTGACCCGGGGATTTGCGGAGGAACCGTGGAGGTTTACGTGGAACCAATCTTGCCCAAGCCTGTCCTGGTGATCATCGGTGGAGGACATGTAGGCAAAGTAACAGCCAGCCTGGGCAAGTGGCTGGGGTTTACAGTAGTAGTTTCCGATGATCGACCTGAGTTCTGTAATAAAGAATTTATCCCGGATGCCGATGAGTTTTATATTTGCCCTATGGCCGAATTGACCCAAAAGGTGGAAATCACGCCACATACCTATATCGTCTTGACCACCCGTGGTTCAGATGTGGATGTTAATGGACTGGCACCCCTGCTGGAAACCACAGCCAGGTACATCGGTGTAATCGGATCAAAACGGCGCTGGCTGACCACCTGTAAAGGGTTGCTGGAGAAGGGTATCTCCAAGGAAAAGCTGGACCAGGTTCATTCACCGATTGGACTTGAACTTGGGGCTGAAACTCCAGAAGAAATAGCTGTTTCCATCCTGGCGGAAATCATCATGATCCGGAACGGGGGAACTGGCTCTGTAATGAAGATGAAAGTCCAGGAATAATTGGAGTGCTTATGTGGAAAAAATATATTAATGCAACCAGTATCCAAGAAGTTCTAGGTCTGCTGGATGAATCTGGCAGCAAAGCCAGGATTGTGGCTGGTGCCACAGATATCATCCTGGAAATCGAACGGGGAACTCGCAAGGGGATTGAGACCCTGATTGATGTTTCGCGTATCCCGGACTTGGATCAAATCACACTGGATGAGAACGGATGGATCCACCTAGGCCCCTTGGTCACTCATAACCAGTGTGCAGGCTCCAAGTTAATACGGGAAGCCGCTTATCCTTTGGCCAGGGCGGCCTGGGAAGTTGGTTCACCACAAATCCGTAACCGCGGGACTGTGGCTGGAAACTTGGTTACTGCCTCGCCGGCCAATGATACCATATCCCCTTTGATGGCCCTGGGGGCTATGGTGGTACTGAAATCGACCCGTGAAGAACGAGTCATTCCACTGAAACAATTCTACCTCGGGGTACGGAAAACAGTCATGCGCCCGGACGAAATGGTGGTAGATATTTTCTTTCCGGCTCTGCAAAAGCATCAGCATGGCGTATTTATCAAGTACGCCCTGCGCCGCGCCCAGGCCATTTCTGTTATCAACTTAACTGTCATCCTGGGAGTCAAACACAAACAGATCCAGGAAGCAACCATCACTCTCGGGGCGGTTGCCCCGACCATCATTCACGCAGAGGAAGCTGAAGAGTATCTGAAAAATCAGCCGTTTGATGAAAACATTGTTGAGCCAGCTGCTGCCTTGATCATGAACGCCGCCCGGCCGATTGATGACCTGCGTAGTTCTGCCCACTACCGGACAGAAATGGTACGCGTGATGGCTCAACGCGCCCTGCAAAGCCTTCTGACCGGAAGGGAAGAGCATTCCATGCCGGTCGATCCGGTATTGCTCATGGGCGTTGATGGCAAAATGAAAAAATCTTTGCCAGATGTAAATAAATCCGGGCCGGAGGAAATCGTCACCCGGATTAATGGCCAAGAGTACCATTTTTCTGGAGCGATGAATAAAACCCTATTACGTCTTATCCGCGAGGATGCAAGTCTTGTAGGCACCAAGGAAGGTTGTGCTGAAGGGGAATGCGGAGCTTGTACAGTCTACCTGGATGGTGTTGCCGTCATGAGCTGCATGGTGCCGGCCGGCCGGGCGCATGGAGCTGAAATAACAACCATTGAAGGTGTTGGAACCCCGGAACATCTCCACCCTGTTCAATCCGGTTTGATCCAGGAAGGTGCAGTTCAGTGCGGTTACTGCACACCGGGATTTGTCATGTCTGGAATCAAGTTGCTGGAGGAGAAACCTACGCCAACACAAGATGAGATCCGCCAGGCAATCTCAGGAAATCTATGCCGTTGTACAGGTTATTACAAAATCATTCAGGGAATTGAAAGAGCAGCCAGGGGAGGTTCGTAATGGGAAAATATGGAGGTTATTACCGAAAGCAGGTGCCAACCGGTGAAGAACGCAGGAGACTTCACCCGGTTTGGAGGGGAGTCGGTTTTGCTTTTATGATTCTGATCCCTTTCATGGCTTATGCCGGGGCAATGTTACTGCTGGATGCAAACTCTCGGAATAATTGGTTTGCCATCCCAAGAGATTTGCTTTTGAAGACTGGATCAGACCCTATGTTGCTCATTAAAATAATGACAACTTTGGTGCTGGCCTTCCTGGGCTTCATGGTTATTTTCTTTATCGGTACAGTTATCGGACGTGCATTTGGACCTTCACGATACGGTCCGTTGGACGTCCCGCCGGTGAAATATAAACGGCGAAAGCCCAATTAATCCTGGAGAGGCTGCCATGAGTTATGTTGGAACTCCTGTCCCCCGTCTTGATGCAATTAGCAAAGTAACTGGTCAGGCGCTTTATCCGGGGGATATCAACCTGCCTGACCAAGTATATATGAAGACCCTGTTTTCTTCGCGGCCGCATGCAGTGATCAGGAATATTGATATTTCAGCGGCAGAATCACTCGCAGGAGTTGTGGCTGTTTTCCTGGCAAAGGATGTTCCTAATAATGAATACGGGTTGATCTCTCCCGATCAACCCGTTCTATGCGGACCAGGGTCAAACAAGTCCTTTGCCGATCACGTCAGGACGGTTGCCGACCAAATCGCACTTGTGGTGGCTGAGACAGAGCAAATTGCATCAGAAGCCCTCCAACTTATTAAGGTTGATTACGAAGATCTCCCGGTGGTTACCGATCCCATCTCAGCGTTGGGAGAAGGAGCACCGCTGCTGCATCCCGACCTGGAATCAAATGTATTTTGTCGTTATCGGATTCGCAAAGGAGATTGGGAAAAAGGGTTCGCTGAATCCGACTGCATTGTTGAGGATGAATATTTTACACCGGCCCAGGAACATGCATACTTGCAACCCGAGGCCGGCCTGGGATACATTGATGAAGCTGGACGCGTAACTGTTGTGGTTGGTGGACAATGGACGCATGAGGACCAGGAACAAATTGCCCATGCGTTGCAACTTCCGTTGGAGCAAGTTCGCGTGATTTATCCTGCCATAGGTGGGGCTTTTGGCGGTCGGGAGGATATGTCGGTACAAATTGTGCTGGCCCTGGCTGCCTGGCGATTGCACCAACGCGGTATCGATCGCCCGATAAAAACCATCTGGAGCCGGGAAGAATCAATTGTTGGGCATCATAAACGCCATCCTTATATCATCCGGTTGAAACTTGGGGCAAATAACCAGGGCGTTCTACGCGCTGCCCAGGCAGAAATCATTGCCGATGGTGGAGCTTACATTTACACATCCACCAAGGTGATGGGTAATGCCACTTTATTGGTCACCGGACCGTATAAAATCGAAAATGTTCGCGTGGATTCCACGGCTGTCTACACCAACAACTTGCCGAATGGAGCTTTCCGTGGATTTGGTGGGCCGCAAGCCTGTTTTGCCATCGAATCCTCCATGAATAAGCTGGCAGAAAAGCTGGGCATCGATCCCGTTGAAATACGGATGCGTAATTTGCTGGGTGAGGGGGATACACTTTCGGTCGGAACCCCCTTACCCAAAGGGGTCACCATTCGGCAGGTGCTGGAACGATGTGCCCTGGAAGCTGGATGGAAGAAAGGCAAGGATGGTTGGCACTATCCAGGAAGTCGGGTGAATGTGCCCAGGGGAAAGGCACATATCATCCAGGGAATCGGGATTGCGTGTGGATATAAGAATGTTGGCTTTTCTTTCGGTGCTCCTGAACAATGCACAGCCACAATTGAATTATACGGCTCTACTGGGATTGACAAAGCTGTTCTTCGCCATGCTGGTGCCGAAGTTGGTCAGGGGTCACACACCGCTTTTGTCCAAATGGCTGCAGACGCTCTCCATATTCCTATGGACCGAATCCAATTGATTGCCAGTGATACTGCTGAAACTGGAAATGCAGGTAGCGTTTCCGCATCAAGGATGACATTTATGGCCGGAAATTCTATTCGCGGCGCTGCTGAGCAAGCCCTGGAAAAATGGAGAATGGAGGAACGGCCGGCCGTAGCCACATATACTTATCGTCCACCAAAAACAACCCCTTATGATGCGGAGACAGGAAAATCCGAGCCGAATTTTGCTTATGGTTACGTAGCTGAGGCTGTCGAAGTGGAAGTGGATACCGAAACCGGCCAGGTAAAGCTAAACAAGATCATTTGTGTCAATGACGTCGGGCGGGCTGTCAATCCACAACAGGTGGAAGGCCAGATCGAAGGTGCCCTGGTACAGGCAACTGGATATGGATTACTGGAAAATTTCATCCAGCAAGATGGTTATGTTATCTCCAAAACCTTATCCACCTACCTGATCCCAACCGTACTGGATATCCCCGGCAAGGTGAAATCAGTTATCCTGGAGTATGCCGATCCCATTGGCCCGTATGGCGCGCGCGGGATGGGTGAAATGCCTTACCTACCCCTGGTGCCAGCCATTTCAGATGCAGTCCATGCCGCCACGGGCATTTGGTTTGACAAATTCCCGTTATTGCCGGAAAAGGTTTTCCGAGCAATCCATGACTAAATCATTATTCGGAATCACTTGCCATCAGTGATTCTCTTAACAGGTAAGCAATGACGATTAAAGTAATTCTTCGCGGAGGCGGTGACCTGGCAAGCGGTGCTGCTCTTCGATTGGTTCGCATTGGTATTCAGGTGTTGATTTGTGAGTTGGCCAGCCCTTATGCAGTGCGCAGATCAGTTTCTTATGCAGAAGCGATATATACAGGCGCAGTCAAAATTGAAGGAACGCAATGCATTCGGATTGATTCTCCGGGACAAATCCAGGCAACCCTGAATCAGCGAGCGATCCCGATCCTGGTGGATCCGGAATTATCGGCCGCTGAATTTTTCCAACCGGATGTAATTGTTGACGGCAGAATGACGAAGGCACCTGGTAATATCCACCTTGTGAGCTCGCCTTTCATCATTGGGCTGGGGCCTGGATTTTGTTGTGGGATAAATTGCCACGCGGCCGTTGAAACCCGCCGGGGGCCAAACCTGGGCAGAGTACTTTACGAGGGATGCACAGAAAAAGATACTGGAGAACCTGAGATGGTCTCAGGACATGGCCGGGAGAGAGTCTTGCGGGCTCCAACGGCTGGAATTTTTCATCCATTGGTTGAGATTGGCGAGTGTGTGGTATCCGGGCAAGCGGTTGGTGAGGTGAGTAACCAGGTCATTCGCGCAAAATTTGACGGGATGATTCGTGGCATTTTACAGGATGGTTTACGAGTAACCCATGGCTTGAAGGTCGGCGACCTGGATCCCCGAATGGATGCTTCATTAGTAGAAAAAATCTCTGATAAGGCTCTTTCTGTTGGCGGCGGAGTAGTGGAAGCCATTCTTTCCCAATCTGAACTTCGCAAATTGCTCTAATTGGATACATTGTGACCATCTCTCTTCTTCAAGCCCTGGGTTATGATTGCGGAAGTCTGGTACTTGCCATAGTAGGCGCAGGGGGAAAGACAACTTCCATGTTTCGTATGGCCCGGCAACTGGAGAAACCGGTGGTTTTATCGACATCAACCCATCTTGCAATCGAACAGGCTGATCTGGCTGAGCGACATTTAATCATAAAAAACCAGTCAGATTTAGGTCAGTTCTTTGAAGGAATTGATCAGCAGGAAGTGGCTTTGCTTACAGGGGAAAAGACAGGCGACGGGAGGTTGACCTCCCCCGGTTTGGAAATGCTGAGTCAAATAAGGTCAGAGTGT
>CAYOOA010000074.1:0-10513 GCA_964405455.1 uncultured Anaerolineaceae bacterium | reverse complement strand
TCCTCCGGGATGGGATGTTCGAGGCTCTCAATTTTCCATTGTTTTTCCAGCATAAATTCTGCACCGATCTCTTCTTAAGATAATTCCAATAATATCAATTCCAACGACTCTACGGGGAATTGACCCTGCAAGTATATCTGCTCCAGGGAGTTCCTTCAACCCTCCACGTTTCCCACTTCAAAGAATATCAGGCAACTCACGGTATAATTCCAATCCAGAACAACAACAAGGTTATTTACCATTGAGCGAACCCTTCACTTTTGAACTCCTTGCCCGCGATGGCAGTGCCCGCGCCGGCATCTTTCATACCCCGCACGGCGATTTACCCACCCCCATTTTTGCCCCGGTCGGCACCCAGGCCACCGTCAAGGCGGTTACCCCGCGCCAGTTGGAGGAGTTGAACGCCCACCTGGTGCTGGCCAACACCTACCACCTGTTTCTCCGCCCCGGTGCAGACCTGGTGGCCGAAATGGGTGGATTGCATACCTTCATGCGCTGGCCGCGGCCCATCCTGACCGATTCGGGTGGTTTCCAGGTTTTTTCCCTGTCCGAAACCCGCAAAATTGACGAGGACGGGGTGACCTTCAAAAGCCATATCGACGGTTCCACCCAGCGGCTGACGCCGGAAACCTCGATCGCCGTCCAGGAAAAGTTGGGTGCGGACATCATCATGGCCTTCGATGAATGTGCCGTCCCGGATGACCGTGCTTATTCCGAGCGCGCCATGCAGCGCACCCACCGCTGGGCTGAGCGCTGCCTGCAAGCCAAAATCCGTCCTGACCAGGCTTTGTTTGGCATCGTCCAGGGCGGCATCTATCCGGAGCTTCGCACCCAATCCGCTGAGTTCATCGCCAGCCTGGGTTTCCCCGGCCATGCCATCGGTGGATTATCCGTCGGGGAGAGCAAGACGGATATGCATGCCATGCTGGAAGTCGTCAACAACATTCTCCCGGCGGATAAACCGCGCTACCTGATGGGCGTCGGCTCCCCGGAGGACTTGATCAACGGCATCCTGCGCGGTGTGGATATCTTCGATTGTGTTCTGCCCACCCGCCTGGCCCGTCATCACGCTGCCATGAGCTTTTCAGGGCGGTTGAACCTGATGAACGCCACCTATGCCCACGATCCCCGCCCGGTGGATGAAACCTGCACCTGCTACACTTGCCAGAATTTCAGCCGGGCTTACATCCGCCACCTGATTTCTGCCCGGGAGATGCTTTCCGCCACCCTGATCTCCATCCACAACATCCACACCCTGCTGGAAATTGCCCGTCAGGCCCGGCAGGCTGTCCTGGAAGCTCGTTATACCGAATTTGCTACAGAATTCTTACACAACTGGCACCATCGCGCCGGAAAAGGAACCCTATGAACATCCTGCAAGCCATCATCCTCGGCATCATCCAGGGATTAACTGAATTTCTCCCCATCTCCTCCTCCGCTCACCTGGTCCTGGCGCCCTATTTCCTGGGCTGGAAGTTCCCGGCGGAGCAAGTATTCCCCTTTGATGTCCTGGTTCAGGCCGGGACATTGATTGCCGTGATCATCTACTTTTGGAACGATCTCTGGCAAATCCTGAAAGGCTGGCTGCAAGCCCTGTGGAAGCGCCAACCTTTCTCCACCCCCCAGGCGCGCCTGGGCTGGTTCTTGATCCTGGCCAGCATCCCGGCCGGGCTGGGCGGTATTTTGATCAAGGATGCAGTTGAATCAGTCTTTCTGAACCCGCGTGCCACTGGTTATTTCCTGTTGCTGACGGCTGCATTGTTGGTAGCCGCCGAATTGCTGGGAAAACGCAGGCGTGAATTTTCGCAAATTGGCTGGCTGGATGCGCTCATCATCGGTTTATTCCAGTTGATTTCCCTTTTCCCCGGCGTTTCGCGCTCCGGCTCGACCATAGCCGGTGGCATGTTCCGCGACCTGGACCGCCGGTCTGCTGCCCGCTTCTCCTTCCTGATGAGCGTCCCGGTGATGCTGGGTGCTTCTCTGGTCAGCCTGAAGGACCTGGTGCAGACTCCATCGTTAAGCGGTTTCCTCCCCATCATCCTGGTTGGTTTCCTGGCGGCTGGAGTGGTTGGTTACCTTGCGATCCGCTGGCTGCTGGGTTTCATCACCCGCCATTCGTTGAACTGGTTTGCCATCTATTGCACCTTGCTCGGATTCGCCGCCATAATAGTTACGTATGTCCGCTAAACGTTGGATCTTCCTGGTCGGGTTGCTGCTGGCTGCCTGCCAGTCCACCCCGCCGCCTGTGGCTGTTCCCACGCTGCAGGTCTGGAATGTGGTCGCCACATCTTCCGTAACCTGGTTGGCTCCGGATTTCAACCAATGCATGTTGTCCCTGCCGGAACGAGCCATCCACCTGGCGGAAATGCCCGCCGCCCGCCTGCTGGAAAACTCACCGGATGTAGCTCTTCGCTGGGGCGCTCCAGCTGAACTGCAATCCCCCGCGTATGAACTGGGCCTGGATCGGTTGGCTGTGATTGTCAATGTTCAAAACCCCATCCGCAGGCTTAATCAGGTCAACCTGCAGGGGATCTTCAATGGCACTTCCGCAACCTGGGCGGAAGTATTCCCCAAGGACTGCCCGGATTGCCTGAACCTGCCCGAAGGGGAGATCGAAGCCTGGGTATATCCAACCGGGGAGGATATTCAAACCAATTTTGAAGAGGCCTTCCCGGGTGCATCCCCACTCTCCTCGGCAGCTTTCCTGGCCAGTTCGCCGGCGGATGTGATCGCCGCGGTTGCTGCCTCTCCAAGCGCCATTGGGTTTGTCCCGGCTGCCTGGTTGCAGGATCCAAACCCCAGCCTGGCTGAAATTGAGGTTACCGGCATTCCGGTTGGCAGCCTGGAACGCCCCTACCTGGCGATCACAACCCATCAGCCGGGGGAGGATTTATCCGCCTGGCTGACCTGCCTGCAGCAATCCATCTCTCTCCCTTCCAGCAAATGATCCGCATCGAATACCGTAAAGAAGTTCATGAACTTCCTGCTCCATTGACTGTGGCCGAAGCGCTGCAACAGCTTGGATATTCTCCTGAAACCTTCATGGCTATACGCAACGGTGTGCTTCTGGATAAAATCGATCTCCTGAAGGACGGCGATGTTGTCCGCCTAGTGCCAAAGTTTGCCGGCGGCTGAATTCGGACCCAAAATTAAACGGAGAAACCAGCAAATCGGTTTCTCCGTTTTGATTTTCGCTACTGCCCTGGCTGCTCAGGCAACTTCCAGGTAGCGGTCTACTTCCCAATCGGTTACGCTGGAGCGGTAAGCCCCCCACTCTTCCAGCTTGGCGCGGCGGAAGGCATCATATACAACCGGCCCCAGGGAAGTCTTGACCAGCGTGCTTTCATCCAGTTCGCGCAGGGCTTCGATCAGGGATCCGGGCAATTCTTTAACTCCCAACCTTGAGCGATCCTCGGAATCAAGATGATATACGTTGATATTATTGAGCGGTTTGGGCAGTTCCAGACCGTTATCAATCCCATCCAACCCGGCTGCCAGCATGGCTGTGAAAGCCAGGTAGGGATTGCAGGAGGGATCCGGGCAGCGCAGTTCCACCCGCACGGCCTTATCCATGCCGGCAGTATGGCGTGGGATACGGATCAGGGCAGAGCGGTTGGTCTGCGCCCAGCCTATATAGACAGGCGCTTCATACCCGGGCACCAGCCGTTTGTATGAATTGACCGTAGGGGCAACCACGGCCGATAGTCCGCGGGCATGGGTTAATTGGCCGGCAATAAAGCCGTACGCCAGCGTAGATAAATGGAATGGATCTCTGGCATCAAAGAAAAGGTTGTTCCCGTTGGTATCGAACAGCGACTGGTGGCAGTGCATTCCAGAACCGTTGATGCCAAAGATGGGTTTCGGCATGAAGGAAGCCACCAATCCGTGTTGGTCTGCAATCGCCTTGACGGTGTACTTGAGGGTCAACACGTTATCGGCCGTGCGCAGGGCATCGGCAAAGCGGAAGTCAATTTCATGTTGGCCGAGAGCGCATTCGTGGTGGCCAACTTCGATTTCAAGACCCATCCGGTTGAGCGCTTCCATCAACTCGGTCCGCACGCGGACAGCCTCATCGTTCGGCGAAAAATCAAAATACCCACCCACATCATGTGGGACCGGGTGCATATTTTCGCCGCCGTTGCGTTTGAACAGGAAAAATTCCGGTTCTGGACCCACATTAAACACATAACCGCGTTCCTTCAACCTGGCCAGGGTGCGCTTGAGCAACCCGCGCGGATCCCCTTCAAAGGGTGTGCCGTCCGGGGTGAAAATATCGCAGAATAGCCGTGCGCGGCGCAATTCCGGCGGTGTCCAGGGCAGGACGGCGTAGGTATTTTCATCCGGGCGCAGGTGCATATCCGATTCCTGGATCCGTGCAAAACCCTCCACCGAAGAGCCATCAAACCAGATCCCGTTCTCCAGGGCGCCTTCCAACTGTTCCACCGGCATATCCACGCTTTTGACCGCCCCGGTCACATCCGTGAACTGGAACGAAATAAACTTGACCCCATCTTCTTTGGCTCGAGCCACCAAATACTTGCGATCCATGGTTACCTCCAGAAAAAAGAAATTAAAAACAAATAGGGCATGCCGGGCATGCCCTATCATCATTCAAGTAACAGGACTGCCCTTCCCATGAAACACACTCGCTGCCGGTTTTCGGTTGCAGATCACCATGCTGGCGTTGGTTCGGCTGTTACCAGCCGGGTTTCCACCAGACACTTTCCTGGGAAGGGAGAAGGAAGCCTGTGATCAGGCTCCAGAGGCATCCGCTGATCAATCCGATTTTTCCCGCTATTGCGGGTTAGCGCGCTCCTCGCGGAGCGGAACCTCCACCTCGTCGCCCCGAGTTGTGCCCGGGGTTCAGCCGCTGATTCTCCGTCTATTCACTTTTCAAAAAACACCTGTTTATGGTATCAAGATTCTAGATCGGCGTCAATATCCAGTTTTTGTAGTTTTTGAAAATCGCTGAAATTATTGCAGGCATCTTCTGAATATTTTACCCCCTTTAAAGCACTAAGCACCGGGATGAGGGGGGCATCTCGGCGCTCAGTATTTTTATTATAGAAGTTAATTCTGATTATTATCTGAGAAAAAAGAGGCAAAGAATTGCAACTTCATTGCAATTCTTTATTTTCCTCTGCCGGAGCGCCAGATGGTGAACATTAAAATGGCGCCCATAACCAGTGATGAGATAAAGGCAAATGCAAACAGGTATTCGCCAAATTTCTGCCATTCTGCCGGATGATACACCACCGTGGTCAAGCCCAGGGCGATGATTACCGCCGCCAGGATGGCACTGATGGCCAGTCGGTTGGTCATGCCCTGCATTTTCCGCGTGAACTCCCGCAGGCCGTCATAATTAATGTTGAATTCCAATTGCCCCCGCTCCAATTGTCCCAACAGCCGGGACGCCTGGCGGGGCAGCCGCAGGATAAACTCCAGCATCTCCTGGGTGGAACGGAACAACTCCGGGGCCAGGTTGCCCGGCGATCTCTTTTCTGCATAGAACCTCTTGACGTACGGTTCCGCAAACTCAAGCATGCGGAATCCCGGGCAGAGCATCACAGCAATTCCTTCGCCTATTGCAATCAGGCGGCCCAGGATGGCCATTTCGCTGGGCAATTGCAGCCCGTTGCGCATGGCCATGTCCATCACATCGCTCAAAACCTGGGTGGCCGTCAATTCTTCAAAGGTGCAGCCGGCATAGCGCTCCAGGATGTGCGCCACGTCCTGGCGCAGGTGGACCAGTTTGACTTTTCTGCCCGTCATCCCGGCATCCAGGAGCTCATCCACCAGCCCGTCCGGATCAGCCCGGACCACCGCCAATCCCATGCGCAGGATGCATTCGCGCATGTGCGGGCTGAAGCGTCCCATCATGCCAAAATCGATCACCGCCAGGGAGCCGTCCGGTTGGACGAAGAAATTACCCGGGTGGGGGTCGGGGTGGAAATAACCGTGCTCAAACACGCCGCGCACGATAATGTGGGCCGAGTTTTCCGCCACCACCCGGCGGTTGATCCCGGCTCGATCCAATGCCTCGGCATCATTGAGCTTGATGCCGTACACCCGCTCCATGGTGATAACCCTCGAGGTGGTTAGCTCCCAGTACACGCGCGGCACATACACACGCGGATCGCCGTAAAAATTCTCGCGGAACTGGTCCGCGTTATGCCCTTCCCGCTTATAGTCCAACTCGCTGCGCAGCCGATAGGCAAATTCATCCATCAGCGCCGGCAGGTCGTACATCTCCCCCAGCTCCGTATGAATGGCCATCCAACTGGCCATATCAGTCAAAATTTCCAGGTCCTGCTGGACAAGCTGTTCCACCCCAGGCCGAACCACCTTGACTACTACCGCCTGACCGGTCTTCAACCGCGCAGCATACACCTGGCCAATGGAGGCCGAGGCAATCGGCGTCGGATCAAAATCCGTATAGAATTGCTGGATTTCACCGCCCAATTCAGTTTCGATCACCGGCCGGATGAGGTCAAACTCCATCGGCGGCACCTCATCCTGCAGCTTGCTCAACTCCATCACTGTTTCCATGGGCAGCAAGTCCGGCCTGGAACTGAGGGCCTGGCCAAGTTTGATGAATGTGGCACCCAGTTCTTCCATTGCCAGGCGCAATTCAACGGCCTGTTTTTGCCGGGCAGCCGCCCCGCCGCTTCCGAATCCGCGCCGGTTGGAGGCTTCACCCTCCAACTGGGCAAACAGCCAGCCCAGCCCATGCCGGGTGAGGGTGGCCACGATCTTCTGTGAGCGTGCCACCAACCCGCGCCGGGTGAACCAGGGAATGTTAATAAATTTTCGCTGCATCCCGGCGTTATTCAGACTCAACCTTGATCATCCGCGGGCGGATGGTCTCGCTCTTGGGCAGGGTCAGGGTCAATACGCCGTTACTGAATTTGGCCGCTGCACGGTCGGCATCCACCTCAACCGGCAATTGCACCGTGCGGACGAAACCGGTGGCGCGCCGCTCGCGCCGGATGACATGAGACCCTTCGTACTCCTTGGAGACCTGGACTGAACCCTTGATGGAAAGGCTCGTCCCCACGACTGAAATTTGCACATCCTCCGCCTTGACGCCGGGCAGGTTGGCCAAAACGACAATTTCAGGGCCGGTATCCAGCACATCCACCGCCACCACAACAGATGCCACCGCCGAGGGTAGGAGGTCGCGCGGCAGGAGCATTCCGCTTTCCACCAGTTGGCGCAGCGCATCCCGATAAGCGCCAAGTTCCACAAAGGGATCAAACGAGAAGATATCAGCCATTTTTCCTCCTTCTTGATGGGGCAGAAAGGAATTACTCAAAGATCCCGGTCTGCCAGTTGAACGACCAACGGCTGCCATCTGCAGCCTGCAGCGAAACCTGGTTGCCATTCACTGTAAGAATTTTCAGGGCTCCATTGGTCCTGGGGGAGAGGACTGTCTGCATGGCTTGAACTTCTCCCCTGGCACCATAGCGTTGGATATATATTACACCCTGTTGTGATTCCTCTCCAAAGCTCCCGGCAAATACCTGGACGCGCGTATCGCCGTCCCAGCCTTGCCAGCGGTTAATGATCGCGGCTTCCCAGGGATGGAACAAGCCTTCATCTCCATTAAAGATTCCCACCGGAAATTCCGGCGCCGCCAGTTGTGGAATCTGCAAGGGGGCAATTTTCTGAGCCGGGATTGTATTCGCCTGCTGACTCAAAACCAGGCGCGTGTTGATGATTTTCTCGCTCAGGCTGATTTGCATATCCGGGCTGAGATTCTCCGCTGCCAACCCGTTTTCCAGGTCAACCAGGCGCTGTTCGAGTGTCGAGCCGGGAATGGGCGCAGCCGTCGCATTACAAAGATTAGGGTTGACGGAGTCCGCCAGCCAGAAAATATCCGTTGACCAGCGAAGACCCTGGCTCACGCCGTCAATAATAAGAGAGTCATACAACTGCTGCCAGCCAACAGCCGGTTTATTATTCAGATACGGACAGGAAGGATCCGATGAGCGCTGCAGACAGGCCTGGCATTGAGTAAATGAACCTGCAATATTCATCCTGTAACCCTTATTATTGAAGGACCACAGGCTAAGCCAGGACCATTGCCGTGCGTTCACCCCGTTGGTGGCATAGATGAGTGGTAAGGGATAGGATGGAGGTGTGCCAAAGGCGACATACCAGACATCCGCCATCGTCCATGGAGAATAACAGTTCGAAGACTGCCGGTCTCGTGAAGGACAGCCGGCCATATCACCATAATCATAATAATCGTACAGGTTAACTTCGTCATATCCGTTCACCCAGGCCTTGCTGACGCCCGGTCCGTTCCAGGTGAGTTCAATATCGCTGGCGCCAACAGCCGTTACCTGGCCGGCATAGCCCTGTTGCACCAGCCAGGTATTTACATCATTAACCATCAACGCCCAGGCCCGGCCGTGGTCGCGTGCATTGGTGCCGGTAGCCAGCCAGGTCCCGTAATTGGTTGTTCCAATGGCTAAAGTCAGCTTTGATGTACGATCTGTTCCTGAACAAACATAATAACCCTGTGCATACAATTCAACCCGGGCAGCAATTTCGGATGTGCGCAGCACACCGATGCCAAACAGGGTTGTTCCCAGGGATCCATCTCCATGAGCGCCAGGAGAACCAAAATCCAAAACCACCACTGCATCCTGCTTTCCAGCGGTATTCTGGTGCTGCGTACCCAATTCACAGCCTTTATCGTATAAGACCTGTCCGCCATCCGTATTCACATACATGGTCCGCGACCAGAGCGGCGGGCTGGTGACTGGCGTCGCTGAAGGTGTCTGAGTGATTGTAGCCGTTTGAGAGGGTGTAGCTGTTTTTGTGGGAGTGGCCGTTTGAGAGGGTGTAGCTGTTTTTGTGGAAGTAGCCGTTTGGGTGGGTGTATTGGTCAGCGTGGCTGTAAAAGTCAGGGTAGGGGAGATGGTAAAAGTGGGTGTAAAAGTCTGGGTGGGTGTGAATGTCCGTGTTGGCGTCAGGGTGAGAGTAGGTGTAAAGGTTGCCTCTTTCAATACGATCGGCAAATAAACTGTAAAGCCATCCGAGATTCCTGAGACGACATTTAAAATCACCGGCATGAAGGAACTAAAATCCAGGCCCTGCGAATAAACATCAACCACCCCCCCGGTTAGCAGCAGGAAAAGTACCACTAAAATCCAGGCATATCTGCGTTTCATTATTTCTCCAACAGGATTTGCTAGACCGAGTCTAGCACAAAAGGTGTTGGATTACCACATCACCTTGATTCGTGCGGTTTGATTTCCAGAAATCCGTACCCGGAGGATTTGATCCTCCCATTTCCATTCGCTCAACCTGGCTTCATCAACCGCAATAACAGAAGGCTGGGAGACCGAGCGCAGGAAAATCTCACCCTGCCAGCTGCGCGGAAGGTTGACTTCAAATCGGGCTTCACGCTGCAGCAATTGCCAGTCGCTCACTTCCATCCCCTGGGAGATGTGCAAAGTCCCGCCGATGTATTGTAGGGGTGCATCCGTTTCCCTGCGAACAGCTAACAGGGTAGTTCCGTGGGGCGGAATGGCTGCCATTTCCACAGCTTCTCCCGGACTAACGCGTTTTAATTGTCCATCCCAGAAGGAGCGCAGCCAATAAGTTGCTTTCTCCAATCCCCACTCCGTAGGATCATAGCGCCAGGATGATCTTTGCTTATTTCGATTGATCCAGGCTAGCAAAATCCATTCTCCGACTGGTCCATTGAGTTTCAATCGAATACGAGTGGGCTGCTCGCGATCCAGCCAATCCAGCACCTCCCCTCGCTGGCTGATGACCGGCATCAACTGGCTCAAGATTTCCACCCGCTCAGCCGGCAAGTGTGGGAGATCATCTGAAACCAGCAGCATCCCCCCGGTCAGGCTGATGGCGCTGGCAATCGTCTGGATTTCCGGCAAAGTTAGCTGACTTTCCGGGCGCAAAAGCAGGCAGTCCGGGTCGTTCCACCACCAGCGGCGGTGGAGGTTGGCGCGCGTTAAGATATTTTGCAGTGCATTTTCTGCCGCCGGGCCGTGCGGCTCCCGCAGGAAGGCCACCTGTTTACCATAGAAATAGGTTCCCCAGGCCGGAGCAGTGTCAGCAGAGATGCGCATTGCGTCAAAAATCCCCACGCCTGATCCAACCGGGCATCCGCAACCAAGCAGGAAGGTTTTTTCTCCGGCTGCCCGGCGGATCAGTTCCAACCCGCTATGCAACACCTGGGCGTTGGTTTTGGTTGGATCCAAACGCCCGCCGGTCAATCCACCCGCATACAGAAAATCCAGCTTGAGGTATGGAAAACCCCACTCTTCAACTGCCCGCCGGATGGTTGTTTCGACCCAGGTACAGGCTTCCGGATGGGTCAGGTCCAGCGCGACCGTCCGGCTGTTCCAGTGGAACCCCGCCGACCGCGGCTTACCATAGCGATCCTTAATCATCCATTCCGGGTGCAGGCGGGCATTTTCCGCCTTCGGTTGCAACAGGAACGGAGCCAGCCAGATCCCGGGGATCATTCCAGCCT
>CAYOOA010000073.1:0-10675 GCA_964405455.1 uncultured Anaerolineaceae bacterium | reverse complement strand
CGGTTGCCCTTGCGCGTATCGGCAAACAGGGTGAACTGGGAGACCACCAGCGCCGAGCCGCGCACATCCAGCACGGATAAGTTCATCTTGCCCTCCGCATCGGCAAAGATGCGCAGGTTGGCGATCTTGCGGCTGAGCGCGGCGGCGTTGGCTTCCGTATCCTCCGGGCCCACGCCGAGCAGGATCAACAGACCGCCGCCGATTTCGGCGACGGTTCTGTCCTCCACAACCACCCGGGCGCGGCTGACGCGCTGCAGGACGGCTTTCATTCTTTCTTTTCGGCCAGGCCGATGGCCGCCCGGACTTCCACCATGGTGGCTTCGGCGATGCTGCGGGCGCGCCGGGCGCCGGCGTGCAGGATATCCCACACCTCGTCCGGGTGCTGGTCCAGCTCGGAGCGGCGGGCGCGGAAGGGCTCCAGGTGCAGGTTGAGGTTGGCGGCCAGGCGCTTCTTGCAATCCACGCAGCCAATGCCGGCCAGGCGGCACTCGCGGTTGATCATCGCCACTTCCTCCGGCGGGGAGAAGGTCCTGTGGAAGGTGAAGACATTGCAGATATCCGGGTTGCCCGGGTCGGTGCGGCGCAGGCGCTGCGGGTCGGTCACCATGGACATTACCCGTTGGCGGGTTTCCTCAGGGGTCGAGGCGAGCTCAATGTGGTTGTTGAGACTCTTGCCCATCTTCTGCTGCCCATCAATCCCCAACACCTTGGGGACTTCGGTCACCTTCATGGCCGGTTCGATCAGCACGTTGCAGTTGTAGCGGTAGTTGAAGGAGCGCACCGTCTCGCGAGCAAACTCCAGGTGGGGCGCCTGGTCCACGCCGACGGGGACGAGACCGGCCTTGTACAGCACGATATCGGCCGTCATCAGCACGGGATAGCCCACCAGGCCGTAATTGACGTTGTTGGGCTGCTGGCGTACCTTCTCCTTGAAGGTGGGCAGGTCGGTCAACTTGCCCAGCGGGGTGACCATGGAGAGGATGGTGTGCAGCTCGGTTACCTGCGGCACGTGGGATTGGACGAACATGATCGATTCATCCGGGCGAATGCCGACCGCCAGCCAGTCCAGCGCCATGTCATAGGTGTTCTGGCGCAAATCGCGGGTTGATTCCATCGTCGTCAGGGCATGCAGGTCCACGATGCAGTAGATGCATTCGTATTCTTCCTGCAGTGCCACATAATTGCGCATGGCCCCCAGGTAGTTGCCCAGGTGCTGCCGCCCGGTGGGGCGGGCACCCGAAAAAACACGGCCTTTTTTCGTCATTGATTACCTCTCATAGATTAAAAACAAGCTTTGGCCTGTTCACTTTTTCTTCAAAATGGCATCCACGCTGCGGGCAATTTCGCCGGGTTCCGCATGCCGCAGGGTTTGTTTCTTGGAGTAGATCAATTTCCCGTTCACGGTGACTTCAAACACACCGCCTTCGGAGGGCAGCAGCGCAATCGATTCGATTTCCGGCTCAAACTGCTTCAATAATTCGGCCACCAGACTGGTTGCCCGTTCGGTGTAGTGTCAGACCATGCAGTATTGAATGGTGATTTTCAGCATTTCCGATCTCCGTTGGATCAGCCCGCAGGCTGTAATTTGACAACGGAATTATACAATGATTGGCGAAGTTTGGTACAATGCTCCCATGGGGTTCACACTGTTTCCAAAGAGCGTGCCGCCGGTCAAACGACTTTTTGACCTGGTTATCTCGCTGGTTCTGATCATTCTGAGCAGTCCATTATCGCTGGGGATTTATCTGTTCATCCTGCTCAAGGACGGCCGGCCGGTGCTGTTCAACCAGCCCCGCCCCGGTTTGAAAGGCCGCGTTTTCACCCTGCACAAGTTCCGCACCATGCGCGAGGCATTCAACCGGCGCGGCAATCCCCTGCCGGATGGCGAGCGGCTGACCGGCTGGGGACGCTTCCTGCGCCGCACCAGCCTGGATGAGCTGCCTGAATTTTTCAATGTGTTCAGCGGGGAGATGAGCCTGGTGGGGCCGCGCCCGCTGCTGGTGGAGTACCTCGAACGCTACTCCCCGGAACAGGCGCGCCGCCATGATGTGCTGCCCGGCCTGACCGGCTGGGCGCAGGTCAACGGCCGCAATGCCCTCAGCTGGGAGGAAAAATTCGCCCTGGATGTTTGGTATGTGGACCACTGGTCCTTCTGGCTGGATCTCAAGATCCTCTTCATGACCGTGGGCGTGGTCTTCCGCCAGGCGGGCATCAGCCACCCGGGCGAAGCCACCATGGGCGAATTCAAGGGCCGGGACGAGTAATTATTGTCCGGGAATGACGGTCAGGGGGGCGATCAGACCGTTTTGCAAATCCTGCAGCACCTGTTGGGCCAATTTTTGCCTGCCTTCGGTCAGGATGGCCGGGTTGATATCCTGCATGGCCAGCGGCACCGGGTAGACCGCGCCGGGGGTATCCCCCTGCGGCCAGGCCTGGCGCAGGGCAGCCGGCAGGTCCAGCAACACCGTGGCGGCCCACTGGCTCTTGAGGGCCTCCGGGGGAGTTTGCAGGCCGACAAAGACATAATCCTGCCCGGCCAGCCGATTGAGTAAATCTTCCGAGCTGACCTGCGGGTGGATGAAAACCGCATCCAGCAGGTACTTGGCATTGAGGGCATCCAATGCCGCCAGGGCTGAAGCTCCATCCGCGCCGGATGGCAGGCTACTTGCAACCGGAAATTCAACGATCGGTGCGTAGAGCGGAATGCAGCGCCCGCACAGGTAGCGCCCGCCATTCAGGAAGGCCTCGCTGAGTTCGGGCAGCTCAGCCGGCAGCAGCCCGCCGACCCGCCAATCGGCCGTCACCAGCATGGTGATGTAACCGGCCAGGAAGGCCTGCCGGTCGGGGTCGAACACCACCCACGAGAGGTTGGCCGACGGCTCCCCGGCCTGCGCGTTGACAGCAATCACCCGCGCTTGCGGGGCGGCATCCGCCAGAGAGCGGGCTTCGGCCGGGTCACCCAGCCAGACGATCACCCGGGTTTCCGGGGGGATGGTGGCCGAATCGATGGGCTGTCTGACCTCCACCAGCCAACCGCTTTCCGCCGCCAGGGATTCGACCGCGGATTGCAGCTCGGACGGAACGACATCCGCCCCGGCGATCAGGACCAGGCCGGGCGCGGGGGTTGGGGTGGCAGTTTCGGTTGCAATCGCAACATCCGTTGCCTGCACAGTAGCTGTAGGAACGACATCGGTCGTTTGAGAGGTTGCAGCAGGAGTTGTCTTTCCGCAGCCCGCCAGGGCCAGGAGAAGGAAAAGGATGGGTAAAATTCGGCGCATCATGGCGGTAATTGTAATCGAGGAACGAGGAATCCGGGATGTATTATAATTGGAGGAACAATGTCCATTCCCACCAGTGAACCCCTGCCACCTGAAAATCGCCAGAACATGCCCCCGGCCCGCCGGCGCCGCCAGGATCACCTGGCCGCGCGCCATCTGCCCGGCAACCAGGGCGAACTGGTCAAGGCTCTGTCCTACCAGGCCACGCCCACCATTGGCTATTTCCTGATCATGGCATTAGCCGGGTTGGTGTTTGCCCTGGCTGCCCTGCTGGATGCCCCGGCTTTCTTCATCCTGGCTGCCCTGCTGGCCCCCTTCCTTTCTCCGCTGATCGGACTGGTGCTGGCCGCCCGGGTCGGTTCAGGCCGCTTCTTCCTGAACGCCCTGGTCGGCATCCTGGTCGGTTTTGGATTGGTTTTTCTCGGCGGCTTGCTGGGCGGGGTACTGGCCCGCTCGTTTTTCCCGCAGGCGCTGGCCGGGCGCAGCATTTTCACCCACGCGGTGCTGAGCATCCCGGATGGGGTGCTGCTCTCGATCGGCGCGGTTCTGACCCTGTACCTGCTGGTGCGTAATCCCAGTCAACGCCCCCTGGCCGCCAATGCTGCCCTCACCTATACCCTGGTGCTGCCGGTTGGCGCGGCCGGTTTTGGCCTGGGCAGCAGCCTGCCCGGACTTTTCCCGGACGGCCTGCTGGTCTTCGCCGTCCACCTGGCCTGGCTGGTGCTGCTGGGCACACTAACCCTGGCTTTTCTTGGCCTGCGCCCGCGCGGCTGGTTCGGCTATACCCTCGGCTCCACCCTGCTCCTGCTGGCGGTGGCCGGCATCCTGCTGGCCAGCGGCCTGCTGACGGCTTACCAGGCCCGGGTCGCCCTGCCCCCGCAGCCCACCCGCACGGCCACCCTGGCACCGACCGGCACACCCATCCCGCCCACCGCTTCGCCTTCCACCACCCCGCAGCCGCCCACCCTGGCTGCTTCTGCCACCCGAACGATGATTCCCACCGAAACGCCGACGATTACCGTCAGCCCGCAACCCACGCCCATCTGGGCCTCCATCGAGGCCGGGCAGGGCGGCGGGGCCTGGATTCGCAAGTCTCCCAACGGTGATTTTCTGATCACGGTCCTGAACGGTACACTCGTCCAGGTGCTGCCGGATGTCGTCGTTGAAGGCAATATCACCTGGGTGCACGTCCTGGTTCCCTACGACGGATCCACCGTGGAGGGCTGGATTGTGCGCAGCCTGTTGATCACTGCCACCCCGGCGCCTGGCTGGTAATTTAACTTTATTGAGGAGTTTTTGAATGACGATTCATTTTGGCACCGACGGCTGGAGAGCCGTCATCTCTGACACTTTCACCTTTCACAATCTGCGCCTGGTGACCCAGGCGATTGCCGATGCGCTGGCCTCGGGTTCGTGGACAAACGGCTCTGCCGTGGAAGCCAACGTGGATCCGCGCAAGATCGTGGTGGGCTTTGATACGCGCTTCCTCTCCGACCGTTTTGCCGCCGAGGTGGCGCGCGTGATGGCCGCCAATGGTTTCACGGTCTACCTGGCCCAGTCGGATGCCCCCACACCGGTCATCTCGTATGCCGTCAAGGACTTGAATGCCATCGCCGGGGTGATGATCACCGCCTCGCACAACGCGCCGCGCTACAACGGCGTCAAGCTCAAATCCTACCGCGGCAATTCCGCCCTGCCGGAACAGTGCCGCCAGGTGGAAGTCTACCTGAACGACAACGAAAACCAGGGGCGCGGCCCCAACCTGATGGATTACGAACAGGCCCGCAGCCAGAACCTGATCACCCGTTTCAATCCCCTGCCGGCCTACGCCGCCCACCTGCAAAAGCTGATCCGCTTTGACGTGATTGCCGAAAATCCGCAGCGCATCGTGGTGGATTCGATGTACGGCTCCGGACGGGGCGTTATCCGCACCCTGCTGCAGGGCACCGGCTGCGAGGTCTACGAGATCCGCGGCGAGATGAACCCCGGCTTCGGCGGCGTGCATCCCGAGCCGATTGCCCGCTACCTGGGCGCGCTGGCCGGAGCGATTGGCACCGGCGCGGGCAATTTTGGCCTGGCTACCGACGGCGACGCCGACCGCATCGGCGCGATGGATGAGCGCGGCAATTTCGTCGATCCGCACAAGATCATGGCGCTGGCCCTGCGCTACCTGGTGGAGAAGCGCGGCCTGACCGGCTCGGTCGTGCGCACGGTATCCACCACCCGCATGATCGACCGCCTGGCGGCCAAGTACGGCCTGACCCTGCACGAGACTCCGGTCGGCTTCAATCACATTGCTGATTACATGATGAAGGAAAACGTCCTGATCGGCGGCGAGGAATCCGGCGGGATTTCGTTCCAGGGCCACATTCCCGAGGGCGACGGGCCGATCATGGGCCTGTTGATCGTGGAAATGGTGGCGGCGTACGGCGCGGGCCTCTACGACCTGGTGCAGAACCTGCTCGAAGAGGTTGGCCCGGCCTTCTACGACCGCACCGACCTGCGCCTGCGTCACCCGGTGGCCAAGCAGCAGATGGTGGACAGGCTGGTCAGCGACGCCCCGGCCGCCATTGGCGGCGAGGCAGTGGCCCGGGTCAGCCAGATGGACGGCGTCAAGTACATCCTGGCGGACGACTCATGGCTGCTCATCCGCCCCTCCGGGACGGAGCCGGTGCTGCGGGTGTATGCCGAGGGGCGCACGCCGCAAATGGTCAAGGCCCTGCTCGGCCACGGTCAATCCGTGGCAGCCAGCATTACCTAAAAAATCCTCTTGTAGGGGCGAAGCGGCCGGGATACAGACGTCTGTTTTTCATGATGTAATTCTCCGGCTGCTTCGCCCTTACCGTTAAAACAAGTGCCTTGCACCTTTTTTGTTAATTTCAGCGGGTACTTCTCATCTTAAATTTCTTTGTCTTTCTCCCCGGTTCCGCTTATAATTTTAACCAGGTGGTCTGACTGCTGACCGGCGACGGCAGCGGTTCCGCTCGCACGTTGAATGGGCGGGTGATTCCTGGCGGGAGCGTTGAATGACCGGTAAGTTTTTACGTTATATGATCCTCTTGATGCTCATCCTCGGCCTGGCCGGCTGCGCGGGCGGTTCGGCGAGCCCGCAGGCCACGCCCACCCTGGAAGGCACCCAGCCGGTGGACCGCCTGTTCTCGGATCTCTACCGCAGCGTGGGCGGCTCGATTGGCCCGGCCATTTCCCCGGTTTTCGAGCGCGGCAATGCCAGCTGCCAGTATACCCTCAATGCCCTGATGTGCTACGACGCCTCCCTGGCAGAGAACGAACGCTTCTACCTGGCCCCCCTGGCCGAGGAACTGGGCCTGGCCTGGCCGGAAATGCCCACGGCCACTTCTGAACTGGCGATTGAAGGCGCACCCACCCTGCCCGAATTTTACGCTTACTACTACAACAACCTGTTTGGCATTCGTTTTGGCGGCATGCCGGTCAGCGATGTGATCTACGACTACCAGCAGCAGCGGGTGGAACAGTATTTCCAGAACATCGTCCTGGCGCGCAACTTTACCGACCCGATCGACGCGGTCAGCCTGCTGCCGCTCGGCCAGTACGATTGCCGCCAGAATCACCCCAGCCTGTGCCCCTCCCGGCCGGAGCTGCAGCAAGAGGTCTCTGACCTGGTGGGCTATATTGACGTGCCCTACCGCAGCATGCTCAACCTGCCGGCGGATGCGTTTGCCTTCGGCCGCGTGCTGACCAGGCCCTATCTCACCGCCGACGGGATGATGCAGCAGATCTGGGAGAACGTGGTCTTTACCTGGCCGCCCGAGCACCCCGAGCAGGCTCACCTCATCCAACTGGCCTACCTGATGCGCATGCCCGGCACGCAGCCCGGCCCGCAGCTCTACGATATGACACAGGGGATTATCTTCTACCCGGTGGGCAATGGCCTGGGCTTTCATCTTCCGGTAGTGTTTGATGAATTCCGCGCCATGCACGGCGGCCAGGACCTTTCCGGCCCGCCAATCGGCGATTACATGGCCACGGCAGACGGCAAAAACATCCAGCAGTGCTTTGAGAATTACTGCCTGATGTACGACCGCACCCCCGGCCTGCCCGAGGATTTGCGCATCCGGTTGATGCCGCTGGGCGTGGCCTACCGCGACCAGTTCTACGCCCCGCAGGAAGAAAAGCCAACCTTCAACCCGGCTGCGGTCAAGCTGACCCTGGACGAACAATCCCCGCAGATTGGCTCGAAGAAGACCCAGGTGGTGCTGGTACAGGCGCAGGATGCCGCCAGCGGCCTGCCCCTGGCGGATCTGCCGGTGCGCCTGCGCCTCAAGCTGCTGGATGGCACGGTGTTTGAGCAAAGTGGCGGCCCAACCGATACTGAAGGCCGCGCCAGCCTGGAGATCCCGCCCCAGGCGGGCTTCCAGCACGGTTTGCTGGTTGGCTACCAGGTCTGCCTGTTACCGCCCTCCGCCGAGCCGGTCTGCCAGTACGGTTCCTACCTTATCTGGGACCTGCCCTGACGTTCATAACCACAGATGATCCAGATAACATAGACAAAAACACAAAATGCCGGTCAGATGATCGGCATTTTGATTGATGAACTGTCCTATCTGTGAAATCTGTGTGATCTGTGGTTAAAATATTTACGGTCGGGCTTCGAGCAGAACCTCCACCCGTTCAATCCTCCCGCCCATTGAGAACACCCGCCCATCCAGCACGCCCGGCTGCCCGGGCTGGATGACCGCCGGGCTTTCCCAGCGCCGCACGCCGACCACGTTACCCGCCACATCAAAGGCGGTCAACGCGGCCCAGGTCTGGGCAGCAGGCGTTTCCCCTTCCAGCACAATCTGGCCCTGCACGGAGGCTGAAAGACCGTCCGAAGCCACCTGGATATTCAATCCTTCCAGGCGGGCAGGCAGGTAGCGCGAGTCACCTTCCGGCACCGGCAACGCATGCAGCGCAGTCACCCGCGCCTGCAGGCCGGCCGGCGCGGCAGGGACATAGATTGCCAGCGGCAGGGTGGCTCCACCCGGCAGCAGGTTGAGCAGGCCGTTGGCCGTGACGGTTGGCAGCGTTTCTCCGGAAGGAGAATACAATTCCAGCACGGCGCTGACGTTTTCCAGGCTGGTTTCCAATGGGTTGTGGACCAGCACGAAGCACCAGGCCCCGCTGCTCGCTTCCGCCAGGCAGACCGGCTGGCCGGCATCCACCGGCAGTGGGGTGGGTGTGGGCGGCGCCGGGGTGGGCGTGAAACCCTGACCGGGGATGACCAACTCCTGCCCGGCCAGGAACGGCGACAGGATGACGTTCGGGTTGGCGGCCTTCAACTCCTCCACCGTTAAGCCGTAGCGGGCGGCAATGGCCGAAAACACCTCCCCGGCCTGCACCTTGTGGGTGAAGGGCGTTGGAGTCAAGGTTGGCGCGGCCAGCGATGGCGTGAAGACCGGCGGCCGGGGAGTGGCGCTGGGGGTGGCGGTCTGGTAGGGGGTGAGCGCGCCCGCAGGAAGAGTGGGCAGGAAGGTGGGAGTGAACGCCGGGTTGGTGCAGGCAGACAATAAAAGACCAGCGAGGAGGAAGAAGAATATCCGTTGCATGCGGTGGTTGATAATGGCTACTCCCACTCGATGAAGTTCTCCCAGGCATCCTCGGGAACATCCGTTGCCGGGATGGCCTTGCCGCGCACGGAAATGCCCGCACGGTGCACACTCTTCGGGTCGCCGCTCACCAGCGGATGCCACGCGGGCAGGTCCCTGCCCTCGGCCAGCAGACGGTAGGCGCAGGTTTCCGGCAGCCAGGTGAACTGGCGGATGCGCTCCAGGGTCAACTGGACGCAGTTGGGCTCCAGGATGCTGCGATTGGGATAATCCGAGCACTGGCAGGTCTTCAGGTTCAGGTACGGGCAAACCAGGCGGGTGTAGACAATCTCGCCGTCGTCGGGATGCTCCAGCTTGATCAGGCAGCAGCGGGCGCAGCCGTCGCACAGGCTTTCCCACTGCTCGGGAGACATCTCCGCCAGCGGGGTGGTCTTCCAGAAGGGTTCGGTCATGCCGCCAGTATCATCCGGGTTGGGGAGACTGTCAAGGCCAACAGACAGGGACGGCCGGTAGACCGTCCCTGCGTCGAAAATTATTTGAAAAAACGCCCTACATCCTGAACACAGAAACCATATTTCCTCATCGGCGCCCATCTGTGTTCATCTGCGGATCAACCCGACTAATGGCAGGCACTTGCCAGCAGGCTGTTCACATCCGCGGAGGCATCCGCTGCAACCGGGGCAAAACTGGTGATGCCCAGCGGTTGGAATGGTACCGTTCCCTGGAAGCCCGGCTGGGCCAGGTGCATCAGCGCGCAGCCGACGGAAAGTTGTGTGGTGCCGTCTGTCCGGGTGGTGGTCAGCGCCACCGGCAGGGAGTAATAAATCTGCCCCGCCCCGACATCCGGCGTGACCGTGCCGAACTGGGCGGTCACCGAAGTGATGCCGGTAAACCCGGCGGCAAAGGAATCATACGTCCCGGCAGGCGGTGTTTGCCAGTAGGAGTAGGCCCGCACGTATTCCATGCGGTTGATGGCGTTGACGTATGAACTCATCAGCGCCACCGCATCGCTGTGGTTGTCGATATAGTTGGCAGAACTTACATCCGCCAGCGATTCGACTGCCGCCGGGGCGGCATTGGGATTGGTGGGAAAATCGGGCTGCGGGCAGGCAATCGCCAGGTTGGCCGCATCCGTGGAGGTCAACGGCACGGATTGAGCGGTGCCGCGCACAATATGCATGGGCGTAATGGGCGGGGCGCCGTAGTTGCCCGGCTGCGGCAGGCGCAGGATGTAGCAGGCGGCGAACTTCTGGTGGACATTGGCCGTGGTGACTGCGTTCAGCACCATCGGCACGGTGTAGTAGATGCTGCCTGCCGCCCCCTCATTCGAGATATTCCCGAAAACCACGCTCACCGATTGGGTCTGGCTGTAGCCGTTGGTGAATTCGTCCAGCGTGCCCAGGTTGGTGAAATCGGCATAATACGAATAGGCTTGCACGTAGGAGTGCTTGTTGATGGCGTTGAAGTAGGAGAGCATCACCGCCGCGGGGGTGCTGCGGTCATCCAAATAGATCAGGGTGGAGATATCCGGCAGGCCGGTGCCGGCCGGGGCGCTGGTGGCAGTCAGGGTGGCCGCAGGCGCAGCGGTATCGGTCGGGGGGACGGCGGTAGGGGGCTGGGCCGGTACGGTGGCGGTGGGGGGCAGGTTGGCGGCCGCCGTGGCCGTCAGGATGCTGCCGACCGGCGTGGTGGGCTGCCGGGCAGTGGGACTGGCGGTGGCTTTGGGCGAACAGGCTGCCAGCAGGATTGCGGCAGCCAGGATCAGACTGAATAAACGGCTTCGAGACACGGTTCATCATCCTTTCCGGCGTATGTCCGGGGTGGGCAGCG
>CAYOOA010000072.1:0-10695 GCA_964405455.1 uncultured Anaerolineaceae bacterium | reverse complement strand
CACATCCCGCCAGAGGGAGAGCCAGGCCTGCAGCACGCCGCGCAGTTTGTCGCGGTCGCCGTCCTTGGTCAGCTTCTCCACAACAGTAAAGCGCTCGCGGCGCTTCATCTTTAGCAGGTCAAAGCCGGTCGCGATCCATTCCTGGTGCTGCTCCAGCAGTTCCGGGTGGTTGTACAGGTTGAGGGCCTGCCCCACCCGCCCGCCGGAAAGGGCTGCCAGCTTGCGGGCTTGCGCGGCGGGCACCTGCCAGCGTTCCTGCAGGGCCGCGGAGAGCACCTCCGGTGCCAGCGGGCGCAGGCGGAGCACCTCGCAGCGTGAAACGATGGTCGGCAGCAGCACATCCGGTGAGTCGGCCGTCAGCAGCAGGATGACCCGCGGCGGAGCTTCCTCGAGGGTTTTCAGCAGGGCGTTCTGGGCGCTGGCCGTGGCATCCTGGAAGCGCAGCAGCAGGGCCACCCGGTAGGCGGCCTGGTAGGGCGCCAGCGAGAGGCTGCGCTGCATTTCGCGCACCGCATCCACCTTGATGGTGCGGCTGTCGGCATCGGATTGCAGGATGGAAAGATCCGGGTGCTGCAGGCGTTCCAGCTGGGTGCAATTGCGGCAGGCCCCGCACGGACTGCCCGGCTCCGGCGGTTGGGTGCAGTTGAGTGCCTGGGCAAAGCGCAGCGCCAGGCTGCGCCGCCCCACCCCGGGTGGGCCGGCAAACAGGTAGGCGTGGCGCGCCTCGCCGCGGGCAATGTGCTGCTGCAGCAGGTGGGCAGCCCATTCGTGGCCGAGCAGACCCCAGTCCATTTTCCTGGATCAGCGCGCCAGCATGCGCGCCATTTCGTAATATTCCATTGAAATTTGCTTGGTGCGTGAAACCACCGTCTTGATCGGCACCGGTACAATATCCCGTCCGTCCAGGCCGGTCATCACGTTGGTCTGGCCGGAGAGGAGGAACTCCACTGCTTTGACGCCAAAGCGGGTGGCCAACTGGCGGTCAAAGGCCGAGGCCTTGCCGCCGCGCTGGATGTGCCCCAGGATGGTGACGCGGGTGGTGAAGCCGATATCCAGGGCATCAATCTGGCGGCCCAACTCGGTGGTATTGGGTTGGAAGCCCTCCGCCACCACGATGATGGCGTGGGTCTTGCCGCGCTTGTATGCCTCTTCAATCGCCTTGATGACCTCCTCCACGGGGGTGGTCACTTCGGGGATCAGCACCATTTCCGCCCCGGTGACGATGCCCGCCAGGGTGGCCAGGTAGCCGGAGTTGCGCCCCATCGTCTCCACCAAAAAGGCGCGGTTGTGCGAGCTGGCCGTATCGCGCAGCTTGTCGATGGCATCCACGATCGTGTTCAGGGCGGTATCCACCCCGATGCACATATCGGTACCGTAAATGTCGTTATCAATGCTGGCCGGGATGCCGACAACCGACACGCCCTGTTCGGCCAGCTTCATGGCCCCGTTCAGGGAGCCGTCGCCGCCCAGCACCACCAGGGCATCCACCTCGGCGTTGTTCATCTGGCGGATGGCCTCGCGCTGGCCGCGCGGCTCGCGAAACTCCTGGCTGCGGGCAGTTTGCAGGATCGTCCCGCCGCGCTGTAAAATCCCGGCCACATCCCGCGCCCCCATCGGGCGGAATGTCCCGCGGATCAAACCCTGGTAACCCCCTTCCACACCCAGCACATTAATATCATTCGCCCGGCAGGCCCGGACAACCGCCCGGATGCACGGGTTCATTCCGGGGGCATCGCCGCCGGAAGTTAATACTGCAATGGTTTTAATTCGATTCGGAACCATAATTCAACCTGATCTATTAATGGATTTGCAACGGCTCCACCCGGATATTTTCTTCGCCGACCAGGTCGATCAGTTTACGCAATAAATCGGGGGTGAAACCGGTGGTTTCGTTTGGAAATTCAATCACGTAATAATGATTGTTTTCAAAAATCAACAGGGCAAAGTGATCCCGCCCGGGCGAGGAGCGCAGCAGGCCGTGCACGCGCTTCAAGCGGCGGATATCCCGCTCCTTATCGCTGCACGAGCGCAGAATCACCTGCACCATGCGCGGGGCTTCATCCCCGGCAGGCGGGTTAAGACTGGCCGGCGGGACAATGTAATTGAACGGCACAAACGTCCCGCTCAGCGGGGCTGCCGGGACGGGAGCCGGTGGAATGGGCGCCGCCTGGGCGGATTCCGCCACCCGGTGGGGCGCTTCCAACGGCGGATTCTCCACGACCGGCTCGGGCTGCTTGACGGCGGCGGGGGCCGGGTTGGCCCGGGGGGCTTCCTCCAGCCAAACCTCATCCATCGGTGGCGGGAAGTTCTCCCAGTCATCCGGTTCGGGCGGCGGCGGAATGAAGTCTGTTTCTTCCACGGGGCCTGCCGGGCGGGCCGGGGCAGGTTTGGGGCCGGCAGGCGGGGCGGCCGGTTTGTTGCGAGCCGGCGCGCCGTTGCCGTTCGGCCGCACTGAGCGCGCGGGCGGTTCCAGCGGCGGCAGGTCTTCGGCGGGTCCGCTATCCATCTCAGCCAGGGAGGCCGCCATCAGGCGGTCGACCAGTACTTTCGGGTCGCCGTTTTCCGAGTCCACCTTGCCTTCCACGGTCAATACGCTGTCCATCGCCACCAGTTTGCCAAACTGCTGCCAGGCGCGCGGGAAGATGACCAGCTCAATGTTGCCCTGGATGTCCTCCAGGGTGACAAATCCCATCGGGTCGCCCTTCTTGGTGGTGGTGGTGCGGATGCGGGTCACCAGGCCGGCCACGATGACCTTTTCCTTGTTTTCAGCCTCGCCCAGCTGTGCCGAAAAGTGGGTGATCTTGCGGCGCAGCGCGCCCAGGTAGGGGGTGAGCGGATGATCGGAGACATACAGGCCCAACAATTCGCGTTCCCAGTCGAGGGCGGTGCGCTTGTCCAGGCCAAAGTCCGGCGGCAGGATGATATCGTCGCTGCCCGCCGCGGCGATCTCGCCGAAGAAGGTCATCTGCCCGGCCTGGGCGGCGCGGTGGTGGCTGGCGCTGACCAACAGGATGCGGTCAAGCAATTCCAGCATCGGGCCGCGGGCACCAAACGCATCCAGGGCCCCGACCTTGATCAGGCACTCCAGCGAGCGCTTGCCCACCTGGCGCAAGTCCACCCGGCGGGTGAAGTCGTTGATATCGCTGAACGGGCCGCCCTCCTGGCGGGCGCGGATGATCAAATCCACCCCGCCCTGGGCGACGTTCTTGATCGCGCCCAGTCCAAAGCGGATGGCTGATGTGCCGTCCGGGCGGTCCTCGATGGAGAAATCCCACAGGCTGGAGTTCACATCCGGGGGCAGCACATCCACCCCCATGCCGCGCGCATCGGCCACGTAGAAGGCCACCTTGGCCGTATCGCTCTTGGAGGCCGAGAGCAGGGCGGTCATGTACTCCACCGTGTAGTGCAGCTTCAGGTAGGCGGTGCTGACCGCAATGACCGCATAATCGGCAGCATGGCTTTTGTTGAAGCCGTAATGAGCGAAAGCTCGCCACTGGTCGTAGATGGCTTCAGCGGTTTCCTGTGGAATATCCCGCGCCACTGCGCCGCTGACGAACTTCTGCCCGTGCTTAAGGATCTGGTCTTCCTTCTTCTTGGAAATGGCCTTGCGCAGGTCATCCGCCTCGGAGGCGGTGTAACCGGCCAATTCCATCGCGGCAAACATGATTTGCTCCTGGTAGATGGAAATGCCGTACGTCTCGCGGAAGATATGCTCCACCTTGGGGTGGTAATATTCGATCTTTTCTTCGCCGTGCATGCGGCGAATGTAGCTGGGGATATTCTCAATCGGGCCGGGGCGGTAGAGCGCCACCATGGCCACGATGTTGGCCAGGTTTTGCGGCTTCATCTGCATCATGTAGCGCGTCATGCCGCTGCCTTCCAGCTGGAAGACGCCTGCCGTCCGCCCGCTGCCCAGGAAGACATACGTGTCCGGGTCATCCAGCGGGATGTTGTAGAGCGTAAAGCTTTGGCCGTGCCGCTGCTCGATCAGGGCACAGGCCCGCTGCAGGATGGTCAGCGTAATCAGGCCGAGAAAGTCCACCTTCAACAGGCCGAGCGATTCCAGGATCGTCATTTCAAACTGGGTGACGGTCTTGATCGGGGTTTCCTCGGAGCCGCCCGTGGGGCGGTGCAGCGGCACGTAATTGATCACCGGCCGGTCGGTAATCACCACGCCGGCGGCATGCGTGCCGGAGTTGCGCACCACGCCCTCCATGTGGATGGCGGTGTCGATCAACTCGCGCAGGTAGTCCGTCTCGTCGTAAATCTGCTTCAGCTCGGGCACCGTTTCCAGCGCCTTGGGCAGGGTCATCGGGTTGCTGGGGATCTGCGGGATGAGCTTGGCCACCCGGTCCACTTCGGAAATCGGGATATCCATCACCCGGCCCACGTCGCGAATGGCGGCGCGCGCCCCGAGGGTGCCAAAGGTGATGATCTGGGCCACCCGGTCGTTGCCGTACTTGCGGGCGGTGTATTCCATCACTTCGGCCCGCCGGTCGTCCTGGAAGTCCAGGTCAATATCGGGCATCGAGATACGCCCCGGGTTGAGGAAGCGCTCAAAGATCAACCCCGATTCGATCGGCTCCACCAGGGTGATATTCAACGTGTAAGCCACCAGGGAACCGCCGCCCGAACCGCGGGCGTTGTACCAGATGCCTTGCTCGGTGGCGTAACGACACAGGTCCCAAACGATCAGGAAGTAGGCGTCAAACCCCATGCGGTGGATGACGCCCAGCTCATATTCCATCCGTTCGCGCACCACCGGGTCGTTGGCTTTTTCGCCGTAACGGCCCTGCAGGCCCTCCTCGCACAGCTTGCGCAGGTAGCTTTCCGCGTCGTAGCCGTCCGGCACGTTGAAGAGCGGCAGGTGGTAGCCCTTCATGCTCAAATCCACGTTGCAGCGCTCGGCAATCAGCAAGGTGTTGCTCAGGGCACCCGGCACGTGTCCGAACAGGCTCTCCATCTCCTCCGGCGTGCGGATGTAGTAGGAGGAATCGGTCATGCGCATCCGCTTCGGGTCGCTCAGCAGCGAGCCGGTCTGGATGGACAGCAGGATATCCTGGTAGCGGGCATCTTCCGGGTTGATGTAGTGGGCGTCATTGGTGGCGATGAAGCGGGCATCGTACTTCGGCGCCAGGTCAATCAACTCCTGGTTGATTCGCTCCAGTTCGGGAATGTTATGCTGCTGGAGTTCAAAGAAGAAATTATCCTTGCCGAAGACCTGGTAGTACCAGTCCAGCTTTCGGATGGCGGCCTCGCGGCCGTGATCCGTCAGTGTGCGCGGAACCTCGGCGGACATGCAACCCGTGGTGCAGATCAGTCCGGCGGCATGTTCGGCCAGGTATTCACGGTCGATGCGCGGGTGCTGGTAGAAGCCTTCCATCTGGGCAGTGCTGGCAATTTGCAGCAGGTTCTGGTAACCCGTTTCGTTTTCCGCCAGCAGCAGCAGGTGATAGGCGGAGCGGTCCAGCTTGCTGTCGTGATCCTTCATCCGCCGCGGGGCCAGGTAGGCCTCCAGGCCGATGACCGGCTTGATCCCGGCATCTTTGGCCGCCTTGAAGAAATCAATCACGCCAAACATCGTGCCGTGGTCGGTAATGGCCACCGCCGGCATGCCAAGTTCCTTGACGCGTTTCACCAGCTTCTTGATGTTGCTGAAACCATCCAGGAGTGAGTATTCGGTGTGGACGTGCAGATGAACAAAAGACATGGTTTACGAAAATCCCTTTTGAATTATAGCATGTTCACTTTCCTTAAGACTGGGTTATAATTCAACTTATCCAATTCTTAAGATTGGGCGGGGCAGGGAATTAACCATGATGCACGGGGAAGTGCAGTCTATTTCAGGCCGCATTCAGTACATCCCGTGAACTCGCGAACCAGAGAAGGTTGCCTTGCAAATCGAACAGATTCACCGCCTGGAAAATGAGCTTTCCAATTCGACAACGCCGCTTGAACGCCTGCACCTGCTCAACGAATTGGGCTGGATGCTGATCAATGGACAATCGCAACGCGCCCGCACGCTGGCTGAAGAAGCCCGCAATCTGGCCCTGGAAATGGGGGACGATTCCGGCCTGGCAGCCAGCCTGCTCATCCAGGGCAGCGTGGACCTGGAATACGGCACCACCGACCAGGCGCTGGAAGCCCTGCAACAAGCTCTGCCAATATATGAACGCCTGAAGGACACCCGCGGCATTTCTCGCACCCTGGATGCCATCGGCTGGTGTTATTACATCCGCGGCGAGCAGGAAAAAGCCCTCGAGATCCACAAACGCAACCTGGCTCTGCGTGAAGAAGCCGGCGAACCGTTGGAAATCGCCGATACCCTTAACAGTCTGAGCGCTGTGTACGGCGATATCGGCATGTACGCCGAGGCCATCGAGGTGCTCCTCCGCGCCGAAGAAATTGCCCGGGAGTGCCACTCCCTCAAAGACCAGGTCCGCTTCATTACGAATATGGGTACCCTGTACATGGAAGTGGGGGATAACGAAAAAGCCCTGGAATTACTGGAACAGGTGCTGAGTCTGTCCGATGAAATCAACTATGAAAAGATGAAAGTCTTTGCACTTGGTTCCATTGGCCTGCTCTACCGCGAATTGGGAGATTACGAGCGCTCGCTCGAATATTCGCTGCGCAGCCTGTCCTTCCCACCTGAAATTACCCCCAACTATCAACGCTCCGATGCGTTGGTTAACGCAGCCGATGTCTATTGCCGCATGGGCCGCTTTGATGAAGCCGAACCGCTGATCCGCGAGGCACTGGCTATCTGCTTGAATATCGTCAATACCACCACCGAAGCCCGCGCCCGGGTGGTCTGGGGCCGCTGGCTGCTGGCGCATAACCAGCCTGAAGAAGCCCTGAATGAAATGAAACTGGGGCTGGCCCTTTCTGAAAAAACCGATTACCAGCAGGGCATTTACATGGCCCACCTGGACCTGGCGGATGCGCAAGCCTCCCTGGGGAATTACCAGGCCGCCTACGCCCACTACCAGGAATTTCACCGCGTCCGCCAGGCCGTCTTCAATCGCGAGACGGTAGCCCGCCGCCGCTTGCTGGAAACCCAATTGTTTGTTGAGCAGGTCCGCCAGGAACGCCAGGCAGCCGAGGCCTTACGGGTTTCCGGCAGCATCCTTTCCGCCTCTCTGGAAATGGAACGCGTCAAAGATGCCATCATCCACCAGGTCGGCGCAATCGTGCCTTATGATCTTGCCCTGCTGATCTGGATGGACGGCGGCGAAAGCCGGGTGGTGCGCGCCCGCGGCAACCCACCCCTGGATGAAACCCAGCAAAAGAAATGGGATCAGCTCCCCCTGGTGGTGGAGGATTACCCGCAGTTGGTGCGCCTGTTCGAATCCGGGCAGCCGCAGGTCGTTCCGGATGTAGGATTGGCCGCCCAGTGGCGCTCCTGCGATTTAACCTCGGATGTGGCCTCCTGGGTGGGCGCGCCCATCATCTCCTACGACCGGCGTTGGGGTATCCTTTGCCTTTCCAGCCGGAAAGCCAATGCCTACCAGGCCCGCCAGGCGCATTACCTGGGCATCTTCGCCAGCCAGGCCGGACTGGCCCTGGAAAACGCCCGCCTGTTCGAAGAAGTCAACCGCCTGGCCATCTCTGACAGCCTGACCGGTCTCTATACCCGCCGCCAGCTCTTCTACCTTGGCGAGCGCGAATGGGAACGTTTCCAGCGCTACGGCACGGTCTTTTCGGCCATCATGCTGGACCTGGATGATTTCAAGAAAATCAACGATACCTACGGCCACCTGATCGGCGACCGGGTATTGATGACCTCCGCCGAGCGCGTCCGCCAGAATGTGCGCGCCGTGGATATTGTTGGCCGCTACGGCGGCGAGGAATTCGTCATCCTGCTGCCCGAGGCAAGCGCCGCCAGCGCCCGCGTGACTGCGGAGCGCCTGCGCGAGGTACTGGCTGCCCAGCCCGTTACCTTTGAAGGCGGCTCGGTGATGATCTCGGCCAGCCTGGGTGTGGCGGAAATTTCCTCCCGCCACCGCCGCCTGGAAGACCTGATCCACGAGGCCGACCTGGCCTCCTACCGGGCCAAGAGTTCCGGCCGCAACCGCGTGGAAGGTTAGGTGTGTAACTTTTCTCCGGTTTTCCCATCCAAATGACATACCCTACCATTTGGAGTTGACGCGTGCCCAAGAAAAAGGTTCCTCAAAAACGATCTTTCCCCATTCTTTGGATTGCCCTGGCGCTGCTGCTGATTGTCGGGGCGGTCATCGTGATCCCGCGCCTGGGTGCAGGCAACGCAACAGCCGTTCTGCCGGACGAAGTGAGCGTGACCCGGGCCGCGGAATTGCACAATTCCGGCGTGATGATGCTGGATGTGCGCGAGCCGGACGAATGGAACCAGGCCCACATTGCCGGGGCTGTGCTTATCCCGCTGGGTGAGCTGCAATCCCGTCTCAACGAGGTGCCCAAGGATCAACCCGTGGTGGTCTACTGCCGTACCGGTCACCGCTCCGCCAGCGGCCGGGATATCCTCAAGGCAGCGGGTTACACGAATGTCACCAGCATGACCGGCGGCATCACTGCCTGGATCAGCCAGGGTTTGCCCACCGTTAGCGGGCCGTAAAAGCCTCCCATCCTTTGCTTCTTAACGACTGACGCCGTTCCTACGGGTTCACATGACTCGGAGGGTCAGCGTCAGTCGCTTTATTCCACGGATTATCTTTGGTTACCACCCCGCCACCTCCTGTACAATAAGATTCATGGGGGCACACCTTCCGCCGGGAGGCTGTGCTATAATAATTTTGGGTACCTGGCCCGCGCAGCGCGGATCGGGCAATCCAGGGAGTGCGTATGGAATCCTTTTTGCTCAACCCCAATGTAGCCTTCGTGGTGCTGGTGGCTGGTTTTATACTGGCCGTCCTGGCCCTCTTCTCACCCGGTACCGGCCTGCTGGAAATCGGCGCCCTGTTCATGTTCATCATCGCCGGTTACGGCATTGCCTCCATGCCCATCAACTGGTGGGCCCTGGTGATCCTGGTCCTGGGCGTATTTCCCTTCCTGCTGGCCTTGCGCTGGGTCCGTCGCTGGTGGTTCGTGTTGATCGCCATCGTGGCCCTGGTGGTTGGGTCCGTTTTCCTCTTCAAATCGGAAAACGGCATCCTGGCCGTCAACCCTTGGCTGGCCGCCCTGACCTCGGTTGTATCCATCAGCTTCCTCTGGCTGGTGGGGGTGCGCGGGATTGAAGCCATGCGCCAGCCCAAGGCCGATCCCAACGACATCGTTGGCAAGGTCGGCGTAGCCCGCACGGACGTCCAAATGCAGGGCACCGTCTATATCGGCGGCGAGGATTGGTCGGCGCGCAGCGTCGACTTCATCCCGGCCGGCAGCCCGGTCAAAGCCGTTCGGCGCGAAGGTCTCTCTCTGGTAGTGGAAAAAGCGGAAGACTAACCGCTTCCTGATTATTTCTGGCCTGTTGAAAAGGAGTTCAGAATGTCTGCTGCAACCGGAAATACCGTATTAGTCCTGTGCCTGATCGGTGTGATTGTCCTGGTGATTATTGCATTCCTCGCCAGCGCAATCAAAATCGTTCAGGAATATCAACGCCTGGTGGTCTTCCGCCTCGGCCGCTGCGTCGGCGCGCGCGGACCGGGTATCGTGCTCTTGATCCCGATCATCGACCGGGCGGTCAAAGTGGATTTGCGCGAGCAGGTGCGCGAAATCCCGGCCCAGACCTCCATCACCAAGGATAACGCCCCGATTTCGATTGACTTCCTGTGGTACTACAAGGTCGTGGATCCCGTACAAAGCGTACTGGCGGTGGGTAATTTTGAACTGGCCGCCCAGGGTATCGCCACCACCACCCTCCGTTCTGTCATCGGCGGCATCATGCTGGACGGCGTCCTCTCGGAGCGCGAGGCCATCAACAGCGCCCTGCGCAGCCGCCTGGACGAAGTGACCGAACGCTGGGGCGTCAAAGTCACCAACGTGGAAATCCGCGAGATCATGCCGCCGCGCGATGTGCAGGATGCGATGAACCGCCAGCTTTCAGCGGAACGCAACCGCCGCGCCGTGGTGACCGAGTCCACCGGTACGCGCGAAGCCGCCATTAACGTGGCTGAAGGTGAACGCCAGGCAGCCATTTTGCGGGCCGATGGCGACAAACAATCGCAGATTCTGCGTGCCGAAGGCGATCGTCAATCAGCCATTCTGCGGGCAGACGGCTTCTCTGCCGCGTTGGAGAAAATCAATTCAGTAGCCCTCACGCTGGATAAGAACACCGTCACCCTGCAGTACTTTGAAACCCTCAAGACGATGTCCGCCAATCCGTCTGTCAAGTACATCTTCCCGATGGAATTCACCAGCCTGCTGAGCAGCTTCGTCAAGGACCGCCAGTCCTAAAAATTGGCATAACCCAAACCAACCCTGGGGGCCGCCGCCGGGCGGCGGCCCCCAGCTTTCCGGGAGACCGTGAATTCAACTCCAGCCTTTGAAATCCAGACAGCCTCGCTGGGCGACCTGGGGGAATTGCGCAAACTGGAACAGGTTTGTTTTGGCAAAGACTCCTGGCCGCTGATCGATTTGTTCGGCGTGCTGACCTTCCCCAACGTTGTCCGCCTGAAGGCGGTGGTTGCCGGCCGCATGATCGGCTTTGCCGCCGGGGAGCGCAAGCCGGCCGAGGGGCGCGGTTGGGTCACCACCATCGGCGTGCAGCCGGAATACCGCCGG
>CAYOOA010000071.1:0-10888 GCA_964405455.1 uncultured Anaerolineaceae bacterium | reverse complement strand
TGTATGTTCCAGGCGAGCCTGGCTGGGTGATCGTCAACAGCTACGACTTGCTGGACTATGATTACATCCAGCAGAATAATTTCGGCGCCCTGCTCCTGCTTCAACAGCGCATCAACGACTATCTACAGCCCGGTATGATCGGGATTGACCCGCAGGAATTTGAACTCAACCAGCAATTTTACCGGGACGCCGACGCTGGAATGATCAAGGGCTACCGCCTGGCCTACCGGGATGCGGTCGGGTTGATTTTTGTGCGCGAAGATTTGTTTTTGAATTATTGGGGGAAGTAAAACCACTTATAAACGCAGAGAGGTTGCGCCCATAAAAAGGCTTTTCTAATTACGACGGTCTTCGCAAAACACCTTCCAGACCTGACCGTGCGCCCCGTACGGGGTGCGTGCGTAAAGAAATTGCTCTCGGTCTGGAGACCGGAGCGATCTTAAGTGCACGTGAGCCGACCCTCACTCCCTTGCGGGGTCGCTGTGCGGCCCCGATTCTTTCAAAGACCGGGAGAGGGAACCGAGCCGCACGTTTTCCACGTCCTCATTGGACAATTGATGCGGGTCAAGCTGGATGGCGGCGGCCATCAGGGCGCGCAAGTCATCCCAGGGGGCAGCGTCATAGGAACGGAGGAGAACAAAGCGCTTGGCCAGGCGGCCCTGGTCGGCCTGGAGCAGGCGGGCCGGGTCCGGCAGGAAGGCCCCCAGGTTGAAGGTCAGGCGGACGGCGTCGCGCTCGAAGAGCATGCCGCAGATGCAACCGCTGACCGGCCCGCCGCGAGCGGCATCATGGTAGCTCAGGCCGGAGCGCAGGATGCGCTCGGTGGCCTGCGGCGCCAGTTCGGCGACGATATTGCGCAGTTCAATCACGATCTCCAGCAGGGCGGGATCGAGGTAACTGAAATGCTGTTCGAATTCATGCAGGCTGAGCATGATCGAGGTGCTTGATAAAGCAGCGCCGGCGCTTGTGCTGGCGGGCGTCAAACGTGCGCCACTGGCTGCGTACGGCATCGTTGGTTTCCAGTTCCGGGTTGGATTCGACCTTCTTAATGCCAAACTCGCGCATGGCCTTGATCACCTGGTTCATCAACAGGGCGTTGACGCCCTTGCCCTGGAAATCGGAGCGGATGGCAACCAGGTACAGGTCGGCCAGGTCGTTTTTCTTCATCGCCCGCAGCAGGTGGATGAAACCAAAGGGAAACAACTCCCCGCGGCTTTTCTGCAGGGCCCTGGAGAAGGAAGGGAAGGCGATCCCGACCGCCACCATTTTGTTATTCTCATCAAATACCACCGGCACGAAGGAGGGGATGACAAGACCGAAATACTGGTCGATGTAGCTCTGCATCTGCCGCTCGGACATCGGCACCGTGCCGTACAGGTTTTTGTATTCATCGTCCAGCAGGTGGAAGATATCCAAGGCCACGTCCAATAATTCTTTTTTTCGTTTCACCTTCAACATGCGCAGCTTGTAGCGCCGCTGGAGGATTTCCACGGCCCGCTCCACCCGTTCATCCGGTTTTTCCGGCAGGGTGATCTGGTACTCCATCCAATCCGTATCCTTGGCGTAACCCAGCTTTTCCAGGTGGGCGGGATAGTAGGGGTAATTGTAGAGTGTGGCCAGCGTCCCCACCTCATCAAAGCCCTCGATGAGCATGCCCTCGCGGTCCATATCGGTGAAGCCAAGCGGGCCGTGCACGGCGGTCAGGCCGAGCGAGCGCGCCCACTCCTCCACCTGCCCCAGCAGGGCGGTGGAAACGGCGGGATCATCCACGAAATCCAGCCAGCCAAAACGCAGGTAGGGCTGGTTCCACTTTTCAATATGCCGGCGGTTGTGGATGGCCGCCACCCGGCCGACGATCTTGCCATCCCGGTAGGCCAGCCAGTAACGCGCCTGGCAGTGCTCAAAGGCGGCGTTTTTGTCCTTGCGCAGGGTGTTCATTTCGTCCATGAACAGGGCGGGGACGTAGCAGGGGTGGTTTCGGTAGAGTGAAAGGGGAAAGCGGATGAAAGCGCGCAGTTCGCGCAGGGTGGTTACTTCTCGGATTTCAAGGGACATGGGGGGATCCTTGTGAAAAGATGGGAATATTGTACCTTAAAAACAGGTATCAGAAACCTGGTGGATTTCTGATACCTGAAAGGGACCCTTCAGCATTTAAGGTGTAACGGTCAGCTCAAATTCCCAGGGGCCAGGACAAACATAGCCCAGGGCAGCATACAGTCGATTGATGGCATCCGTATCCGACATGGCATCCGGCTTTTTCAAGATGACGGGACCAGCCGCCCCACCATTACTGTTGGAGGATACAGAATATGAAAATTCCAATCCTTCGGCGGCTAATTTTTGATTGGCCGCTGCAATATCAGCATCTGCAATCATTTCCGGAATGGAGAGTTGCAGGGAGGGAATACTTAATTTGAAAGTGGACGGGGCGGCCTGGTTGCGATGGCCGATTGGGAAACCAATCTCCACGCAGCGACCCATGCCTTCAGGAAGCTGAAAACCGCCCGGCTTTTTCATCTCGTAATCAGCGTCCGCCAGAAGGACATACTGATCCATTGGAACCGTGTAATTCCCCAGATGGAGGGATACATTGTTGTAAAAAATACCCCAATCGCTATTGCCCGTATGGGTCGGTTTTTGGTAACACAGGGTAACCTGGCTGTAGGATGGGCTCATCACTATTTTCTCAAGCCGCATCTCAATTCCATTGGTAGTCACCGAGGATGCAGGTTCGATGGTCAAGCCTGGATAAACCGGCAAATCCAGGTTGAAGTGAAAGGCCGCCATAGGTGTCGTGAACTTCGGGTCGGCGATCACCTGTATTTCGAGGTTCAATTCAACCTGATCCCCCTGCCAGTAGGCCGGGTTATCTGGTGTGAAAAGAATGATCGCCAGGCTGGCATCATCAGAATTCACCGGTATGCCGTACCCATAACCTAGCGGGTTTCCTTCGGCATCCGTCCCAAGAATATTGCCCAGGGCATACTCCGGCCGCCAATTTTCAAATTTCACTTCAAAGGCAGCCCGATTGGTGTCAGCATACGCCCAGTGGAGGGTAGCCGTCAGATTGGCAATCGTCTCAGCAGCTAGGGGAGCCATTGAGCTGGAGGTGGAATTCGAGCCCGGCAGGTCCACATAAAATTCCCATTGACCGGCCCGGGTGTTTCCTTCACTATCCACTATTTCATGGATCGCCAGTTGAAGTACTCCCTCATCCGTACGTTTTGGAGTTTCGAAGGTCAAGAAGTAACAATCATCCTGGCCGGCAGCCGCAATAAAATCTGTTATGGCAGGCTGTGTGGGCTGTCCTGTGTTGTCCAGCCAGGCCAAGCCGGCCTGAGAGACCTTCCAGGCAGATGGATTCAGCGCATCTTCCAGGCAGACGAGGGCCCGGGTAGTTTGAGGTGAGATGACGACTTGCGGGACAGTCAATTCCTGGCCGTTGTAGCGAACGGAATAGGTTTGCTGGCCGGGAAGCTGAACCTGGGAAACCGGAACAGCCATCAACGAATAATCGAAGGTCGTCAATGGTTGACCATCCTGTCCGAGCAGTGGGATGGAGATAGCCACATCCACCTGGTGATTCACCACGCCCTGGCGCAATATCTGATAGGAAACAAAAGTTCCGGCCAGGGCATCTCCCTGCTGCACAAGGCTCAGGCTTTTTCCGCGCTCCTGCTCTATTTGTGCGCCAATATATTTCACCTGCGGCAAGTCCAGGCTCCTGCCAATTGTCAGCCCATACACAGTAAATTCCATACGGGTGCCCATCTCGCTCAGAGAAAGTGAATCAAGGCGCAAGGTGACTCCATTTTTTGACTGCGTCCACTCATCCAATGGTATTTGGGTGGGGATGGCGGTCGGGGTAGGCAACAGGGTGGGTAGGGCGGTCAATTCGGGCTTCGTTCCCAGGCCGGCATCCTGGACGGCTTGCAAGCCGGGGTCAAAAAACAAGTTGTAGAGCGCGTAGGTCGTGGTAGAAACAACCGCCAGGCCAATCAGCGCCCAGATTACGGTCCATAAGAATTTTCGTCTGGCATTCATGTGAGTTATTCCTTTTTGTGAGATGCGAGCAGCAATGCCAGGCAGAAGATCGATATCGGAAGAGACGTGGTCGCGAGCAACCTCATCCAGAATTTGGCGACGGGATGACTTACTCATGTTTATGCTCTCCTTTGGCCTGCAACATCTGGCGTAATCGGGCACGAGCCTGGTGCAACAACCACTTGATTGTCCCTGGCGGGGTTTTCAGTTCGTAAGCCATTTCCTGCTCACTCATTTCCAGGTAATAACGCTGGACAATGACAGCGCGCTGGCGGGGTGGAAGTTTCTGAAGGGCTTTTGAGATTTCCACCCTCAGAGAACGCCGCTCGGATTCTTCTTCCAGCGATGAGGTCTGATCGAGCAAGTGTTCCAGCCGTTCCAGGTTAGCATCATCCCCGGCTGCCTGGATGGAACTCGGTTGGGCGGCGTTCAAGGCTGCATTAAGGATGCTGCGCATCAGGTAAGGCTCAAAAGGGCGTGCGTCATCATAGGTGCGGCTGTGTTGAAACAAACGCACAAAGGTATCCTGGACTACATCCTCCGCCAATTGTTCATCTTGTAGGACCAGGAATGCCACCCGCAACGCTTTGGCTTGATAGCGCGCGACCAGCAATTCCAAGCCTCCAATATCGCCGGACTTTAACCGCCGGATGGCTTCTGCTTCAGACATACTGCTCTCTGGGATTATGGTGAACGTTCACACTATTAATACAATCCTACCCACAAAAAGGTTGGCACTTCCCCCTACTCCAACCCCGCGCAATACTCCTCCACCTGCTGCAGGAAGACCTGCCGGGCTTCAGCGGAAACTACCCCCACCTCGCAGATGTTAAGCCAGCGGGTGCGCTGCACCCCAACCATCTCCAGCGTGCCCTTGAGCAGCGCGGCTTCCACCGAGGTGTGCACTGCTTTGGGTGCGCCCATGGTGGTGATGGCGGTACCCGTGCGGATGTGGGTCAACAGCGGGCGGGCATCCGCTTCGCCAAAAGCCCAGTCCGGCAGGAAAACCCGGTCAAACCAGCCCTTCAGGCGAGCGGGCATCGTCTCCCACCAGACGGGGAAAATGAAAACCAGGTGGTGGGCAGCTTCCACGCGGCGTTGATATTCGCCAATTTTGGGATCCAAGTATTTCCCGCCGTGATACACCTCCAACTCGGCGGTGGAGAGAACCGGGTTGAACTGTTCGGCCTGCAAATCCAACACGTCCGCCGTATGGCCGGCAGCTTCCAACCCACGCAGGACAGCCTGCAGGATGGCATAATTGAAACTTCCGCTCCAGGGATGATCGATGGTGACAAGAACAGTCATGCTGGTACCTCATTGGGGTGCGGACGATTGCCCGCAGTACTGATCCGATTGGATTTCGACACCCGGGCCAACTTACGGCCAGGAAAAGACTCTTTTGCCAGCGGGAATTTCCAGGACCTGGATACCCTCGCAATCCAGCCAGACTTTATCCCCCTGCCAACCGAGCAGGGTGAGGGTGAAAATGGTGGATTCCGGCGGGGTATAGCTGGCCTGGCCCTGGCTGACACCGGTTTGCAGGTCAAGCCGCTCGAGGGTGATGCGGGCGGGGTCATCCATGGCCTGCAGCACATACAGCCCCTCCGGCGCGGCATGGGCGGCAAATATACCCCCTGAATCAATGATGGAATTGACCGAATCCAGGACGGATTCCTCCGCCTGGGGGATGAATTGCCACAGGCGGTCACCGCTGGTGCGGTCCAAGCCCCACAGGGCGTAACGGGTCGAACCGCGCGTCCGTTTGGCCTCCACCACCAGCACATCACCCCGGACGGCCAGCGGCCGGACGGAATAATCTGCATCCGTAGGCAGGATGTGGGCCTCGCTGGCAGTGGGATTCACCGCCCAGAGCTGGTTGGTTCGGGCCGGGGCAAAATAGAGCCCGCCTTCGGTTTGGACCCAATAAAGTTCATTGTCCACTACGTCGATGGGGAAGAGAGTCTGTGAAAGGCGCGTACCGCTGGCGGCATTCCATTGATCCAGGCAGCCAGGTTCCCAGGTGCCATAGGTCACAAAAAAGGTTGTGCCGTCCGGCGCAGGCCGGAGCGGGGTGTACAGATCCATCGTCTGGGGATCTGTAAAGGTTTGGTTGGGACATTCCGGGAAAATCTGCTGCAGGCGCCGGCCGGTTTGCAGGTCAAAGACCACCACGGCCGCCTTGCCGTCCACCTCATCCACCACCGCCGGGCCGCTGTTGAACAGGTAGAGTTCGCGCGGGGTTTGGGTCAAATTTGCGCTCCAAACCTGCTTTCCCGAAGCGAGATCGTAGGCATGCAGCGTGCCGATCTGGGTCAGGGCAAAGACAAACCCGCCGCCGGATTGCAGACAGCTTTCGCAGCCGACGGGTAATTGATCACTGAGCGAAGTCTCCCAGAGTTTGCTGCCGTCGGCTTTGCTGAGGGCAAAGATGCGCGTTTGGACGGCCGCGACGATTTGATCCGGCGTATTCACCAGGGCGGCGCTGTAGGTATCCTTGCCCAGGTCCTCCCCCTGCCAGCGCAGGGGCCGGGACTGGTCAAAATCCAGGTAGGTCAGGCGGTGGGTTTCATCCGAGTTGTAGCCGATCCCGATGACGGTGTTGGAATCTGGCAGCAGGAGGCTGTTCACCAGGGTGTAGACCGTGGCACCTTTGGCACCCCGGGCAGCCCCGCCGTGGGAAAAGAGCAGGAAGGGGAGCGCGACCAGCACGCCGGTCAGGATGAGCAGGCCAATAATTATAACAAGCGCAGAGCGGGTGTCTTTCCGGCCGCCCCGGAATGTATCCGCGGCAGGCGGTTCGAGCTGGATCAGGATGGGGGGCTGATCCTCCCCGGGCAGCTCCACCGTGGCGTGGCAATACTGGCATTGGACACGGCGATCCTCCGGGGCGGCTTTCAGCGGGGCGCCGCAGGAGGGGCATACCAGGGTGCGGGGTGCTTGCGACATGGTCTTTCAACCTCCCGGAACAGGTTGGCAATATCATAGCATAAACGACCGGCTGGAAACAACAGCAGGATCAGGGATTTTCGGGCTTTTTTTCAGGTGGGAAGCGGTAGTTTACCGCCAGCCCGCCGCCGGCCGTCTCGCGGTACAGGCTGGGCAGGTCGTGACCGGTTTGCTTCATCACCGCCACCACCTCATCAAAGGAGACGCGGTGGCTGCCGTCGGTGGCACAGGCGTAGCGGGTACAGCTCAGGGCGCGTGAGGCGGCAAACACGTTGCGTTCGATGCAGGGGATCTGCACCAGGCCGTTGACCGGGTCGCAGGTCAGACCGAGGTGGTGTTCCAGGCCCATCTCGGCGGCGTATTCCACCTGGCGCGGGGTTCCGCCGAGGAGCTGGGCAGCCGCCCCGGCCGCCATGGCGCTGGCCACGCCCACCTCACCCTGGCAGCCCACCTCCGCCCCGGCAATGGAGGCGTTGTGCTTGACCAGCGTGCCGATCAGCCCGGCCGTGGCCAGGGCATGTAATACCGCCGGACGGCCGCAGTGGATGCTTTCCTGCACGTAGCGCAGCACGGCCGGCAGGATGCCGGAGGAACCGCAGGTTGGCGCGGTAACCACCACGCCGCCGCTGGCATTTTCCTCGGCGGTGGCCAGGGCATAGGCCGGCAGCAAGCCCTCATTAAGAAAGCTCTGCCCGCTGACCGAAACCTGACGATAAAAAACCCAGGCCTTACGCGGCAGGCCCAGCCCGCCGGGCAGCAGGCCCTCGGTTTGCAGGCCGCGCGCAATGGCCTGCTGCATGGTTTCCCAGACCTCATCGAGGAACTCCCAGATGGAGTCGCCCTCGCGACCGGCTACATACTCCCAGAGCGCCTGCCCGCTGTGCGAGCAGTGGCGCAGCAAGTCCGTCATGGTGGTCAGGTCGTAGACATCCAGCGGTTGGGGCAGCCAGCCGGAAGGGGTGCGTTCTGCCAACGCGCCGCCGCCCACGCTGAAGACCTCCCAGGCCAGTTCGATCTCCCCGGCTGCATCCAGGGCCTGGAAGAGCATGCCGTTGGGGTGAAAGTCCGGCGTGAATTCCGCATCCCAGGTAATCTCCACCGGCCGGGGTTCCAGGGCGTGCTGGATTGCCAGGTCGGTCATATGCCCGCGCCCGGTGGCCGCCAGGGAGCCGTACAGGTGGACGCGGAAGGAGGCCGCCGCGGGGGTGTGCTGGTGGAAGATTTCCGCCGCCCGCGCCGGGGCCATGGTGTGGCTGCTGGAAGGCCCGCAGCCGATGCGGTAGAGTTCACGAATGGAGAGCATGGTTGAATTGTAACATGGGGTGTTCTCTTAATTATTGAGCGGTTTTTAACGCGGATGAACACGGAATTAACGGATTACCACGGAAAGCAGAGAAGGATTTAGAAACCAGGTGTTCCTTGAGGTGTCAAATGAACCATGGATGACTTAAGATTGCGCCGGTCAGACGCTCTATCAAAAAGATTTCAGAAAATTGGGAGTTTTCTGAAATCTTGTCAGGAAAAGCAGGTGCAAAGCAGGGAGATCAGTGCCCGTAGCCGCGGTTTTCGATGTAGTTTGCCAGGCTGTCGATAAAGGAATCCTTGCTGGCAATGATTTGCTTGACCACATCCCCGATGGAGACAATCCCGACCAGTTTTTCGCCATCCAGCACAGGCAGATGGCGGAACTTGCCGCGGTTCATCAACATCATCACATCTTCAATGGACTGGCTCAACTGGATGGTGACCACATCCGTGGTCATATAATCATGCACGGCGGAATCCACCAGGCAGCGGCCGGTTTTGGCAATGGAGCGGGCGAAATCGCGCTCGGTGATGATGCCAACGATCTTATCGTTGGCCACAACCAGCAGCGCGCCGACGTTCTTTTCAGCCATCAGGCGCAGGGCATCCAGCAGGGTGGTGCCGGGGGCAATTGTCCAGACCTGGTTGCCCTTGATCTTGAGGAGATCCGCGACAGTGATCATATTTAATTTCCTTTCCGGGTGGGTTTGTATGCGTGGTGGATAAATAATATCGAATTTATCAGGTGATGCATATTGATTAAAGCAGGATTCTACAAAAAAGCAAGAGGGATTCCTGAAAAGCCACTTGACAACTCCTGTAGTACGAGCTATTATATCGTCATACGATATATCGTAACACGATAGAACGGAGCGCGATATGATAGATTTGCAACCAGCTGAAAATCACCTGCCCCTGACAGAAGCCAGCTATTTCATCCTGCTCAGCCTGGCCCAGGGTCCGGCGCACGGCTACGCCATCCTGAAATCCGTGCAAGACCTGAGCGAAGGACGCATCACCCTCAGCGCCGGGACGCTGTACGGTGCACTCAAGCGCCTGCTGGAGGACGGCTGGATCGAACGGCTGGAATCCGATGAGCCGACCGGCGGGCGCGAGCGCAAGCTGTACCGCCTGTCGGGGTTGGGCAGCAGCATCCTGGCGGCGGAAACCCGGCGTCTGCAGGCGCTGGTGCGGGCGGCCGCCCGCCTGCCGGGGATGTTGGCCGGATGAACGCCCCGGGTTGGATCCTCCGCTGGTACCGCCGGCTGCTGCACCTTTACCCGGCTGCCTTCCAGGCTGATTTTGGCGAGGAGCAAGCCTGGGTATTTGAACAGGGCGCTGAAGATGCCGCCAGGCAGGGCCGGCGCCGCCTGCTGGGATTTTGCCTGCGCGAGCTGGGCGACCTGCCGTGGAATATTCTCAATCAAGTTTGGCACAACCGGGAGGTGAATGCCATGTTCGAGCGATTTTTAACGGGCGGGAAGAATTCCCGCTACCGCCGGGCCGGGGCGATCGGCCTGGCGATCTGTTTTGTGTTGAATATCGCCATTGTGGGACTACCCGAAAGTATCCAGCTTATCGGGCGGTATGATTTCATCCCGCGCATGGCCATCGGGGCGTTAGCGGGAGCCGTGGGTGGGGCTGTCTGGGGGGCGGCCTGGCAGCCGCGGCGCAGCGCCCGCGGTGCCCTGACGCTGGGGGTGGGGTTCCTGCTGGCCCGCCTGGCGGCCTACCCGATCAATGTGGCGGTGCAGAACCTGTCCCTGGTCTGGCAATCCATCATCTACCTGCTGACCGTGGCGCTGATGGGGATCATCATCAGCCTGGTGGCGGGGATTGGCATGGGTGTGCTGGATTCTGCCCCAAAAACCCGGCGCCTGGTTGCCTTTGGCGCCCTGGGGTTCGTGGTAGGGCGGCTGGGGTATGATGTGATTAACATCGCCTACTCAGCCGGGGTGTTCCTGCTGGCAGGCAACAATATCCCCCATTACAATTCCTGGCTGGTGTACGGGTTCTTGATCCTGGGAACGGTGGTACAAGGGTACATCTCCGGCAGTTGGCTTGGTTCCGCCTGCCAGCCGCCGGCGGAACCCTCGGATGAGGCCGCAGTGGTTCCGGCAATCAATTAACCACAGAGCCAGAGAGGACACAGAGAAAATTTTCTAAATCGGAGATGAAATAAAACGCAAAGAAAACAAGAACGGAATGGGCTGTGCGGCTCATTCCGTTTTTTGATGAAATCCTCGTCCGGGGTTTCACCCTCCGGCACCAAGGGTTGGACGACCAGCAGCCGCCGGTTTTTTAGTCCGGATGGCTGATAGTGGTGACAAAGGCGCCGACAACTTCCGCCAAAATCATGCTAATCCTTATTTGATGGATTACAACCTACCGGGCTACCATGGGGATGTTTATCCTGCAAGGGCCATCCACGCAAAGACGCAGTTGATACGCCGGCCAGTTGAAATCACTGAACCAAAAGCTGGAATATGACGAGTAAGGAGTATAGGCATAAATATCGAAATCAAGGGTATATGTGCCTTGCCCCCAGGATGGAACCTGGAGGCTCAAAGTTCCCCCTTGAGACTCCCCT
>CAYOOA010000070.1:0-11091 GCA_964405455.1 uncultured Anaerolineaceae bacterium | reverse complement strand
CCACCCCGTTTTCCAGACCGATGCGAATTTGCATGGCACAACCCTCCAGCTTATGTCCCAATCATACCAAAATTGAGCCCTGCGGGTAAAGACCTTGAAAAACGAGAAAAAACCGGGCGGGAATCAACCCCAACCCGGCTAATCGGGAATAATATCATTACCGTTTTGTTACAATTTGGCTTGTTTGACAAGATTAAAATATAATAAAATGTGAGATACGGAGTGGGAAACTCTCCATCAAGGTGGGGAAGGTCATGTGTCTTTGCCCAGTTGCGACCGGTGGTCTGCTGAAACCGGATAGGGCGGATAGGTTCAAAAATTTTTTCATTAAAACCAGAGGAGGAATGATCATGAGGTTGCACATCAAAGTTTGGAATGTGCTGATGATTGTCGTACTATTGGCCGGCGCGGTCTTTGTCACCCCGGCCAAACCGGTGCAGGCTGCTGCACAAAGCCTGTCAGCTGTATACACACAGAATTTTGATACTCTGGCAAGTTCGGGAACAGGGAATACTTTCATCGACGATACCACTCTTGCCGGTTGGTATTCAAATGATGGAACGTATAATGCTTCTGATGGAACAGGGAACTCGGGCACATTATATAGTTTCGGCTCCATCGGTTCAACAGACCGTGCAATTGGATCAATTGCTTCAGGCACAACCAATACCCTCTACTATGGAGTCCGGTTCACTAATGACACAGGCTCGAGTGTGGCAGGGATCCAAGTAAGTTACACTGGTGAACAATGGCGGGATGGGGGCAATGCTGCTCCAGTATCCCAAAAATTAACATTTTCGTACCAGGTCGGTACCGGACTCACGAGCCTGACCGCTGGTACGTGGACCCCCGTCACAGCTCTTGATTTTACCAGCCCCATTTATACGACAACTGCAGGGGCTCTCAATGGTAATTTAGCCAGTAATCGGACTTTGATCACGAGCACGATCGCTGTGACAATTCCAGCTGGACAGGAAATCTTTTTGCGATGGGCGGATATTAACGATTCAGGTAACGATCATGGTTTGTCGGTCGATGATTTAACAGTGCAGGTGAGCGGATCCGACGCCGCCCCCACGGTCAGCTCGAGCACGCCGGCCAACGGCGCCACGGGCGTAGCCCTGGCTGCGGATATCACGATCAACTTCTCCGAAGCGGTCAATGTGACCGGCTCCTGGTACGGCATCTCCTGCACGCTCAGCGGCGCCCACACGGCCGCTGTTTCCGGCGGACCGACCAGCTTCACCCTCAACCCGGATGCGGACTTCGTCAACGACGAAACCTGCACGGTAACGGTGACCGCGGCCAACGTCTCGGACCAGGACCTGATCGACCCGCCGGATAACATGGCGGCCGATTACACCTTCAGCTTCGCCACCCCGACATCCGTCTGCGGCGCGGGTGCCACCCCGATCTCGAGCGTGCAGGGCAGCGGAGCTTCCAGCCCCCTGGCCGGCAGCACGGTCAGCGTCAAAGGCATTGTGACCGGGGACTTCCAGTCCATCTCGGGCGGCTTCTACCTGCAATCCCTGCCGGCTGAAGCAGATGCCAACCCGCTGACCTCGGAAGGCCTGTATGTTTACAACAACGCCATCTCCGCCAGCGTGGGCGATGTGCTCTACCTGCAGGGGTCGGTCTCGGAATACAACGGCCTGACCGAACTGGGCAGCGTCAGCCTGCTGAACACCTGCGCCACCGGGCAAAGCCTGCCGGCGGCCGCGGTGCTGGACCTGCCGGATGCGGCCAACCCGACCTTCAGCCTGGAACCGTATGAAGGCATGCTGGTCACCCTCCCGGAAACCCTGACCGTGCAGCAGAACTACTTCCAGGGCCGCTACGGCCAGGTGACGCTGGGTGCAGGCGGGCGGATTGCCCAGATGCACAACTTCACCAAGAACGGCGGCAGCGCCTACGAATACACCCGCATGATCGTGCTGGATGACGGCAGTTCATCGCAGAACCGCAACCCGATCCCGTACTATGCAGCGGACGGCGCCCTGCGCGCCGGGGATACGGTGACCGGGCTGACCGGCGTGCTGGACCAGGGCCTGATTAACAGCACCTCCGGCACGGTGTTCCCGTATGACTATTACCGTCTGAGCCCGACGGTGGCCCCGGTCTTCACCCAGGCCAACCCGCGCCCGGCGGTAGCCCCGGCAGTGGGCGGGCGTCTGCTGATCTCCGGCGCCAACGTGGAGAACTACTTCACCACGCTGGATAACGGCTCGTACCCCGGCGGGTCACCGTACGGCGGCAGCAACACCCCGCGCGGCGCAAATTCAGCGGCCGAATTCACCCGCCAGCAGGCCAAGATCGTGGCCACCCTGGCCGGCGTGCATGCGGACGTGTTTGGCCTGACGGAAATTGAATCCTGGAACGGGGCCAACGGCGGACTGGGGGCCGGACAGGCGCTGGTGGATGCCCTGAACGCCGTGGTGGGTGCGGGCACCTATGCCGTGGTGGCCGACCCGGCCAGCGGATACTTCGACCCGACCGCCGGCGGCGACTACATCCAGACCGAAATCATCTACGACACGCACACCGTGGCGCCGGTTGGAACTGCGTTGAGCTCGAATGACACCATCTTCAGCCGCTCGCCGTTCGCGCAGGAATTTCGCGAACTGGCCAGCGGCGAAACCTTTGTGGTGGTGGTCAACCACTTAAAATCCAAGAGTTCCTGCCCGGCCTCCGGTTTGGATGCTGACCAGGGCGACGGCCAGGGCTGCTGGAACGCCCTGCGCGTGCAGCAGGCCCAGGCGCTGCTGAGCTTCATCAACACCTCGCTGGTACCGCTGGATCCGGATGTGATCCTGGTGGGCGATTACAACGCCTACGGTGCGGAAGACCCGATCAACACCCTGACGGCGGGCGGGCTGGTCAACCAGATAGCTGCCCACGTCCCGGCAGCCGAGCGCTACTCGTACGTTTTTGACGGCACCTCCGGCTACCTGGATCACGGCCTGAGCACGGCTTCGGCCAATGCCCAGATCACCGGGGCCGCCTTCTGGCATATTAATTCAGATGAGCCCTCGGTGATTGACTACAACACCGAATTCAAGGGCGGCAGCTATTCCCCCGACCTGTACACCCCGGCGGCCTACCGCTCCAGCGACCACGACCCGGTCCTGATCGGCCTGAGCCTGATTCCGACCGCGCCGGGGACGTTTGAAATCCCGGGCGGCACCAGCGGGGCGGATGTGCAGAGCATTCTCAGCCTGGCTCCCGCCGGTTCCACCATCCGCTTCCTCGGCACGCCCGGCCCGCTTTCCGGCGGCTTTAGCATCAATACCCCGCACCTGACCATCGTCCTCAACAACGGCACGGTCATCCAGAATAACTCGCCCTGCTTTGTGGTTAATGCAGATTACGTCACCATCACCACCCAGAGCATTGGCGGGGCCAGGTGCGTACCGACCAACGGCGACAGCGGCATCGTGGTCAACGGGGTGCGGACGAACATCATCATCGAGGGGATTGAGTTCGACGGCAGCGGCCAGACCACGGCCAACGGCATCCTCTTCAATGATGCAATCACCGATGTGCAGGTGGTTGACAACTTCTTCCACAACCTGGGCGGTTCCGGGCTGGTCTTCAACGGCGCGGTGACCAACAACCAGGGCATCCAGGGCAACCTGTTCAAGGACCTGGGCGCGGCGGCCATCGTCACCGGCACGCAGTTGAATGCCGAATACAACTCATGGGGAGCCTACACCGGCGCCGGGACGCTGACCAACGTGGACAGCACCCCCTGGACGCACGTGGACCTGGGCCTGGTTTCCTCCGGCACGCCCTGGGCGAACCAGGTCTTTACCGGCGGGACGATCACCTACAGCCTGACAGCCAACCTGCAGAACGTGATGGGCGCCGACTTCCGCCTGGTGTATGATCCCGCCCGCCTGTCAGTGGCTTCGGCTGCAGCCGGGACGTACTTCACCAACCCGGCCCACTCCGGGGCAACCTCCCCGCTGGATACTTCGACGCCGGGGGTGATCTCCTTCGCCGGGTATGCCAATACGCCGGTCAGCGGCCAGGGCCTGGTGCTCTACACGGTCACCTTCAATGCCCTGGCGGCGGGCAGCGCCGCCTTGAACCTGGACGAGGCAACCGATGCCTTTGCCATGTTCCCCGGCTACGGGCCTTCCACCTTTGTCTACGCCAGCGCCCTGCTGGATGGGGCGGTCAATGTGATTGGCGGTCCCACCCTTTCTGCCGTGAACCTGGCGGGGCCCTTCCTGACCGGGCGGATGGACATGTTCAACATCCGCCTGCAGAACCCGGCCAACGGCGGCAGCTACACCAACGTGCTGGTCAACTTCCTGATCGAAAATGCCAGCCCGGCGGACCTGACCAGCCTGGAATACTGGGATACGACGACCAGCAGCTGGCTGCCGCTGCCCCTGACCCAGAGCGGGGCCAACCTGGTGGGTACCTTTGGCCCGCCCTCCGGCTTCCCGATCGGGCCGGGCTATGACGCCACGAGCCAGTTCCGCGTGGTCTGGGCGCACGGCGGTTCCTACCCGATTACGCTCACCCTGGTGGATCTCAGCCCCGACCCGGATGCCGTGCTGGCCACGCTCCACCAGACGGCCGAGGTCTACGTCCAGCCGACCCTCACCTCCACCCTTGACGGCGCCTACCTGGCCGGCACCCCCGAGACCTTCACCCTGACGGTGAACAACCCGGACCTGGTGCATACCTACAACAATGTGTACATCGGCATTAACAACAGCACCTGGCCGGCCGGAACGCTGCTGGAGTACTGGAACGGCTCGACCTGGGTAACGGTGAGTGGTTCGCTGACCCTGGGCAGCCTGCCGCCTGGAACCCGCGACCTGCCGATGCGGATCACCTTCAGCCAGGCTGGCAGCGGAAATGCCACCTTTGACCTGGTGGAAACCGATCCCTTTGTCTGGCCGCTCTACCGCCTGACGGTGCCGGTGAACATTTACGCCAACATCACGGTGACGGGCACCATCTCGATGCAGGGCCGCACGGTGCGCGACGGCGTGGTGATGACCCTGACCGGGCCGGTTCTCTTCCCCTTTGGCCCCTACAGCGCCACCTCCATCAACCAGATCAGCAACAACCTGGGCTGGTTGAACGTGGCCGCCGGCAGCTACCTGGTGACCACCACCCAGGCGCGCTACCTGGATGTGACCGCGGCGCTGGGCATCAACAAACTGATCACGACGACGCCGACCGCGCTGGCAGCCCTGGAACTGAAGGGCGGCGACGCCAACGATGACAACATCGTCGAACTGGGCGATGCCTCCATTATCGCCGGGCAATACGGCCTGAGCGGCGTGGAACGCAACGCAGACGTCAACTTCTCCGGCAAGGTGGATATCTTTGACCTGGTGCTGGTTGGCGGCAATTACCTCCTCACTTCGGCGGCCGCCTACGGTGCCTGGCTGCCGTAAAAACCATTTCTTCCAGTTGCAGGTCGGGAGTCTCCCTCCCGGCCTGCAACCCCCGCCCCGGGGCGGAGAATCATCTTAAAATTGGCTGAATTTTGTCATAAATACTTGTAAAACGGCATTTTTATCATATAATTAGAATATCTTAATCTTGAATTTAGGGTGGACAGAAAAGATTGGATAACCGTCCACCGCCGAAATACATGCGAAAAGGGAGGTTTGCATCGAACCGGCTGAGCGTTGTGCCTGTGCAGGTCCAAATTCACTGGGGGAGCCACTTTCACCAGCAAAACGATCGATTCCCCGACATTTTTCCCTCATTTTCTCATGTCCAGCGAAGGGAGGCGCGCATCTGGGAGAGTTTTGATTCTTTCATCCCCGGCCCGGCTTGATTCCGGGAATTTTCCGTCCACCGGGCGGCGTTTTGGCCCGGCCCCTTTCAACAAGCAAGTGGAGGATTAAATATCATGAGTACCAAGCGTTGGATTTATTTGACTTTGGCCCTGGTGCTGGTGGTCGGCCTGTTTGGTATGCCGACCGGCAGCGTACGGGCGGCAACTTTGGATGTTTGTACAAGTGGTTGTACTTACTCAACCATCCAGGACGCCATTAATGCGGCCGTGAGCGGTGATACCATCACAATTGCCAATGGCACATATACCCTCAGCAGCGGGCTCCTGGTCTATAAGAGCATCAGCCTGGTGGGATCGTCTCAAGCAGGTGTGATTATTGATGCCAGCTCAATTCCTAGCGGTTACGGCATTGATGTCAATGGAGATTTCACCACTACTTTTCAAAATTTCACCCTGAGAGGCCCATCTGCACCCACTAATGGCTACGGCCTGAAGGTGGCCGGTGAAAATGCAATCACCACGATTCAAAATGTCACTGTTCAGAACAGCTATCGTTCTGGTATTGACTTGAATGGGCTGAACGGCAGCACGGTGGACCATGTCACAATCACCGGCTCTGCTCACGGGGTTGGCCTGGCCCTTACCAATTGCAGCAACATGGCTGTCTCCAACGTCACCACCAGCGGGAACGCCTGGGGTGGTATGGCACTGTATACGGACAGCACCGCATATACCCAGGGCTCGGATCACGTTTCACTTGCTGGAACGAACTCCTTTGCCGAATCAGTCAAGCTGTATTTCCAGGTGGCTCCGGCATTTCCGGTGACGAATTTCACCCAGGATACATTCGGGTACACCCTGGTGAACAACACGGACGCGCCAAACTATACCTTCTTCACCCTCACGCTGCCTGATGCGGTTGCTGCTGCCGGCATATTTGCCCACCCTGCAGCTTCCGTGGTGGAAAGCTGGGCCAGCGGCAGCCCGGTGGTTGCCCCTGGTTTGTCTATCCAGGCAGCCATTGACGCGGCATCAACCCAAGATACTATCAATATCTACGGCACCAACATCTTGACTACCACGATTAATGTTAATAAAGATGTGACCCTGAGTTGCGATCCTTCAGCTCTCATCCAGGTTTCCGGGACTGGAGACAGGTTTGATATTTCTGCTGCCGGAGCCACATTACAGGGTTGTTCCATCGAGAAAACGGATAAGGTTGGTGAGCAGGACATTATCAGAGTCCGGGCAAGTGACGTCACCATTCAAAATAATAAGATTTGGGGAAAATTTGTAATTGGTGATGGTGATGTTAGCCGGGCGATGGTTGTCAACGCTGGCTCATTTACCAATTTGCTGATAACCGGAAATGAAATCTATGATTTACGCCAACCTGCGTATATCAGCGGTACTCACACCGGAACAATTTCCAATAACTATGTCTACCGCACAAAGGGTTGGGTTCTAGAAGGTGGAAATCTTACTTTCACCGGGAATACTTGGGGCACAGGGGCAAACGCGAACGTCTATGACATTGCGATCCTTTCCTCTATGCCAGTACAATACTATACAGATATCCTGGCGATGTCGACCGCCAACAACAATGCATTCATTGAGGATCAAAGGACTACTCCTGCCGTTCTCTCCACTGTTTATGTGGATGCGAGCGTGGCGACATCCGGCGATGGCACAGCGCGCAGTCCGAAGAAAACCATCACGGAAGGTATCGCCCGGGTTGTTCCTGGTGGGACAATCTATATTTTGCCTGGGGTTTATCCCGAAAGTGTTGTAATAAACAAGGCAGTAACCCTGCAAGGTCCTGGGCTCAATCGAGATTTCTCCTCCTCGGTTATGGTTGGACCTTCAGCCGCCCCGGGAGTCTGGTATACAGACCGCTATGCCCCGGCCGTATTTGAGTCAGCCAATTTCAATGGCGAAATGGTGCTCAAGCATGGTGTACGGGTAGCCGACTCTGCCGCCAATCGCCCCCCTGCTTATTCATCAACATTCTATAATACACAGGGTCGCAAGCTGGATGTCAATCTGTCTGGTGCCAAACAGACCGTCAGCATTGACCTTTGGGTCGATCCCGCCTGGTCCACTGGCGAGCAAACAGCCGGGCTTTGGGGAACCGGATTTGACGGAGCTGATATTTCCGCCTACCCGATTCTAGCCTGGCGCCATGTTGGAGTTGAAACCCCTGGTTTCTACTACTTTGACTATATCCATGGTGGCTATTACCTGCTGTCGGCTGCCTCGTCCTCAGACTATGGAGGTTGGCACACACTAACCTACACACTGACACCTGGTGTTGGTGTTGAATACTTTGTGGATGGAGTTTTACGATCCACCTTTGCAGACCCTGATACCAAGACTCTGGGAAATGTCATCCTCAATGTCTACAATTTCGGGGCGGATTATGATGTTTACTGGGACAACTTTGCCACGTTTGACGTTTCTGTCGTCGGGCAGATGTCCATCAATTCCAGCGATGTAAAAGTGGACGGGCTGGATATCAGCAATCCCAACCAGACGTATGGTATCCTGATTGGATCCGCCCTCAATAACATCCAGATCTCTCACAACCGCATTCATGATATTGGCAATCCGTCAATGACTGCGAATGTGAAGGGTGTCTACTTCCCCAACGGCGCGGATAATGTGCTGGTGCAGGGGAATATATTTAGCTCGATGTTCGCAAACACGAAGAGTGTGACGGCAGTTAATTCGGGTGATTCCAACAGTACCGATCCAAACACTGGCCTGATCATTCGTGGCAACACCTTCATGAATATCGCCAGCACCACCAAAGGTGGCTATGGCATCCTGCTAAACAATGGAGCTGGAGCCCCTGGCGCACTCATTGAGGGCAATCGTTTCTCCACCATCAGTGGTGGATGGACGCATGCAATTGGTCTGGAAGGGCCTTCAGCCAATGCGATTGTGAATCGCAATACTTTCAGCACGTTGACCGCCACCAGTCTGGATAATTCAGCTATTTTCTTTGAGGCAAATCCGGCGGGTGGAACGGTCACAGTGACCAATAACCAGTTCACCAACATTGGCTATGGAACGGCGATTCATCCCACAAATGCAGGTGGCACTTACACTGTCAACGCTTCCCCCAACTGGTGGGGTAGTGTTTTGGGTCCGAGCGCCAACTCCACTCTTGGTTCGACCAATTTTACTCCCTGGTGCGGTGATGCTGGCTGCACAATCTTGATTGGGGATAATTGGGCTGATGATCTGCAGTATGTGCTCGATCATGCTCCGCAAGGCTCCACCATTAATGTGCCGGCAATGTTGTATAACACGGGCGGTTCAACCGGTTATCACATTGATACACCTCACCTGACCATCGTTCTTGAAAATGGCACAGTCATCCAGAATAGTTCGCCGTGCATCAGTGTCAATGCCAGCTACACCACCATCACCACTCAAAGCATCGGGGGGGCCAAGTGCGTGCCGACGAACGGCTCGAACGGCATCGATGTCGCCGCCAGCCTGGTTAATGTGATCATCCAGGGCATTGAGTTCGACGGCACCGGCCAGACTACCGGCGCAGGGGTTGCTTTTGCCGGCAATATCACCGATGTGCAGGTGGTGGATAACTGGTTCCACGACCTTGACGGCTCTGGCATCGTCTTTGGCGGAACAGTCACCAACAACCAGGGCATCCAGGGCAACCTGTTCCAGAGGGTCGGCGCACCGGCCATTTCCTCGGGTGTATCCATTAATGCTGAGTTCAACTCCTGGGATGCTTACGCAGGGGCTGGATCGATTGCCAACGTGGATGCAGACCCCTGGACCCACTCGGACCTCTATCTGGCTTCCAGCGGCACGCCCTGGTTGAACCAGGTTGTGCGTGGCCAGCCCATCACCTATACGGTATATGGAAATTTCCAGAATGTGATGGGTGCAAATTTCAGGCTCACCTTCCCTGCCGGACTTACAGTATCAGGTACTTCTCTCGGTACAGTCTTTGGCACTCAACTCGCCCTTGGTGTGACCTCAACCGGCATTACCTTCACTGGTTATGAATTGGACGGCACCCCGGTCACGGGCCAAAACCTGCCGCTCTTCACGGTCACATTTACCCCGTCGACGACAGGAACCTATTCACTCAACCTGGATGAGACTTCGGACAACTTCTCCATGGCTCCAACAGGTCCAACTGCTCCTTCGACCAACATCTATGCTGCGGCGCTGGTCGACAGCACGGTCAATGTCATCAATCTGCCAACATTAAGCTCCACAGGTCTGACTGATTACTTCTTGACCACCGACCCGCAATCCTTCAGTATCACCGTGACCAACCCGGCGGATGGGGCAACCCTGACCAACTTAAGCCTGGCATTTGCGGGCTTCCCGGGGGATGCCGTCATCAATGGGGCGACCTCGATCGCCTCACTCGCTCCCGGCGCCAGCACCACGCTGACCTTCACGGCCACTTTTGCCACGGCCGGCAGCTATCCCATCACGGCCACATTGAGTGATACCACTCCAACAAGCCTGGCCACTTTGAACCAAACGGTCACAGTCTACACCAAGCCGACCATCACCGGCAACCTGGCCGGGCCGTACCTGGCGGGCATCCCGAGCACCGTCAACCTGACGGTGACCAACCCCAGCGGCATCCCCGGCCCGTTCAACATGGTCTTTGACCTGCCGGCCGGCACCCTGGTGAACGGCGTGGCCTGCCCGACAGGCTGCACCGTCTCGGTGACCCTGCCCCTGGCTTCCAACCCGCTTAGCTTCACCATCACCTTCGCCTCTGCCTACTCCGGTCCTGTAGGCGTCAGCCTGTATGACATCCTGCCCGATCCGGATCGGCTGCTGGCGACCCTCAGCCAGCCCGGCACGGCCTACGATAACCTGTCCGTCACCGGCACCGTCTCGATGCAAGGCCGCACCTTCCGCGGCGGCGTCCCGGTGACCTTGACGGCAGTCCTGGTGCCCTACGGTCCCTACACGGCCACCTCGATCAACCAGATCAGCACCAACCTGAGCTTCAGCAACGTGGCGGCAGGTGATTACGTCATCACCACCAACCAGCCGCGCTACCTGAACCTGTGGCCAGATTTGAATAAGCGGGTCGCCCTCTCCGCTTCCAAGCAGGTCATCAACCCGCTGGAACTGAAGGGCGGCAATGCATATTGGGCTCTGGAAGATATCAACCCAGATCCTGATATTACAGAATTGGCTGATATCATCAGTGTTAACGACGCCTCCGTGGTTGGAGGTTCCTACGGTCAGACCATCAATAATGACGCCGATGTGAACTTCTCCGGCAAGGTGGATGTGTTTGACCTGGCCCTGGT